>JANPHH010000304.1:0-7718 GCA_031424375.1 Chthoniobacter sp. | reverse complement strand
GGCACCGCGCCGTCGGTGCCGTGGTCGAGGACCGGCCAGGGAAGCGACGGCGCGCTTCCCTCCACCCCCGTGGCGCAGAGTATTTCAGCGGCGACCCGCAATTCGTGAACACGACCTAGTTCACCCGCCGGAGTTGCCCGGCCGATACGCGCAGTTATCTCCAGCGCGACGATTCCGAAAGCATGAAACGCCTCGAAACCCTCATCACGAAATCCGGTAAAATCGGCTATGCCCTACTCTGGATTCTCGGCATCCCGCTTCCGATTCTGCTCATCATCTACCTCGTCCGCGGCCACTGACCGGCCGTAGGCTGGTCCTCCAGGGTCGCGATGCGAGTTGGCACTTTGCCCTTCCGCCGCTCGCGGGGCGCTGCTAACCCTCTCGCCCCATGCAAGTTCGCGAGTTCGAAGAAGACGGTCTGTGCATCATCGCGCTCAGCGGTGAGATCGACCTCGCGTGCTCGCCGGAGCTGCGCGAAATCCTCGGCGTCCATGCGAAGGCCAGGCGAGGGGCCCTGCTCCTCGATTTCGCCGGAGTGGAATACGTCGACTCCTCGGGGCTGGCCACGCTCGTCGAGTATGTGAAGAAGGTGCAAAGCTTCGGCGGGCGGCTCGCTCTGGCCGAGGTGAGCGCCCGCGTGCGCACGATTTTCGATCTCGTGCGGTTGAGCGAAATTTTCCCGATCTACGCGACGCTCGCGGAGGCCAAGGCGGCGCTGGCTGGCCCGCCCACCGCGGCGTGAAGGATTACTTCACGCTCTGCGGGCGCATCCTCTACTGGACGTTCGTCGCGCCGTTTCGCGGGCAGGCATTCAAGCTCTCGCACGTCTTTCATCAGATGGTGCTGATCGGCGTGCGCGCCTTGCCGATGGCGGCGCTCACCTCCTTCAGCATCGGGCTGACGCTGGCCATGCAAAGCGCCGGCGAGTTGAAAAAAATGGGCGCGGCCAGCTTCGTTCCCGACCTCGTGGCGATGTCGCTGCTCCGCGAACTCGGGCCGCTCCTCATCGCGGTCATCGTCATCGGCCGCAGCGGTTCCGCCGTCACCGCCGAGCTGGGTACGATGAAGGTCTCCGAAGAAATCGAGGCGCTCCAGGTCATGGCGATCAATCCGATCCGCTTCCTCATCGTGCCGCGGGTCATCGCGATGATGGTGATGCTGCCGGTGCTCACCATCTTTGGCGATTATGTCGGCATGGTGGGCGGCTGGGTCGTGTGCAAGTTCGCGCTGCACATCGACACCGCGAACTACATCTACCACTGCGTGAGCCGCCCGCAGGTCTGGGACTTTTACAGCGGCATCGTGAAGAGCGGCGTCTTCGCGTGGCTCGTCATCACCATCTCGTGCTACATGGGTCTCGCCGTGGAAGGCGGCGCCGAGGGCGTGGGACAGGCCACCACCGGCTCGGTCGTGTGGTCGCTGCTCATCATGCTCATTGCCAACGCCGTCCTCACCGGCCTCTTCTTCTTCGCCGCATGAGCCCCGCCGCCACGCCCATTATCGAAGTCACGGATCTCGTCCGCGAGTTCAACGGCCGCCGGGTCCTCAACGGCATCTCCTTCAAGATAATGAAAGGCGACACCATGATCATCATGGGAGGCTCCGGCTGCGGAAAGAGCACGCTGCTTCGCCACATCATCGGCGCCATGCAACCCACGAGCGGCTCGATCAAACTCTTCGGCGAAGAGATCGTGGGGAAAAAGGAACGCGACCTCGCGCCGATCCGCCGCCGTTTCGGAGTGCTCTTTCAAAGTGGCGCGCTGCTCCAGTCCATGACCGTTGGCGAAAACGTCGCGCTGCCCATTCTCGAGCACGGCAAACTCGGCCCCGAGATCGTGGATCTGATGGTGAAGATGAAGCTCGAGATGGTGGGGCTCACCGGCTTCGAGCATCTCAAGCCCGCGGAGATCAGCGGCGGCATGAAAAAGCGCGTGGGCCTCGCGAGGGCGCTGGCATTGGATCCCGAGCTGCTCTTCAGCGACGAGCCGACCGCCGGGCTCGACCCGATTATGACCAGCGTCGTCGATATTCTGACCCAGGAAATGACGCGCAAGCTCGGCGTGACCGCCATGGTCGTCACGCACGACATGACCAGCGCCTTTCGCATCGGCACCCGCATGATCATGCTCGGCACCGGACCGAATCAGGGGAAGATCATCGCCGAAGGCACGCCCGACGAAATCCGCACCCACGCGAATCTCGAAGTGCAGCAATTCATCAACGGAGAAGCCGACGGCCCCGTGCCGCTGAAGCTGAAAAAGGAAGACTATGTCGAGCGGCTGCTCGGCCAGCCCCGCACCAAAACAACTGCGTTCACATGAAAAGGAACTACTCGGATTACCTCATCGCCTTCGGCGTCATCGCCTGCAGCGCCGTGCTCCTCATCGCGCTTACGAATGCATTGGGCAAAGGCCACAGTGGCGGCGGAAAGCGCACGATCGACGTGGACTTCACCGACGTGACCGGCATCCGCATGAACTCCGAAGTGCGCTATGCCGGCGCACCCGCGGGCATCGTTTCAAAAATCCGGCTGCTGAAAAATGACGAGCGCAATACCACCGGCAACACCGCGCACTACAACGCCGTCCGCGTCAGCCTCGATCTCTTCGACGGCGTGCCCGACATCCCGTCGGACGCGAAGGCTTCGATTTCGTCCGACACGCTGCTCAGCGAGAAATTCATCGCCCTCTCAGCGGGTAGTCCGTCCGTCCCTCCACTCACCAGCGGCGCGTTGCTCCAGGGTCGCAGCGCCGCATCCATCGACGACCTGCTCGGCACCGTGCAGCCCATGCTCGCCAGCATCGGCGATGTGCTGAACTCGATCGATCCGATCGTGAAGAAAACCACTGACACGCTCGACACGCTGAAGGTCGGTTTGCAGGACGCCTTCCCGAAAATCGGCAAAGCCGCCGAAAACGCGCAGTCCGCCACCGCCACTGCTGACGCACTGCTCAAGCGCGCCGACAAACTGATCTCCGACGTGGACGGCCCGGTCAAAGGCAACCTCGCCGAGCTGCGGACCTCGCTCGTGAAACTGCAGGACGTGCTGAAATCCACCGACGGATTCGTGGGCGGCACCGACAAACAATTTGCGGCGCGGATGAAGGAACTCAGCGTCGTCTTACAAAACCTGAAAGTCGCTTCGACCCACGCCAAATCCCTTACCCAAACGCTCGCCGAAAAACCGAACCGCCTCATCTTCAGCGGCAAGACGCCCCAACTCACCCCCGAGCAGGAGATCCTCCGCAGCGAAAAACCGGTGCCGGCGGCGCGCCCGTAGCCGGGAGGTGTTGTGCTTCGAGAGCGTTTGGCTCACGAGGAGGAAAGCGACTCGATGGCAATCAGCATCGCTGCTCCGCGCGTCTCGACGCCGAGCTTCTCGAAGAGGTGAATGCTGTGCTTTTTCACCGTGGCGTGAGTGCAGCCGATGATGGTGGCGATGTCGTGGTTCGTTTTGCCTTGGGCCATCCACAGCAGCACCTCGGCTTCGCGCGGGGAGATGCCGAGTCTCTCCAGTGGGGCGGCGTTGCTGAAGTCGAGCGCTGCCGGGCGCTGCTGCGCGGCACGCGTGAGGCGGGTGCGGATGGCGGCGAGTAGGTCGGGGCGCGATGCGGGTTTTGGAAGATAGTCGTCGGCACCGAGGTTCATGCCGGCGCGGATGTCGCCGGGTTCGCCCTTGGCGGTGAGAAAGATGAATGGCTGCGCGCGCGTGGCGGTGTCGGCGCGCAGGGCGGCGAGGATTTCGAGACCGTCGCAGCCGGGGAGCATGATGTCGCAAAGCACGAGGTCGGGCCGTTGTTCGCGCGCGATGCGAAGTCCTTCGGGGCCGGTCGCGGCTTCGAGCACGCGGTAGCCTTCGAGGGTGAGGATGTCGCGGAGGTTTTTCCGCAGCGGCGCGTGGTCTTCGATGAGCAGGATGGTCGTCATGCGGCGGGCAGGGTGAGCGTGGCGGCAGTTCCGCGGCCTTCCTCTCTTTTGATGGCGAATGCGCCGCCGAGCAGGGCGGCGCTGCGGCGCACGATGGCGAGGCCGAGGCCCGTTCCCGGTGTGTCGCCCACGTTCGCCGCACGGTGAAAGGCTTCGCCGATGCGCGGCAGGTCGTCTGCGGGGATTCCGATGCCGCTGTCGGAAACGGTGAACACGATTGCTCCATCGCGCTGTTCCGTGGCGAGCCGGACGGTCGCGCCGGATGCGCTGTATTTGACAGCGTTGGAGAGCAGGTTTGCGAGCACGCTGCGAAGGAGTGCCGGGTCACAGTTCGCGCTGCCCCCGGCGTTCACCTCGATGCGGTTGCGGTCCCGGGTGGCGGTGCTGATTTCACGCGCTGCCGCGGTGCATAGCTCGGAGAGGTCCACCCGCGATTTCTGCGGCGTGACGCGTGCCGATTCGAGCCGGTTGAGGAGAAGGATTTCATCGACCATTTCCGACATGCGATGCGCGGAGTCGTGAATCTGCCCGATGACCTCGTTGCGCCGCGCGGGCTCGAGTTTGTCGAGGTAGGAGGAAAGGAGGTCGGTCGAGGAGAGGATGACGCTGAGCGGTGTGCGGAACTCGTGCGAAAAGCCCTGCACGAGCCGGGCGCGCATTCGCTCTGCATCGAGTGCCGAGCGGAGTTGCATCGCGCGCGTGCCTTGAAAGACGAGGAAGGCGAGCAGCACGGCGCAAACCGCTCCGACGCCGAGGACGAGTGCTGGCGACACGTGACCGTAGGTCTCGTGAAAAGCCGGTCCGCGCGCGATGGCAATCGGGAGCTGCATCTCGCCCTCACGAATCGTGAAGAGGCGCGCACCCGGCGGGAGCGGCGCGGCTTCCGCGAGCGGCGCGGCGGTCAGCACGCCATTCGCGAGCAGTGCTGTGCTGGAGTCGCGGCAGAGGGAGTCCACATCGAGCCAGCCGACGACGAAGCCGCGCGGTCTCGCGCTGTCACCCACTGCGCAGGCGACGAAGGCCCGCGTGCCCTCCGGCGTGTCCAAGGCTGCGAATGGGAGTGGTGTTCGCGCCGCGCGCTCGAAGACCGCGGCTATTCGCGCATTCGAGGCAAGGTCGGTCCCGACTTTCACCGGCGCTGCGTCGTCGGAGCCGGTCCACTCCAAAATGGTGCGCCCATCTTGGATGGCCGCGTAGCCGAAGGCGCGCAGGTGCGGAAAGGCGGGCTTCATCCCCGGAGGAATCCGCAGCGCATCGCGCACGGGAGCCGGCTGCGAGCGGAGATGGTTGCGGAGGATGTTGAAGACATTCAGGTGGCGCACCACGATGAGCTGGAGCCGCTCGCCGGCGAGTCCGCTCGTCGCCTCGAAGAGCTGTGCGTCCTTGCGCTGCGCCTCGTCGCGGAAGCGATTCCACGCGAGCCACACCGGCACGAGCGCCACGCAGAGCGTGAGCACGGCGAGCAGCCAGGGTCGCGAAGGCGGGTGTTTCATCGCGCCCAGCTTACCTCGCCGCACAGGCGGGCCAATACTCCCGTGGGTGCATTTACGGGCTCCGCAATGGGCGGAAAATGTGCGGCATGAAAACGCTCCTCCGTCTCGCACTCGTGCTCGCAAACGCCTCGCTGGCGCACGCCGCGGCGCCATCCACATGGACACCGCGCGGCATCGGTGGTGGCGGCGGGATGTTTGCGCCGAGCTTCTCGCCGCACGACACGAGCACGGCCTTCCTCACCGTGGACATGAGCCACGTGCTGCGCACGACGAATGGCTTTGTGTCGTGGACGACGATTGGTTCCGACCAGTTGCAAGGGAAGCAGTTCACCGAGGTGCAGTTCACCGCGACGCCCGGCGTGCTCTACGCGGCGGAGCAGCGGCGTTCCGCCACGGAGGCCACGCTCGTGCGCCCGATGAAAAGCACGACGAACGGCGACACGTGGACGCCATTGACGAATTGGTCGTCGTCGCTGCGTGGCATCAGCGTCCATGCATCGCCGCTGCGGAGCGATACGTTCCTCACCTGCACCGGCAGCGACATCCGTTTTTACCGCAATGCGGGAACCGCTGGCACCTTTTCCATCGCATCCACGTTCACCGGTTCGCAGGGGCGCGTGGCGGGTGTGTTTTGGAATACCGGAGCGCAGGAGGAATGCTGGGTCGCTACGAATCAAGGGCTGCTCTATTCGACGAATGGCGGACAGACTTTCAGCGCATCGGTCGCATTGCCGACGACGGAAACGATGTGCAGCTTCGCCGGCGGGCGCGACACGGCCACGGGGCAGATTCGATTTTATGCGGTGACGACGACGGCGACCGTGGGTTCGCAAAGCACACCGCAGAGTTTCGCAAATGGCACGGGCCACGTGTGGCGGCTCGATTGGGGCGCGGCAAACTGGGTGGATGTGACCGGCCCGCTCACGGACACCGAGCGCCCGACCATCGTGGCGATGTCGCGCGGCAACGCGGATATGGCCTACGTGGCGGTGAACCGGCCGACGAGCTATCCGGACTCGTGCGCGGTGTGGCGTGTGACTTCTCCGGGCGGAGCGTGGCAGAACATTTTCACCACGGCGGGCAACGGGAACATCGTCACGGGCTGGCTCGGCACCACGCAGCGCACCGGGACGATTGGGAGGAGGTTTGAGAGCGACCTCGGCTACGCCGCGCCGTGCGGACTCGCTGTGCATCCTTCGCAGCCGGGGCGCGTGCTTTTTTGCGACAACGCACAAATCACGCTGAGCACAAACGCCGACACGGCGTCGCCGCTGTGGCAGCAAATTTACACGACGGCGGACAACACGGGTCACGGCGCGGGGCAGCTCATTCCGAATGGCCAGAGCTATCTCAGCAACGGTCTCGAAGTGACGGTCTGCACGCAGCTCGATTTCTGCGGCGGTGGCGTGATGCTCGCGGCGATGCTCGATTTGCAGATGGCCATCAGCACCGATGGCGGGAAGCGCTGGGGCTGGCCCTTTGACCACACGACGCTCGGCGGAGGCGACGTAAACGCCGTCGCGCACGACCCGCTCACCGGCACGCGCTACGCGGCGGCTGCGTTCACAAATTCCGCCTACGAATTTATCGGCTCCGACGATGCGCACACCGACAACACCGGCTCGGCGAGCAAGGCTGCACCGGGGGTGTATTGGCAAGCACCCGGCGAGAATGTGTGGCACGTGCTCAAGACGGACTTCGGCGTCGCCGCCGGCCAGCGTGGGGCCAATCCGGTGTCGATGACCTTCGACCCGACCGCGCGAAAGCTCTACGTGAGCGTCGTGAGCAGCGATGCGGCAAAGGACGGCATCTACGTCTTCGATGTGGCGACTTCGTCGTGGAGCAAATTGAATGCGCCGCTGCGCAACGGCACTGCGGTGCAGCATCCCTACACCGTGAGTGTGCTGCCCAATGGCGGCCTCGTCGCCAGCTACTGCGCGCATCAGGTCGGCGATGCCGCCATCTCGCCAGCCACGCTCACGAACGGCGCTTACAAGCCGACGTCGGGCGTCTATTACCTCCCGCCCGGCAGCGGCACCTGGCTCGACAGGACGAAAAATGAGATGCGCTATTTCACCCGCGATGTCGTGATGGACCCGCACGACCCGAGCGGCATGACGTGGTTCGCCTGCGTGTGGAATACAGACAGCAATGTGGTCACGCCCGCCGCGCCGAGCGACACGCCGGTGAACTGGGGCGGCCTGTATCGCACGACGGATGGCGGGGTAAACTGGACGCGCATTTGGAATGGCAACGGGACTTTCAGCGGCAGCGCCACGAGTTGCGCGCTGCACCCGG
>JANPHH010000303.1:0-8973 GCA_031424375.1 Chthoniobacter sp. | reverse complement strand
CCGCATCGTCGTCGCCGCCGCCGGTTTCGGTGCGGAGCTGATCGCTGCCGCCGTGCTCTTCTGGCTCTGGCGGCTGCTGTCGCCCGGCTTCGCGCGCGACCTGTGCCTGTCCCTCATGTTCATCGCGAGCGTCAGCGCCGTACTCTTCAACGCGAACCCGCTGATGCGCTACGACGGCTACCACATGCTCGCCGATTTCCTCGGCGAACCGCACCTGCGCCAGAAGTCCTTCGGGACGCTCTCGAGCACGCTGCGCCGCTGGTTCTTCGGGGCGCGACTCGTGCCTCGGCAGCGCGAACCGCGCCGCGGCATCTTCCTGCTCTACGCGATTCTGAGCAGCGCCTACCTCGTCTGGATCGCGGTCATCGTGGCCGGATTCCTGCGGAAAATGCTCGCGCCGCTCGGGCTCGAGTTCGTCGGCAATGTCCTGCTCGCCGGGTGGCTCTTCTCGATGGTTCTGCCCGTCGCGGGCTTTGCCGGCGGCCTCATCCGCGACACGGCCGCGCTCCCTCCGCGCGAACGCCGCCGCCCGCTGCTCCTCGCGGCCACCGCTTCCCTTTGTCTCGTCTTCCTCGCCTTCGCGCCGCTGCCCGTGCGGGTGGAGCGCGAGTGCGTGGTCGAAGTTTCCGCCGCTGGTGTCGTTCGCGCGCCGCAGCCCGGCATCGTCGCGGAAATGCTCGTGCGCGAAGGGCAGCACGTCACCAAAGGCGAGCGCCTCGCGCGGCTGGAGAATCGCACCTTCGCCGTGGAAAAAGCGCAGGCGGGCATCGCCATGGAACTCACGAAAATCTCCCTGCTCAGCGCCACCGGCGGAACGACCAGCGGCCAGGTGCAGCAGGGGCAGCGTCGCTTCAATGAAGCCCGCGCCAACGAAGCGCAGGCCGCGCGCCGCGTCGAGGAACTGGAACTGGTGAGCCCGTGCGATGGCGTGGTCACCACGCGGCTGCTCGAGCGGCGGCGCGGGCAGTTCGTCCGGCAGGGCGATGAAGTGCTGAGCATCGTCGCCGATGGCACCCGCGAGTTGCTCCTTCCGCTCAGCGAGAAGGAAGCGCGGCGCATTCGGGAAGGCGCCGCGGTGAAATTCCGCACCCGATCCTTTCCCGGCGTCACCTTCTCCGGCCGCATCACCACCGCGCCGCTGCGACTGACCGGCGGCGCGCTTCCGCACGCCCTCACGGCACTCGCCGGCGGCGACATCACGCTCGACGCGACGGGCAAGGTCTTCTCCTCCCAGGTCACTCACGTCAGCCGCTGCCGCATCGACGCCGCCGACCCGCGTCTGCGGCCCGGTCTCACCGGCCGCGCCCGGCTCGACTGCGGCACCCGCCGCGCGGGCGAATGGCTGGTGGAGGAATTGTTCGACGCGATCCACCTCGATCATCGGTTGTGAGCCAGCCTTTCGCGGAACGCGGATCCCGGCGGCCGGAGGATGCCGCGCCCGTTCGCGTCGATGGAAGTCACTGCATGGTGCAATGCGCTCTCGGTCTGCTCCGGTCGCTGGAGCATTGACCCGCGCACCCGGCTCCTCCAATCAAGTCCGATGCCCGACCTCCCGAGCCAGCGCATCCGCTGGTGGCCAGTGCCCGTGATTCTGCTCCTGACTGCGATTGCCATCGTCATCGCTCACCAGCAGTCCACGTCCGCGTTCCAGATGCGGAATATCGTGATCTTCGGCCTGGGTTGCGTCGGGGCGCTGCTGCTCATGCTGTGGTGGCTGTTCTTTTCGCGAGCGGCGTGGCGGCTGCGGCTCGGCGTCGCGGTCGCCGTGCTCGGCATCGCGGGCGGAGCGGCAGGGGCGTTTCGGTTTCATGGGGTGACGGGAGATTTTATTCCGATCTTCACGCCGCGCTGGAAAGGCGAAGTGATCGTGCCGCCGCCGCCCGCCGAGGATGCGGCCGGCTTGGAGAAAAGTGGGCGACCCGACTTTCCGCAGTATCTCGGCGCGACGCGCAACGGAGTGCTGACCGGCGGCCCGGTGCTGGCTCGGGACTGGGTGAAGGAGCCTCCACAGGTGCTTTGGCGGCAGCCCATCGGGATCGGCTGGTCCGGCTTCGCCATCGTGGGAAATCGCGCCGTGACGATGGAACAGCGCGGGGATGAGGAGACGGTGACGTGCCTCGACGTGCGCACCGGCCGGCAGCTTTGGGCGCATGCGGATCCAGTGCGGTTCGAGTCCTCCTTCGGTGGCAATGGCCCACGGACCACGCCGACCATCGTGGAGGGCCGCGTCTTTACGCTCGGCGGCACCGGCTTGCTCAACTGCCTGGCGCTGGAGACGGGCGCGAAAATCTGGCAACGCGATCTCTACCGGGATGCAGAGGGTGGGCGGCCTGAATGGGGCTACGCGGGTTCACCGCTCGTGCATGAGGGGAAGGTGATCGTCAGCGCCGGCAAGTCGCACGAGAGATCGTTGTGGGCCTATCGGACGAGCGATGGCGAGGTGGCCTGGCGGAATGGCTCGCAGCCCTCGAGCTACAGTTCACCGATGCTGACGACACTCGCCGGAGTGCCGCAGATCCTGATCTTTAACATGATCGCAATCACCGCGCACGATCCCGCCACCGGTGCCGTGCTGTGGGAATATCCGTGGGGCATCCGCCAGCCGCACGTCGCCCAGCCCGTCGCGGTGAGCCCGGATCAGGTGGTCTTCTCCAGCGGCTACGGCGTGGGCAGCGAGCTCCTCCGGATCCAGCGCGACACCGCGGGCGCACTCGCGGCCACGCGAGTTTGGAAATCCGTGAACTTTCGCGTGAAGATGGCGAGTTTCTTTGAGCGCGACGGGTTTCTCTACGGTCTCGACGATGGCATCCTCGCGTGCGTCGACTGGCACGACGGCTCGCGCCGATGGAAAGACGGCCGCTACGGCCACGGGCAGATTCTGCTCGCCGGGGACCTGCTCCTCGTCACCGCCGAGAACGGCGAGATCGTGCTTCTCGCGCCCACGCCCGACGCGCCGAATGAACTCGCCCGGCACCGCGTTTTCGCGGGCAAGACCTGGAACCCGCCGGCACTCAGCGGCGACCTCCTGCTCATGCGGACGGATCAGGAAGCCGCGTGCCTGCGGCTGCCGACAGCCGGGAAGTAGCGACGCTCAGCCGGAAGCGGCGCACTGTAGGGCGTTTCTGTGAAACGCCGCGCCCCCTCTCGCCGCTCCGGCGTCTGGCACAGACGCCCTACAGGCGCGGCGAGGACTCCTCCGGAGTCTCTAAAATTTCCCGAAGCTCTCCGAGAGTTCGCGCAGCGTGTGCTTCTGCACTCCGTAGCGCACGTCGGCAAATCCGCACGCGGAGAGCCAGTCTGCGAGCGCAGGGAGGTCGCGCGCGGGCGTCCCGAAGTTGAGTTCCTGCAGCGTAATCGTGCGGTCCGCGACGGTCACTTTGCCGGACACCGCGTCGCGCCAGTTTGATCCCTCCTCCTCGTCGCCTTCATCGTCCTCATTTTCCACGGCGGCCTCCTGAGTCGGGGGCGCAAGGTGGGTGATGAGCCGGCGCATTTCGGCGTTCCATTTCACGAACGCCTCGCGATTTTCCAGGGAGGGCTGGGGCCGCGCCAGTTCATGCGCGAGCACGGCATCGTCGAGCGCGGGATCGTGGGCGGCGCGAATCCACTCGACCGCGGTGCGTTGAAGCCGATCGCGCAGCGCGTTGGTTTCCTGGTAGAAGTTCCGATCACCTTTTCCGCGATTGAGAATCTGGGTGATCATGCTCCGCTTTTGGCGCTGGAGTAGCTCGGGAGCCTGAGCGGCGTCGCGCTTCACTTTCTCGATCTTCAGGTAGGTCTCACACGCCCGGCGGACGGCGGGGTCAGGCTCACTCAGCCAGGGAGCGGGCGGGCGGAAATGCGGCGGCATCAGGAGCCATGCGTCGAGGTCGCCATGGATCCGGGCGGCCGCCGCCGGGCTCGGAGCGACGGCACAGAGATTGATATTGAACCACCCGTTGCTCTCGCCGGTGTCGGCCACTTTGCCGCCGGCTTCCACGAGCGCCTCGTGGATTTTTTGCGCGGGTCCATTCTTCTTTTGCGGCGCCTGCACGAGGACGCTCTGGCCGAACTGCGCGACATCGACGGCCGGAGACTGCGCAGCCGTGAGCTGGCCGTAGGCCTGATGCGCGGCTTCGGAGGAGGCAAACTGCGCGATGATGAAGCGCAGGCCGGCCTTCTCATCGAGCTTCGTGGCGGGCGCGCGGCGGATCTCGCCGGCATACTGGCCATCGAGCACCAGCGCCGGTTCCGGCTTCGCCCTGCCTTGCGCTGCGGCCCCGTCGAGCCGCGCCGGATCGAACTGGAAAACGGTCACGAAGCTCAAGCCGACGATGCGGCGATGATCGAGACGAAGTAGACGGCCGACAAACCGAGGGTCTCCAGCCAGTTCGGCGGCACGGCGTTGAGCCGCTCGAAGACTTGCAGCGCATGAGTCGCCATGTCCTTCGCATTGAACTTTCCTTTTCCCAGCGTCTCCAGTTCTCCGAAAATCTTCTCCGCGGTGTCGAATGGGACGGTGTCATCGTCGCCCGCCGCCGGGGTGAACCCGCGGCGCAGCAGGCTCGCGGCGACGCTGCCCTGGAGCCACACCGCGGGCAGCGTCATCAGCGTGACGATGCCGAGAAACATCCAGATGCGGCCGAAGCCGATGGATGATGCGCCGACGCCGCAGAGCCCGGCGAACCCCTTGAAAGCAAGCTCGAGCCACCGCGATCGCGAGAAGAGCACGGCATTCCAATACCAACCGCCATCGAGCGGGACGATCGGCAGCAGGTTGAAAACATTCAGCCCCATGACGATGAGCGCCATCTCGGCGAGGAGACTGTTCCCCGCGGCGATCGCCCATGCACCGATCGCGGCGCCGACCCAGATGCCGGGGATCGGACCGAGCAGCGAGACGATCGCCCGCTTCCAGCCGGCCACATTGTAGTGCCGGCCGCTCACGGCGGCCCCGAGGCCGGGGATGAAGAACATCTTCAGGTTGCGATACTTGAAGGCGCGCATCGCGAGGTAGTGGCCGAGTTCGTGGAAAAAGAGTGCGCCGAGGATGATCGCGAGGGTCTTTCCCGAAGCCTGGCCGAAGCCGATCGTGACGGAAGCGAGGATCGTCACCGCGAGCAGCACCACGCCATTGATGGCGCTCGGCTTTTGCGTCTGAGCATGCTGAAGCTCGGCCCACGCGGCGCCGAACCGCGAGCCGAGCAACCCGGCGGTTCGTTCGGCGTCGCTGAGTTCTGCGTCGCGCGTCGCTTCCGCCGCGGTAGGCGCGACGAAGAGGCCGCGTTGTTCATGAAAGCGGAAGTCGGCGCTCTCGTAGCTGGAATAGACACTCCGCAGCCGCTCGGGCGTATCCACCAGTTCCATTGCGGCGCCATCGGCTGTCTGCGCAACGGCGTCGTCGTGGCGGCGGATGAGTTCGTCCACCGACGCGCCGCGGCGATGCTGTGCGACGATTTCGGGCGGGAAGTCGAAACGCTGCGGTTGGTCGCAGGTCCACACCCGGCGCCCATCGGCAAACGTCGTGAGAAAGGCCGTCTCGAAGCGCTCGCGGATTTTTCGTCCGGGCAGCGCCCGCGACCAGAAGATGCGGGCGAAACTTTCTCCCGATGCGCTGGCGAAAATCGCCGCGTAGTCTTCGTAGCCGTTGAAGCGGTTGACGAGATGGTAAAAAACGGGGTCGCGAAAGCCGGCGTTCCAAAGCTCGGAGGTCCGCCCGGCGAACTTGTCGCGAACCGTCGCGGGAAGCTCATCGAAGGAAACTTCCGCCTCGCGCCAATCCGGGATGCGATGCGCCCGCTGTCCCACCGCCAGATTGCCGCCAAGCCGGCCGAGGCCCCAGCCGACCAGAGCAGTGAGGACACCAGTGCTGCGCCACCACTCCCGGAGCCGGAGTTTGCTCGAGTTGATCTTGTAGAAGGAGATCGCCGGCGCCCGCTGTTCTGCGCTCGCGGGCAGTGGAGGTGGCGCGACGAGGGTGGATCCGGAGGACTCCTCGCCGGCCGTGTCTTGGAAGCTCATCATTTGGCCGGTCAGAAGCAAACCCGATGCCCGCGTCCGATCGGATGCGCTCACCCGGCTGGTGGAGGGCACCGCGCCGTCGGTGCCGTGGTGGAGGACCGGCCGGGGAAGCGACGGCGCGCTTCCCTCCATCCCCGTGGCGCAGAGTATTTCAGCGGCGACCCGCTATTCGTGAACCCGACCTAGTCCGAATGCAAACTGAGGGCCGCGGCGGGGCGCCAAATGCGGACAATCTGAAGCCGCGGGCTAAAGTTTCTGGAGTTTCGCCGGAGTCCCTCGCACATTGCCCCTCCGCATCGCTTCCCCCGCCTCAACCACCGAACAATGAACGTTAAACAAGTCCTCGAACTCTTTGTCGAGCAGGGCATCATCGATCACTCGCAGCTCGACGACCTCGAACAGGAGGTGCGCAAATCCGGCAAGTCACTCGCGCAGACCATTGTCGATTACGGCGTGTGCACGGAGGAGGAGTTTTACCAACACATCGCGACGGCGCTCGGGACGGACTACGTGGACCTCACCGGCTACGAACCGCCGGACGACCTGGTCAAGATGATCCCCGCGGGACACGCCATCCTGCACAAAGCCTTCCCGCTGGGGTTGGACGGAAACACCATCCAGATCGCGCTGGGCGATCCGTTCAACATGCAGACGGTCGAGGATTTGCGCTTCGCGCTGGGCAAGGAGATCCAGGTCCTGGTGGCGCCGCTCTGGCAGCTCGAAGAGCTGATCAAGAAATACTACGGCACCGACGCCGGGAGCATGGATGAAATCCTCTCGCAGCTCGGCGGGGACATCGAATTCGGCGGGGACGGCGGCGCCTTCGACCTCAAGAATATCGAGGCCGAGGCGAACGCGACGCCGATCATCCGCTATGTGGATCTGATCATCTACCAGGCGATCAATGACCGCGCGTCGGACATTCACTTCGAACCGTTTGAGACGGAGTTTAAGATCCGCTATCGCGTGGACGGCGCGCTCTACGAGATGTCCCCGCCGCCGCGGCACCTCGCACTCCCCGTCATCTCCCGCGTGAAGGTCATGGCGAATCTGAACATCGCCGAGCGCCGGCTCCCGCAGGATGGCCGCATCCAGATGACGCTCGGCGGCCGGCAGGTCGATCTCCGGGTATCCACGCTGCCGACGCAGTTTGGCGAATCGGTCGTGCTGCGCGTCCTCGATCGATCCGCCGTGAAGCTGGAACTCGAGACGCTCGGGATGCCGACCTACATTTTCGATTACCTCATCCGCACCATCGAGAAGCCGAACGGGATTTTCATCGTCACCGGCCCCACCGGCTCGGGTAAGACGACGACGCTCTACGCCTGCCTGAACAAGATCAACACCGTCGACTCGAAGGTGCTCACCGCCGAGGATCCTGTGGAATACGACATCGAGGGCATCATCCAGGTGCCGATGAACGACGCGATCGGCCTCAACTTCGCCCGTGTGCTGCGCGCCTTTCTCCGTCAGGATCCCGATCGCATCATGGTCGGTGAAACTCGCGACGTGGAAACCGCGCAGATCGCCATCCAGGCCTCGCTCACGGGCCACCTGGTTTTCACCACCCTGCACACGAACGACGCACCCGGCGCCGTCACGCGACTCATCGACATGGGCGTGGAGCCGTTCATGATTTCCTCCTCACTCGAGGGCGTGCTCGGTCAGCGCCTCATCCGGAAAATCTGCCTGAACTGCCGCACACCCTACGAGCCGACCGAGGCGGCGCTCGCCCAACTCGGACTCTCGCCGCACGAAATCGGCGACAAGAACTTCTACTACGGCAAGGGCTGCGAAACTTGTAACAACACCGGTTACAAAGGCCGCAAGGGCATCTACGAGCTGCTCGACATTACCGATCCGATTCGTGAGTTGATCAATCAACGGGCGCCTTCGGTCGTGCTCAAACAGAAGGCCATCGAACTCGGTATGACCACCCTGCGCCACGACGGCCTGCGCAGCATCTTCGAGGGCGAGACGACGATCGAAGAAGTCCTGAAATACACGTAGTGACGGTATACCTAAATCCGTGAGTGGAGACCGCGGATTACGCGGATTGACCCGGATGGGCAGGCACTTGTCACCGCCACGGCACTCACCCATCTCTCACAAACATGCTGACCGTCATGTCGGCGCTCAGCCCAAGGAGCGGCGAACTCCAGTTCGCCGGCCACCACTCGCGCCGGAGGTGCCCATCTGCTGGCAAGGCGGCAGTGAGTCACGCGCGGCCGCCCACCATTTCCCCCAGAGATAGTGCGCCTCCGACACGAGCGGAAATCGGCGAAGTGGACTTCGCCGCTCCTTGGGCAGGCCGCTTCCGCAAACCGTCCGTTTGTTTTCGAGAGATGGTTTCACCCATCGGATGATTCTAGCCACGGAAGGCGGGGTCAGACTGACCCCGTTCCCCGAACGATTTTCCTGTTAAGTTCGAGCCGTGGTTTGTTGAACATGGCATTGATATCAATAATCCCGCCTTTGGCCGATGGGTGCACAAATATGAACACGAGACGTGGCATAATCCACCTCCACCCGGCGGCCTATTTAACTCATTCTGGAAACGGTGAATTGACGATGAGTTAGCCGAGCCTTACACAGTTCAACAAATTCTGGATAACCTGGCTGAAGCGCGCCTCCAGTTCCCCGTAGCATTTTGTGGTGCCCCTTGATCAAATCTGTGAAAGTCTTTCGAGTAACCTACACTGGTGTCGGCGGTAGGGACTATGCATGGTCGCTTGGTTT
This sequence comes from Chthoniobacter sp., assembly GCA_031424375.1. Taxonomy (GTDB): domain Bacteria; phylum Verrucomicrobiota; class Verrucomicrobiia; order Chthoniobacterales; family Chthoniobacteraceae; genus Chthoniobacter. The sequence continues at coordinate 234 of JANPHH010000303.1, read as the reverse complement.
CGGGCCGCTGGAAACGGAGATGCATTCCTTCCTCCTGTCGTCAGGAAAAGTTTGGATGCTTTTTGGAAGGTGAACTCGGTTTACTCATCGACAGCACCGGCTCGGCCTGGCCTGATGTGCTGGGATCAGGAGGGCCGCCACCCTCGTATTTCTTGTCGGAACGCATCATCGATTCCTTCAAATGCCTTCTATTTTACGTTGATAGACCCAAAAGGCTTTCCTGAAATAAATAGG
>JANPHH010000302.1:0-2094 GCA_031424375.1 Chthoniobacter sp. | reverse complement strand
GCCTTCCGGCCCGATTGAAGGGCGTGCTGACGGGGCAGGACATCGTGATTGATCTCGTGACGGAGCGTCTCCAACACGGCGAACTTGGCCTCACGACGCCGGGCCGGCCGAAGGCGAGTTTCATGTTTCTTGGGCCGACCGGCGTCGGCAAAACGGAACTGACGATGAGCTTCACGGAAGATTTGATCGGGCCGGATCGGGTCGTGCGACTCGACATGTCGGAGTATCAGACGGCGGACCGGCTGGCTCTGCTCCTCGGCACGGGGGCGGAACCGGGACGCATCGCGGAAGGTTTCGACGCGTGCGCTGGGCGCGGGACGCTGCTTTTCGATGAAATCGAAAAGGCGCATCCGCGCGTGCTCGATGTGTTGCTGCAACTGCTCGATGCGGCGCGACTGACGACGGGGCGCAATCGCGTGCTGGATTTTTCGGCGTGGTATGTCGTCCTCACGAGCAACATCGGATCGCAGCGCATCATGACGCTCCGCAAGTCGAAGTATGAGACCATGGAGCGGCTCGTGCGGCAGGATGCGCAACGCGAACTCCGCCCGGAAATCTTCGCGCGCATCACCTTGACCGTGGTTTTCAACAAACTCGACTACGACGCGCAGTGCGAGATTGCCGGCGGCATGATCGAGAAGGAGTGCGGGGCATTGTGTGCCCGTGGGTTTGCAGTTAGCCACGAACAAACGGTGTCGGATGTGGTCATTCAGCGTGGCTATCATGAGCGCCTGGGGGCGCGACCGATGCGTGACGCCACGGAGCTTTTAATCCGCAACGCTCTCGCGCAGGAATTGCTGCTCGGTGGGAGTGGCGCCGGTCGCCTGCGACCGCATCCCGATGGAATGAGACTGCTACTCGAGCCCGCGGCTTCCTAAACATGATTCCCAAAACTGCCGCTCCCCGAATCGTGGTTCTGAAAGGAGATCGACTCTATGGGGATTTAATCTGTCGGCAGATCAAAGAGCTTTGGAAAACCGCGACCGTGCAGGTTTTTCAGCGCGGACTCGATGCACTGGACGCCATTCAAGCGTCCATGCCGGACTTATTGATCACGGGGGTCAAAATTGAGGACATGGATGGCCTCGAACATTTGGAGCCGTTTATTGAGCGCGACCTTCCAATTTTGATCGTCACCTCGCGCGGAGATACGCGCACCTTCAATCTCTTGAGGAGTGTCCGCTACGACGGAATCTATGACGGAGTCGCGGTGGGTTGGGCAATCTCCGCACGGCGTTGGAACGCGTGCTGGAACGTCAGCTCTACGTCAGCCCGTCCCTCGTGCATCACCTGAAGAAGCCGAAAAACATCACACTCGATGCACTGACGGAAAAAGAGCAGATGGTGTTGTCGGTCGTGGGCGACGGTTCGGACGACCAACAGGCGGGCGTGCGGCTCGGCATTTCGCACTACACCGTAAACACGCATCGCAAGACGATCATGGGGAAGCTGGGCCTTCATCACAAAGGCCAGCTCATGTTGTATGCGCTGCAAGAGGGCTACGTGCTCGTGACGCCGACGGGCGTTTACTATCCTGGCTTTCAGCGCCAGATAAGCGTGATCGCCGCCGTGTTGAAGAGCGGTGACGCGAAAGCGTGCGCTTGAATTGAAGCGTGCGCTCGGAAAAAGCGCGGAGCGACGTTCAGTTTGTCAGGCGAAAAAAGGGGCCGAAGCCCCTTCGTTTAGTCTTCGTAAGGCAGCATGAGCGTGAGCACCGGTGCGGCTGTGTCGCCGGGTCCGATGTGCAGTTTCAGCGCGTGCATTTTCCCGGTGATTAGGACCGAGAAGGGGATTTGGTCCGCCTCACGGGTGGAGCGGATCGCGAGCTTGGCCATCGTGGAAATATCGTGGCAGATACCGGATGAGTCTTGGTCGGGGCGTTGCAGCGCCTCCTCGATGATCGCCCACACCGCCGAGGTGCAAGCGAAGGGATGTTTCCAGTGTTGGCGGATCGAATCGACGTGGCTCAAGTCGGCGAGCACGCCGTCGTCGATGGCTTGAGCGCGGGAGTAGGAGTAGATCGTCTCACCGAACGGATTTTCAGTTGTCATGGTTTTCTGCCGTTCGGCCCGCGTGGCGTGGATCACGGAACGT
>JANPHH010000301.1:0-1617 GCA_031424375.1 Chthoniobacter sp. | reverse complement strand
GCCATGAAAACTTCCGACGCCTCTCCCACGCTCCGCGATCCTGTCTGCGGCATGACAGTTGATCCAAAGTCCGCCGCCGCCAGCAGCCAGTTTCGCGGCCAGACCTTCTATTTCTGCTCGGTGCAGTGTCGGCAGAAGTTTGAGGCCAATCCCGCTTCCTTCGTTGACCAGGCTGCGCCTGCTGCGGGCGGTTGCGGATGCGGTAGCGCGCCGCCACAGGCGGAGCCGAAAGACCACGAGCAGAAGCCGTCAGCGGAGGCAGAGAGTGGTTGCTGCGGCGGCGCTGCAAAGAAGGCGGAAGGCTCCTGTTGCCAATCCGAGCACGACGCGGAGCCAGCGGTGAAGCCGTCCTCCGCGGCGAAATACTTCTGCCCGATGTGCCCCGGCGTGGAGTCGGACAAGCCCGGCGACTGTCCAAAGTGCGGCATGGCTTTGGAACGCAACCCGGCGTGGAAGTCGGAAGCGAAAACGATCTACACTTGCCCGATGCACCCGGAGATCGAGCGGGATGGTCCGGGTGCTTGCCCAATTTGCGGGATGGCGCTGGAACCGAAGAACGTGACGGCAGAACCGGAGGACGACGGCGAGCTTCAAGACATGACGCGGCGCTTCTGGATCGGTGCGGCGCTCACGCTGCCGGTGTTTTTACTCGCAATGGCGCACATGATTCCCGGTGCGCCGCATTGGGTGATGGGCGGGGCGTCGCGCTGGACGCAGTTCGCGCTCTCGACGCCGGTGGTGCTGTGGGCGGGCTGGCCGTTCTTCGTGCGCGGCTGGCGGTCGCTGCTCACCCGGCACCTGAACATGTTCACACTCATCGCGATGGGCGTCGGCACCGCTTACCTTTACAGCGTCGTGGCGATGCTTGCGCCGGGATTGTTCCCCGCGTCGATGAACGCGATGGGTGGCGTCGGGATCTACTTCGAGGCGGCGGCAGTGATCGTCGTCCTCGTGTTGCTCGGCCAGGTGCTTGAACTCCGCGCCCGCAGCCGCGCCGGCAGTGCGATCCGCGCGTTGCTGAATCTCGCGCCCGCCACGGCGCGCGTCGTGGAAGGTGACGCGGAGCGCGAAGTGCCGCTCGATCAAGTCGCCAAGGGCGCGACGTTGCGCGTGCGGCCCGGCGACAAGATTCCCGTCGATGGCGTGGTGCAGGATGGAAAGTCGAACGTCGATGAATCCATGCTCACCGGCGAGCCGCTGCCGGTGGAGAAAGCGAAGGGCGACAACGTGACTGGCGGCACCATCAATGGCACGGGCAGCTTCCTCATGCGCGCCGAGCGCGTGGGCAGCGAGACGATGCTCGCGCGAATCGTCCAGATGGTCGCGGACGCGCAGCGCAGCCGCGCGCCGATCCAGGCGCTTGCGGATCGCGTGGCGGGCTACTTTGTGCCGACGGTGTTGGGCGTCGCGGTGCTCACTTTTGCCCTGTGGTTTTTGCTCGGACCTGAGCCGCGCCTTGCTCATGCGATCATCAACGCCGTGGCCGTGCTCATCATCGCCTGCCCTTGCGCGCTCGGCCTCGCTACGCCGATGTCGATCATGGTCGGCGTCGGACGGGGCGCGCAAGTGGGCGTGCTTGTGAAGAGTGCGGAAGCCATCGAGCGGCTGGAAAAAGTG
>JANPHH010000300.1:0-15544 GCA_031424375.1 Chthoniobacter sp. | reverse complement strand
ACGACGGAAGTTTCAGCGGCGGACTCTGGATTGCAGGGCTTCCATTGACCGAGAAGATCGCGCTTCTCTTTCAACGGCTCATGCCAGTGCTCGCGGGCGGATTTGAAGATGCGGTAGTTCGGCAGGTTTACTTTCGCCTCCAGCTCCGCCTCCGCGGAATTGCCGGTGGACCAGCCCATGTTCGATTGTCCCGCGCAGAGCCACACTTCGCCAATCGCGACGTCCTTGACCTCGATGGTTTTCGAGCAGGTGATTTTCAGGGAATGCCCGGTCCCAAACGCAGGCGTATCCAACAGGACCTTCCACCCGCCGTCCGCATCGGCTTGCGCCGAGGCCGATGCACCCCAACTCGCCGTGACGGTGATTTGTTCTTTCGGGGTGGCCCATCCCCAGATCGTGTTCTTCATGTTCTGCTGCAAAATCATGTGGTCGCCAAACAGGCTCGGCAGGCGAAGGCCCGTCTTGACCGGCACCGAGGCATCGGAAGTAGTTTTGCCTGAGGGCGCGGCTTCCGCAGCTTTGCGTCGGGCCTGTCTTTTGGAGGCTTTGTCATCCTCCGCCTTCGCCATGTAGGCCGCAGGCAAGAGAAGGATCAGCGTGAGTGTGAATAGTCTTTTCATGGTTCGATCAAAGGGATGGTCATCGAAGTAGGGGCCAACGCGGGAAATGTCACAGCAACGGCAAAAATTGCGGACGAAAACCAATGCGCCCCAGTTCGTCAGCGCAGGTTCTGTGAATCAGACACATCCACGATGACGCGGATTTGATCCAAGCCATGCTCGATTCCTTGCATCACCTGCCAGTCGAGTTTGAGCGTGCGGCAATCTTGACTCAGCGAGAGATGGTCGCCGTCTTTGAGAGACCGCTCCGTGCCCTGCGGATACGCGAACCGTTTTTTCCCGAGCACTTGATCGCTGGCCGTGAGTTGATCGCCATCGGCGATGATCGCGATGATCGGGCGGTCAAAGCTCACTTCGCCGACGAAACGAATTGGACCGGACTTGGGCACATCCTTAACCTGTGGCGGATGGTATTGGATGAGATAGGTGTTCACGCGCCGCTTTTCTGCCGCGAGCGTCTCCTTGCGTCCGATAATCTCATCAGGGCCATAGTCGCCGGGCTCGGTAATGCTCACGGTGAAATCCGTCCTCAGCTTGGTCGCGAATCGTTCCGGGAAAATCACGATGTTATCGGCATCAGTGACATCCGCCGGATTCAAATGGGGCTGCGGATAAGCAAAGCGAATCTTGCCACCTGTGTTCACAACGCCGAACAGCACCGGCCAGCCGCGAAACGAGTTCGTGTTGAACTTCCGAGGCGTGAGCGCACCGGAGCCTTCGTTGAGCGACACCTCATCGCCTTCATCAATGACCTTCTCCTCACGGCTGGAGAGCGAGGTCACCGCGACTCGTCCCTCAAAGACCGCCACATCCGTCGCACCTTTCGTCCCGACAGACACGCCGAACGTCGTGCCGAGATCAACGACTTTGGCTCGTTCGGTATGCACTTGGAATCCAACGCCATCCGGTGGAACATTCGCGGTGAGTTTTCCTGAATGAAGTCGTGTCTCACCGGGGCCGATGAGTTCGAGATCGGCTGGACCTTCCAGAGTCAACCGAACGTCCTTCGCGAAATCGAGCCGCACCACGCCTGCGGCCAATCTCAGGTGACCTTTACCGACTCTCTCACTAGGAGCGAGCTTCCGCTCACCCGACCACGTGGCATCGATCTGATGCGCCACGGTGGCAAGCGACTCGTCGACCTTTGGCAAACCCCACATTACGAAAAATCCGAGCGCCATCACAGCAGCCATGCCCGCCACCCATTTCGCAGCCGGATACCAGCGCCTGCTCGGCTTCGAGGGGCTCAGCGCCGACAACACCGCAGCAGACATATCACGCGATGTCCTGCCGGGGAGAATGCATTGCATCACGTCCCGCACCCTGCGGTCCGCTTTATCGAGCAGAGGCAGCCCACGCAGCGAGTTCTGAAGGCGGAGTTCATTCAGAAACCGCGCCTTCAAATCCGCATCCGACGCGAAGGCCATCAGCAACTCCCGCGACGCATCATCATCGGGCGTCCCGTCCGCATAGGTCTCCAGCAGTTCGTTAAATCGTTCGTCGTTCATGACGCTCCTCCCGTTTGAAGTGAGTTCTCCATGCACTCACGCAGCGTCTTCCTGACGCGATTCAAGGTCGTCGTCACCCAGCTCACCGTGCGCTGCTTCTGCTCCGCGATCTCCTTGCAACTTCGCTTGTTGAAATAGCGCAGCGCCACCAGATCCGCCGCCTCGCGCCCCAGCTTCCCCACGCAGTCCCGCAGCCCGGCCAATTGATCCAATCGAACATCCGGCTCCATGTCCTCCGTCACCGCCGTGGCAATCTCGACCTCCAACTGCTCGCGGTAGTTCGACAGGTTGTTCGCCTCCCGCCGCTTCTTTTCCAGCTCCGTGAGGATCAGGTATTTGCAAGTCACGCAAAGCCACACGCCAAACTCCTCCTCCGCCCGAAACTCCGCCAGCCGTTGGTAAGCTCGGATGAACGTCAACTGCACCACCTCCTCCGCCAGCGTCCAATCACTCAGCCGCCGCAGCGCATACCCCAGCAGCATGTCCTGATGCTCCCGCACGACCTCGCCATAAGCGTCGAGATCGCCATCTAGGATGCGCTGTTGAGTGAATCGGTTCATGCAGTCTCCGAAGTAGGGGCCAGCCTCGGAAATGTCACAGAATCCGCCGCGCGAGTGAAACTGACAGGCCTATTGCACTAGCCGGATGGGTTGCGGATTGCTCTCGAGCGCTTGGCGAATGAGCGGGTCCAACTTGGCTTTGAGATTCTCGGAAGGAACAAAGGCGGTTGGCGTATCGGCCTGTTGCGTCATGATGAGGGCGGCGTATTTGCCGTCGGCGGCGATCCATGGTGCCCAGCCAAACTTGCCGGTGCTCGACCAGCGATTGAGCGGGTTGTCGCGGGTGGACGCCTGCCCGTTCTCCGTTTCGAGCCAGTTTCCCAAGCCGTAATGATACTTTTTGCCGAGAAAGCCATAGGCGCTGTGGGTGATGGTGGTGGATGGGCCGAAGGCATCGGCATGCTGTGCGGCAATGCTCGCGGCATCGAGGAAGCGCGTGCTGCCATCCATGCCCGACCTCAATTGCATCATCAGAAAGCGCGTGTATTCACGTCCGGTGCAGACCAAGCCGATTCCAGGACTGGGGTTGGTGGGGTTGCTAGCGCCGCCGTAGGTGCTCTCCGCGCTCCAGCCGAGCGGTAGGCGGAAATGCTTGTCGTAAAGTTCTCGCCAACTGAGGCCGGTGGCGCGTTCCGCCATTCGGGCGGCGATGCGCATTTTGGTCACTCCCCCATAAAAGAAGGCGGAACCCGGCGACGAGGCTGTGGGCGATTGGTCGTCATAAATCCGCAGGATCGCCTCTTCCAAGGTAATCTTTTTGTCCTCGGAAGCTTTCGAATCAGAGCTGATGCCCGCGGTGAAACTCAGCAGATGACGCAGGCGTATCTCGCCAATGTTGCCGGACCACGACCGACCCGCGCGGTCCACGAGGAGTGACTTGGTTTGCCTGTCGAGGGACAGGTCGCCGTGCTCCACGATCCGCAGGAGCACCGTGGCCGTGACCCACTTGGAGGCCGATGCGATGATTGCACGTCTTGAGTTGGAGAACCCGCCGAAGTTACGTGAGAACACAACGCCCGCCGGAGTCATCACTTCCAAAGTGAGCCCGCCCGGAAACTCGGAATGCGACGCCTCGATAGCAGCGGTGACTGGTTGCCAGGGGTCGGGGGGCGGCTCGGCGGCATGCAGCGCGGCCAGCGGCGCGAGCAGCAGGGCGGTGAGAAGCGGCAGGGTGGGTTTCATGGAGTCAGGCCGGATCGATTGCTGTGGGATCATTTGCCACCGACCCTGGCTTTGAGAAGCTGCTGCCAGTCGGCGTGCTTTTGTTTGAAGGCTTGAAACTCGCGATACTCGGCGGGGGAGATGCGACCGTCCTTGTCTTCATCGATGGCGTCGAAGGCCCACTCATAGCCGCGCTTGGCTTGGTTCCATTCGTCGCGCGAGTTCCAGCCAGTTTCGTTGGTTTCGTTGAGTTCCAGAATCTGACCCGCATCGAGTAGGGCGCGGCGATAGCGGGGGAAGTCGATGGCTTGCACGGCGGCGCTTTCTTTGAGCGCATGCGCAGCGGCGATGCCGGCGGAAAGGCCGAGCGTGATCCACACGGGCTCCATGCGAATGCAGGTCATCGCGATGTGACTTGCGGAGCAGCACACGGGCACGAGGAGGTTGTCGCACTCGCTTTGCTTTGGCGTGATGGCGCGATACGGCAGCCGATGAATGCCGCTGTGCTTCGGGTTCGCCTTCAGGATGCTGAACTCGCCGCCGCTGAGCGCGATGCCGCCCTCGTGCGCGATGGTGGCATACGGCCAGTCATCGACGCCATAGCTGCCGAGGCCGACGGAGTCCTCGGGGTTCGCCGCGCCCTCGAGATCCTTTTGCATGACGACGTAGTCCGACTTCATGCGCCGCGCCTCGCGCACGTAGAGCTGATGCGGCCAGCCGCCGGTCTCGTCAAAGATGCCGCGCTGAAAGCCGGTGGTCTCTGCTCTATCACGCAAATACGCCGAAACTGAAGGGTCGGTGCGCAGAAAGTGATACATGCCACGCACGAAATTCATCTCATCGCACCAGATGCGCGAGCGCACGGCCCAATCGCCATCGGGATACGCCGCGTTCGCACCCGCGACGGATTGCGCCCACAGCGCTCGGCTGGAGTTGGCGCCGAAGATGCCGCCGCCGGTTTCGTCTGTGTATTCCCCGAGCACGCGCATCCTCCGACCGGCGCGCATGTTCACGCCCTTCTGAAAACCGCGGCGGAAGATCTCATACGTGCGAGGGTCGTAGTCGTCGGGCTTCTCGATGCGGATCGGGTCCTTGTTCGTGAGCACCCAACGGAAGCAATACATCATCGTCAGCTTGTCCGCGCTGCCGAGCGGGCCGATCTGGCTGTCTTGCAGCAGCGGCAGCAGGCCGCTCTTCGGATCGCCCGGCTTCACATACGGATCGATGTCGTAGCGCATCAAGATGGGCCGCACGCCGCCGAGCGACTCGCCATATTCCTCACTCGACTCACGACCCCAAGTGTAGCTCACGTCCGCCTTTGCCATGAGATCACCTTCGTATGAGCAATCGATGAACACCCGCGCCGTGACCGTCTTCGCATTCTTCGTCAAAGGTTGCTCGATGGGGCAGCCGAGCTTGTCCGGCGGCGCATAGTCGAGCGTGATGCTGCGAATGCGCGCGCCTTCCTTGGTCACGCTCGCGAGCCGATGTTCGTAGATGACGGGGATGCCGCGCTGCGCGAGTTCGCGCTTGTAAAGCTCACGCATCGCCACGTCGTCCTTCTCGATGAGTAGCTTCAACGCCATCTTACCGACGGTGCGTTTGTCACCCCAATCAATCGCATTCAAGCCGCCGCCGTTCATGCCGCCGAGCCATCGCGACGGCTCCACGACGATCACCTTCGCTCCCGCATCCGCCGCACCGAGCGCCGCCGCGATACCGCTGGCAGTCGCGCCATAGATGCAGACGTCGGTGGTGTTTGCATCGTCTGCGAACAAGGCCGGATCGAGCGCACAAGCGGCTAGCGTGGCGGTTGTCGATTGCAGGAAATGTCGGCGGGTGGTGTTCATTTTATTTGGCGTTTTTGGATTGACGGCGAACGATCTCCGCACCGGCGAGCAGGTAGCTGCCAAAGCCATGCAGGTCGCCCTGGAGGCGCGGACGTTTTAAGTAAAAGGCGAGGTCGCCCGTGTCGGTGCTGCCACACACATCGGTGAGGTCGCCCTCAGGCGTGACCTTGCTTTGCAGCGCGGACCAGCCTTTGCGCGCGGTGTCGGCGAAGGATGCGTCGAGCCAGCCTTCGTTCACGCCACGAGCCATGCCGTAGGTCAACATACCGGTGGCCGAGGTTTCGAGCCACGACTCGGGATGGTCGAGCACCTGATGCCAGCCGCCTTGTGGGTCTGCGCACGCCCGGATGCCCGTCATGTGCTTCACAAACGCCGCGAGCACCTCAGCCCGACGCGGATGATCCTTCGGCAACGCGGTGAGCAATTCCACGTGGGCGAGCAAGGTCCAACCATTGCCACGGCCCCAGAATTCACCCGCCGGCTTCTGCGTTTTCAAATCCCACAGATGCCGCAGCAGCCCTTGCTTCGCATCGAGCAATCGCGCGTGCGTTCCGAGCACCTGTGCGATGGCCGAGTCGAGATGCTGCGCCTCGCGTGTCCGCTGCCATTCCCGCACGAGGAACGGCACAGTCATGTAAGGATCGTCCGTCATCATGCCCTTGCCCTTGCGGTAGAACGCGCCGTCCTCGAAGCGCGGGCACTCGTCGAGAAACTTCCGCACGCGTCCCAGAAACGGCTCATACTTTGCGTCCTTCGTTGCCGCATAGCGCTCCATCGCGAGCGGTGCGAGGCCGGTCTGCCACAGCGCGTAGATTTGAAAATAGAACCCAATTGGCGAGAGCTTGCCATCGCCCACCGGCGCGGCAGTCATGTGGGCATCGCGCTGCCGCTGGAAGTAATCCATGTGGCGGAAGATGAACTCCAAGTTCTGCTCGCCGTAGTCGCGATACTTCGGCTCATCCAGCGCTTCGGCAGTGCGGCGCATTCCATCGGCCAGCAGCCACGTCTGGTAAAACCACGCGTTGAATTTGCTCTCGATGCTGAGCTCTGGCTTCGGCGCGAGCCCGGTGCTGTCGCTGAAAGTCTCGCCGGTGCCACGGTCGATTAGCTTTCGCGAAGTTTGCTGTAAAACGTGTTCGGCAACTCGGCGTAACATCGCCGAGTCATCATCAGCGGCTGGCAGTGTAGCCAGCGGTGCGAGCAGCAGGGCGGCGAGGAGTGTGAGGGTGTGCTTCATGATGTGTCGGCAAGTTGCCTGTTAGTGTGGTTTTGACTTCCGATCCGCCTCGAATACCCGGCGCGCGGCGCTTGCCCGTTGTGAATTCTGCGTGAGCTTCGACCAATGGGCAAGGCTGCGAACGACGTGGCGATCCTCGATTCCTTTGGGCTTTCCGCTGCGCGCGGCTTCCTGGCTGAGGCCGGTTCGCGTGTTGCCGGTGGCGTCCACGGTGCCGTCGTCTTTGATGCGCGTGAGCAGCCACGCGAAGGCTTTGTCCAGCATCGGTTTCATTCCCCGACGCAGGGCATCGTCGGCGACCATCGCGCAATCCTCGCAGGCATAGACGAGGCCGAGCGGCTGATCGTGGCTGTCGTAACCACCCTTCTCCGGATTGACGCCATCGGCTCGTTGGAACGCGATGCCGTCACGCACCAGCGCGGCGGACTTGGCAATCAATTCCTTGTCACTAAACAGCACGCCGAATTCACCGATCGTCGCCTCCTCGAGGTAACGCCGATGAGCGTAAGGCCGCTGGCCACGCCAGTTCTTGGTGTCTTCCCAAGCCGCCGCGTGAACGCCGGGCCGCACCATCCAGCGCGCGGCAGTCAGCAGCTTCGGTTTGATGGCCGCGACGGGCTTCGCCAACTCCTCACGCCATGGCGATGATTCAATCAGCAAGATTCCGTGCGCAGCAGACTCGATGAAGAACGAGCCGCTGTGATAACTGTCCGGGTGCATAAACTCCCCGTTGGCCTCCATGCGGGCAAAGCCCCACGCCAGCGCCTCCAGGCCCCACCGAATCTGGTCCTTGTTACCAAAAGCCAGACCCGCCGAGATGTAGTCGCCACCGAAGCGTTGATCCTCGATGAACCACGGTAACGATGGGTCCGCCTCCCACTTGGCGTTCACACCCATCGCGCCCGTCTGCGTCTGCCAATCCTTCGATGGAGCTTTGCGAGCCGCGTGGACCGTCTCCTTCACGAAGGCACTGGTTTCAAAAGCCAGTTTCCCGGCTACCCCGAAAACACCGCCTGCGTTTCCGGCGCGGTGGCCGCGACCGCGCCATCCATGTGATACGTGCGCCCCGCGACACCGGTGAACCACCCCGCCGCACGCAACGCCTCGGGATACGTCTTCACAACGCGCGGCAGCGGCGCCGAGAAACGCGACATCGCAATCGCCACCGGCGAGCGCCCCGTGAAGATGCTCGCGCGCGACGGCACGCACTGCGGTCAAGTCACGTAGGCACGGTCGAAGTGCATTCCCTCCGCCGCGAACTTGTCGAGGTTCGGCGCCAGGATGTCCTTGTTCCCGTAACAACGCGGTGCGGATAGCTATGGTCATCGGAGAGGATGAGCAGGACGTTCAGCTTCGGCTCGGCGGCGTGCAGCGCGGCCAGCGACGCCAGCAGCAGGGCGGGGAGAAGGAATTGGCGAAGTCTCATGGCTGGAGTGGGCTGGATAGGGTTAATTGGGTGCTGACTTGCCTATCAGCAGCAGAGGCTGCGGGTCTTTGACCTGACCCGCCTCGCGCACCCCGGGGGCACGATTCTTCTTGTTGGTTTTCTCCAAGCCAAGATCGGCGCCCATCTTCGCAATCAAATCCTGCAGACGTTTCACCACGTCGGGATGCTGCGCTGCGACATCGCTGGTTTCGCCGATGTCAGTGTCGAGATTGTAAAGACGTGGAGCAATGGCCGAAGCGGTGACGGATAGCTTGTCGGCCTTGGCTCCTTTCTTCTTGGCAGCATTCCCTCTGGCGCCGTCCGTGCCGGGAGATTCGCCGCCCTCTCCGGCATCCTTCTGGTCCGCGATGGCGAGCTTCCACGGGCCGGAGCGGACGGCCTCCAACGAACCCCACAGGAAGTAATAGAGTGCTTCATGGGGCGATTCCTTGCTCCGCTCGGAAAGCACGGGCCAGATGTCGAGTCCGTCGGTTTTCGGCTCCGCCGGGACTTTACCCCCGGCGAGGCCCACCAGAGTGGGTAGCACGTCGATCTCGCTCATGACCACCTCACTGACGGTGCCTGAGGAAATTCTTCCTGGCCACCAAGCGACCGTCGGCTCGCGCAGGCCGCCTTCCCAAGTGCTGCCCTTTTTCCCACGCAGCGGAGCGTTGCTGCAACTTTTTCCAGTGCCGCCATTGTCGCTGGTGAAGAGCACAAGGGTGTTATGGTCGAGATGCAGTTCGCGCAACGTTTCGAGCACGCGACCCACACTCGCGTCCACTTCCTCGACCCAGTCGCCGTAGTCCCCGTTCTTTGATTTGCCCTGGAATGCCTTGCCAGGCTCCAATGGCGAATGAACGGCGATGTGCGGCAGGTAGAGGAAGAACGGCTTGTCCTTGTGCGTCGTGATGAACTTCAACGCCTCCTCGGTGAACCGCGCCGTCAGTCGGTCCTGAACCGGCGGTGCCTCGATGACCTTCTCGTCGCGCAGCAGCGGCAGCGGCGGCATGGGGTTCTTGGCATCGGGTTTCTTGCCGCTGCCATCCATGTTGTTCGAGTAGGGGAGACCGAAAAAATGATCGAATCCATGCCGTGTCGGAAGAAACTCAGGCTGATCGCCCAGGTGCCATTTGCCGATGCACATCGTGGCATAGCCCAGAGGCTTCAAGTGAGCCGCAATCGTCTTCTCACTCGCACTAAGCCCGGCGCCCTTCACCGGAAATAGCACATCCCCAATGCCCACGCGCTTCGCATAGCACCCCGTCATGATCTGCGCCCGTGACGCACTGCAAAGCGGCGCGCAGTAGAAGCTGGTAAGTTTCATGCCTTCCTTCGCCATGCGGTCGAGATTCGGCGTGCGGTTCAGCTTCGAGCCGAAAGGCCCGATGTCGCCGTAGCCCATATCGTCGATCAGGATGACGACGAAGTTGGGCTTGGTGGGTATGGGGTCAGCAGCGTGCAGCAGGGCCAGCCGCGCAAGCAGCAGGATGGTGCGAGCCGAGCGAAGCGTGACAGCCTGCCAAGTGGCTTTCAAGAAAGCGCAGGCAACGGTGAGGATGCGTTTCATTGCTTTGCTCTCTTGTTCTTCTTCTCCGGTGTGTCTTCGGCGGACTTGGCGCGCGGGGAGAGGTATTGATCGAACACGTCGCCTTGGCCGAGGGCGCGCGGGTCATTCTGTTTCTTGAGTTCGCTCATGAGCGTGTCGCGCAGGACGGCGAGTTTTCCCGCGAAGGCGGGATTGGCGGCGAGGTTCACCACGCAATCGGGATCGCTGGCGAGGTCGAACAATTGCTCGGCCGGACGCTTGCCGAAGGCGTGCTGCCAGAAGAGATCCTTATCGCCGCTCTCCGTCGCGAGAGTCTTGCTCGGGCTGGCGTCAGTGTCCTTTGTACCCAACTCGGGATTGCCGCAGGGCCAGCGGTCCGGCGCGAAGTTGTGGACGTAAAACAGATTGCCGCTGCGAATCGCCCGCGCGGGATAACCGAGGCCCGCTGGCGAACCGGGCCGGGCGAGCACGTCGTTGCGCTCACGGCCGACGATGACCGTGGCGCGCTCACCCTTCGGCTCGTTGCGGAGCAAATCCGCGAAGCTGCGGCCGGTGATGGGCGACATGCCCTGCGCGGCACCATTCACGCCAAACAATCCGAGGAACGTCGGTGCGAGATCGATGAAGCTGATGAACTCGGCGACGCGGCGGCCCGATTTCACGACGCCCGCGGGCCACGTCGCGACAAACGGGATGTGATGCGCGTCGTCGTAGGTGTGGCCCTTCACGCGCGGGAACGGCATGCCGTGATCCGAGGTGACAATGATCAAGGTGTTCTTCGCCTCACCGCTGGCGTCGAGTGCGTCGAGCAATGAGCCGACCTGCGCGTCGTAGGCTTCCACCTCGATCGCGTAGTCGAGCATGTCTCGGCGGATGAGATCGTTGTCGGGCCAGTAGGCGGGCACGCGATCGATGTCGGAGAGCTTCTTGCCGGCGGCGATGCCGGAGTCGGGCTTGTAAGAGCGATGCGGATAATGGCTGCCGAACCAATAGAAGAACGGCGTGCCCGGCGCGCGTTTCTTCAGAAACGCGGTGAGGCCGGCGCCCGGGTCAATCGCATTTTTTCCGCCGTCTCCGCCGAGGGCGAAGTTGCGCTGGCTCCCGTCGGCCAGCTTGGCTTCGCCGGGGCCCCAGGTCTTGCCCGCCCCGCCGGTCTGGATGCCGGCCTTGGCGAGCGCTTCGCTGAAAGCCATGAACTTCGCGGGGAAATACGGCTGATGATTCGCCGCGTCCTCGAGCTGCCACGGATTGCGACCGGTGAGGATGGAGGCGCGGGACGGCGCGCACTTGGAGGTCGGCGTGTAGGCGTTGTCGAAGACTAGGCCCGACTTCGCGAGGCGGTCAATGTTCGGCGTCTTCACCCAATTGCAGCCATACGCTTCGCCGAAATGACGCGACGCATCGTCGGCGATGATGAAGAGGACATTGGGCCGGGCCGCCGGTGCATCCGCCGCCTGCGCGGCGCTACGCAGAAACAGGAGAAGGGCGAAGATAAGTGTGAAGGTGTGTTTCATGGATGGTCTTTGGTTAGAGTTTCAGGGGAGCTTTTGCACCGCAGAGATTGGAAGACCGCAGAGGAGTTTTTGGAGTGCACTGATTGAAGTGCCTGATGCCTGGCAATCGCGGCGGCAATGAAGTCACCGGAGAGATTGGAACCAAGGTCTTCTTGGATGCTCGTCATCGTGGGTTCGTGAAAAAATTCGAACCTCTGCGGTCTTCCAATCTCTCGCGGTGCAAAAACATCGCTGGTGCGACGAGTTTCATTTTTCCTAATTCAACAGCTCGGGGGGTGATGCTTTCTTCTTCTCTTTGGGTCCGCCTGCGCTGCCTTGCTCGGGTGCGTTGTAATGCGGGGAGCTTTTGCACCGCAGAGATTGGAAGTCCGCAGAGGAGTTGTTAAAGCACACTGAGTGAAGTGCCTGATGCCTGGCAATTGCGGCAGCAATGAAGTCACCGGAGAGATTGGAAGCGAGGTCTTCGCGGGTGCTCGTCATCGTAGGGTTGTGCAAAAATCAAAATCTCTGCGGTCTTCCAATCTCTCGCGGTGCAAAAGAATCGCTGGTGCGACGAGTTTCATTTTTCCTCATTCAACAGCTCGGGGAGTGACCGTTTCTTCCTCTTTGTTTTGGGTCCGCCCGCGCTCCCTTGCTCGGGTGCGTCGTAGTGCGGAGAGGGCATGTGTTCGGCGGTCATGATGGCCTCGATCTTTCGGACGATGTCCGGATGGGCGGCGGCGATGTTCTGCTTCTCGGCGGGGTCGGCTTTGAGGTCGTAGAGTTCGAGCGGGGCTTTGGTGCCGAGCCGGTAGCCTTTCCAATCCCCCATGCGCACGGCCTGCTGGAAGTAGGGCTCGTAGATTTCGAAGTAGAGCGATTCATGCGGCACTTGCTGCCCTTTCCCGAGCAAGGTCGGCGCGATGGAATGACCATCGAGGCCCTTCGGCGCGGGAACTCCGCAGAGGTCTGCCGCGGTCGGCAGAAAATCCACGAACGAGGTGAGCAGGTCGCTGGTCGTGCCCGGCTGAATCTTCCCCGGCCAGCGTGCGATGAACGGCGCGCGCATGCCGCCTTCGTAAAGCATCCGCTTGTAGCCGCGCAGTCCGCCGGTACTGCCGAGCGACTCGATGAATTCCGGGTTCGCGCCATTGTCGGAACTGAAAATCACCAGCGTCTTGTCATCAATGCCGAGGTCTTTCAGCTTCTGCATCACACGGCCGACGTCCTTATCAACGAGGGCAACCATCGCGGCGTAATTCCTGACCTCCTCTGTCCACGGTTTCTGCCCAAAGACTGGATTCTCCGGGATGACGAAATCCCCGTGCGGCGGCGTCCACGCGGCATAGCAAAAGAATGGCCGGTCCTTGTTTTGCTCGATGAACTTGAGCGTCTCATTGGCGATGCGCGTGTGGGAATAGTCTTCCCACGTGTGCTTGCCGGACTGCTGGTAGGGCACATCGACACTGTTTCGAACCAGATGGTCGGTGTAATAGTCGTGCGCGTGTTTCTGGTCGTAATAGCCGAAGAACACATCGAAACCTTGCTTCTCTGCCACCCCGGTCGTGTCAGGATTGCCCAGCCCCCATTTGCCGAAGCCACCGGTGGCGTAACCGGCGTCGTGCAGCATCCGGGCCACGGTCGTTTGCGTGGCCGGTAGGGATAGCAGGCCGTCCTTGCTTTGGTTGGCGCGACGCAAACCGTGCCCCGTGTGCTGGCCGGTCATCAGCACGCAGCGTGACGGCGCACAGACGGCGCTGCCGCTGTAGGCGCGGGTGAATTTCATTCCTTCCTTTGCCAGACGATCGATATTGGGCGTGACGCCAGACTTGCACCCATAAGCCGAGAAGTCCCCGATGCCCGCGTCATCGGCGAGGATGAAGACGATGTTGGGTTTGTCGGCGGCGTCCAGTGCGGCCAACGGCGAGAGCAGCAGGGCGGCGATTAGTGCGAGGGTGAGTTTCATAGTCGGTTTACTTTCCCGTCGCTGCGCTGGAGGCGAAGACCCGGACATCATCCACCCACGCCTGTCGCCCTACTGAAAGGCGGACCATTCGCTTGGTTGGATGTGCAACGCCTGCGGCCTTGACCGATGCCACAGGCTTCCCGTCGATGGACACGCTGACTGTGTCGCCTGTGACCTTGATGAGCAGGTCATGCCATTTGCCGGCTTCCAATGCGTTCGGGAACGTGGTCTTTTGCGCTGCGATGAACGCCAGTTGCTCGGGCGTCAGCGTTTTCGCTTTCCGCGCTTCGTAGAACTTCATGTTCATGACACCGGTCTTCATGTCGTCCACGACCACTTGCTTGGTGCCGACATCGATTTTGAAGAGGTGGCCGGAGTGAACCTCTTTACACTCCGGGTCGGCGATATCCACGCCGAGGACATCCTTTTCGTCCTCAAGCATGAATCGCAGCTCCACCGTGCCATCGCGGAACTCGGCGGCGTGCCCGACTCCTACCGCGTGATCGGCCGTCGCGTGCATCGTGATGTGCATGGCCCCGTCCTTCAGATCCACCTGCTTGTTGCCGCCTGCGCGGGTCTTGCTGTTCGTGGTCCCGCCATTGCCAATTTCCTCCGTGGTCTCCTGCGCTTCGTTGCGGTCGAACTTGTCTTCAAAGATGAGTTTGCCGCGATCTTCCGCGTGGGCAGGAGACAGAAGAGCCAGTATGGCGACTAGGATGTGTTTCATGAGGTAGTGGGAATGGTTTTGCACCGCGAGAGATTGGAAGACCGCAGAGGATTTTGTGAAGTGCAGTTCTCTGCGGTCTTCCAATCTCTGCGGTGTGGCGGTTTTCACTGCGGTTGATGGTTGGTAGGGACGTTTACAGCTTCACCGCTCTCTGGCCGGACTCGGCTTTCGGCTTGGGTTCCAGACCGGCGAGAGTTTGCGCGGCCGGTTTGTCCGGGCCGAGTTTGATGGTGTGTTTGCCCGTGGAATAGACACGCGGGTGGAAGCGGCCGCCTTGTGCGCGGACGGTGTAAAGGATGTCACCGGTGGCGTCCTCGATGACTTGCACGACGGGGTTGGCTCCGGTTTCAAAGACGAGTTCGGGCAGCCAGCCGGCCACTTTGCGTCCGTCGTTGCTTTCCATCGCGACGGTGATGGGCCAGCCGGGGAACTGGGCCTTTTCGACCTTAGAGAAGCGAGGCCAGCATTCGAAAGTGATCTGGCGGCTTTTCTTGTCAAAGCGGACGATGCCGTAGCCATCGGCACGCTGGCGTTCGTCACTGATGTCGAGCGGGTTGGCATAGGCCATCATCGAGATCTTGTTGCCGAGCCCGTCCTTGAAATCGCCGGTCCATGGCAGTGGGCTGTCAGGCACGGGATTGGGGCCGGGCTTCTCGTCGAGCGGATGCCACCAGCGGCCGTAGGTCGTATTGACTAATGCGGGACTGGTGAACGAATAGGGTCCGTCGCCATGCTCATTAATGCCCTGCTTGGTCATGACGGCGAGATGTTGATCACCGCAGAGATGCACGGCCCAGGCGCGGCGGATTTCTTCCAGCGCACGGTTGCGGGGAGTCTGGGGCCAGCCATTGCAGTCGAGGTCGGCGAGCAGTCGCGTGGTGGCTTTGCCATGCATGTGCACGGCACCGCAAAATGATGTCGCGGAGAGCACGGCTTTCATCTCGCTGCCGGTCCAGTCCTGGGCCCAGTCGCGCAGGAATTTTTCCTGGCGCTCGCCGAGTAATTGCAGGCCCGGAAGGTCAACCGTCTTCGGGTCGTAGGCGGGGTCGTTGATATGATCCGGGCGCGGCCCCATCACGGGGATCTTGCCGAACGGGCCGGACTTGAACTTGCGATCTTCGAGAATGGCGAAATCCACGCCGCCGACTCGCAGGCGGGTGAAATAGACCGTGATGCCGCGTTCGACGGGCGCGGGATCGACGGGATCGGGCAGGTTCCAGGACTGCTGGCGTTGCACCTGGTTCACATACTCCGCGGGATAGAGGAAGCCGCCATCACTGCCGTCTTCGCGGAGACATTGCTTGCCGTTTTCGCCCCAGAGATTGGGCTGGCCCACGTCGTGATCATCGGGGATGCAAATCGTCGGCCGGTCGCGCATCACATCGCGGAACTGGAGCCCGAACTCGATCCAGCCAGCGGTGTGTTCGGTGTGACGATACGTCTGGTC
>JANPHH010000299.1:0-11913 GCA_031424375.1 Chthoniobacter sp. | reverse complement strand
TGTCAAGCTTCCGATCCGGTGATGATCGATGATCTCGATAATTTCCACCTGGTCCGCTCCATGGACCGCCTGTGAAAGTTCGTTGTGATCCACGAGAATCAATTGCCGATTCACCTTCTTGAGGAAATCGGATTTCGAAAGGATGCCGACGAGCGCGCGGTCGTCGTCGAGGACCGGGAAGACGAAGGATTCGCTGTGCGAGGCGAGGGCGCGCGCATCCTCAAGCCGGGTGTCGGGCGCGAAGCTCTGGTAGTCTGTCTCGATCATCCGGCTGACGCGGACGGCGCCGCGGGCGAGCAGGACGCTGGTGGCCGTGTCGTGCGGCGAGGCGATCATGGTGACGTTGGCGTGCCGGGCGGCGGCACGGATTTCCTCATCGATAGGCAGGCCGCCGGTGACGATGACGGCGTGGACGCGCTCGTCGATCGCGAGTCTTTGGATTTTCGGACGGTCGCCGACGAAGACGACGATCTTCCGGCCGCGGTAGCGTTCGAGCCGTGGAGCGAAGGAGGTCGCGGCCATCGCGCCGACCATGAGGAGCTGCTCCTCGGGCTCCGCGGAGAGCGAGCCGGCGACGAGGGCGCCGCCGAAGGTGGTGACGATATCGGCGAGCGATGCGGTGACGGTGCGCGCGGTGCCGGCTTCCTCGCGGGGCGGGAAGAGGTAGTGGTTGACCTTGAAGGCGCTGAGCAGGCCGAGGCAGCGATTGCGGCCGTCGACGACGGGGAGGCCGCGGAGGCGCATTTTGTCGATGAGCTGGAGGGCGTCGTAGATCGGGGTGTCTTCGCGCACGGAGATGACGCGGGGCTGCATCACGTCGCTGACCCGCGGCGAGAGGTCGTTGATCAGGACCGGTGGCTCCACGCCGAATTTCTCGAGGACGAAGTCGATCCGTTCGTTGGTATTCCCGGCGCGGCCGGCGACGGCGTTGGGATGCCCGGTGAGGCGCTTCAGTTCCGCGTAGCCGAGCGCGGAGCAGATGGAATCCATGTCGGGATTCCGGTGGCCGATGACGATGGTCTGCATGCGGCGCGGACGATGCACGCCGCATGCCGGGGCGGCAAGCGACAGTGCGGTGAAATCCCGGAGATCCTATTCCGTCCGGAGCCCGACGACCTGATTGCGGGTGAGCAACCGGCGCCGCAGTTCGTTCATTTTCTGGCGATCGGTGCTGCTGTTCGGGTCGAAGGCCGTGCCGTGTTTGCTGCGGAAGAATTCAACGGCCTGCGTCTGCGAGCCGAGGAGGGTCGGTGCGGAGATGGGATCGGCGACCCGAAGTTTCCTGGCGTGGGAGGGTGCGGTTTTCTTGGGCTTGCCGATGCTCAGGCGGGGAGCCTGTCCATCGGCAAAAAGCGACCGGTAAGCGCGGCCGGGGCGCGTTTCGGCGAAGGCGCGATCGTCGCGGCGGGAGATCGTGGCGAGTTGCTTGCCGCTTGGCACACGGGCGCCGTATTCCTTGACCGAGACTACCTCGGCCCGCTGCTGGAGGAAGAAGCCGACCTGTTCTTCGATGTTCGAATTGGGCACCCAGACCGGGGTGTGGCGGTATTGGTCGGTGATCCACCAGGGATTGCTGGGCGTGTTGTCATCGCGGTAGATGATGAGGATGCCGGCCTGCATGGCTTCTTCGCGATAGGCGTTGAGCCAGTGGTATTGGTAGGTGACGACCTTGTGCTCGACGCCGGCGCCGGCGAGGATCTGGTGGAGGCGGTCGATGTAGCCGCCTTTGCCTTCGGTGATGTCGCCGCCGCTGGTGTTACCGCGCACTACGAGGTCCCAGGTGGGCGAGCGTTGAAAGACGGAGCACCCGCTGAGGAGGAGGGTGGCGCTGAGGGCGAGCGAAAGGGATAGTTTCATGCGAACGGAGGGAATGCGCGTCTGTTAGCGGGTGAAATCGAGCTTCACAAGGTTTTATCGGTTCAGCTTTGATCGGTCGTGGGAGAGGACGGGAAGTCAACGGTGCCTGTCGTCCCGAGCGGAGTGTAACGAAGCCGAGGGACCTCAGCCCTCCGGAGGATCATGGATCATTCTGCGATCCGAGGTCCCTCGACTGCATTTTGGTCGCTTATCCTCCCTTCATTCCGCTCGGGATGACAGGCTTTCTGAATATTCGGCCCACCCTCTCAAACCAGATGGAGCTGATGCCTCAGCGTCCAGGTTTCGACTTTGAGCGAGAGCTCGGCGGTGTCGAAGGGCTTGGTGATGAATTCGGTGCCTCCGCTGAGGCTGCTCGCGGCGCGTTCCTGCACGGAGTCGGCACCGGTGAGGAAGAGGATGGGCGTGTCGCGGTAGGATGGGTGGGAGCGGGCGTAGGCGCAGAATTCGGTGCCGTTCATCCCGGGCAGGCCGATGTCGGCGACGATCGCGTCGAAGCGCAAGGCTTCGATGGCGATCATCGCATCCTCGGCGGCGACGCAGCTCGAGACCTCGACACCGGAGCCGCTGAGCAGGTTGGCGATGGCGGCGAGCAGGATGGTGTCGTCATCGATGGCGAGGATCTGCGCCGTGGGCAGTTCGGCCGCGGCGCAGATGAGACTTGGGTCGAGCAGGCGCTCGAGGAGTGCGGTGGCGTGGCGGAGAGCGCGCAGGGCGCTGGCGGATGGGACGCGGCCCTGCCCGCTGAGACTGGCGAGGAGCGTCTTGCAACGGCCGGCGATGCGGCGCAGTGGGTTGGTGGAAACCGCGGTCGCATGCTCGAGGACGAGAGTGATTTCGTGATGGGCGGCGATGAGCAGGATGCGGTCCCACGGGTTCGCGTCGAGCCGTCCGATGCGTTCGCCCAGAGACGCGATGTGGGCCGAAAGGTGGGTCCCCTCCGTGGAGCGGACCTTTGCCACAGCCAGCGGGAGACCTACCTCGGCCGGATCGGCTGCGCGGGGGGCGGGGGCGGGCGGCTTGGGTGCGGCGCCGGCGGGCCGGGTGGAAGGCGAAATCGCGGGTGGCCGGGTGGGTGGGGGCGCCGGTCGCGGGGAGGCGGGAGATTCGGTGGCGATGATGAGTTCGCTCCGCAGGCGCTCGACGCGCGCCTCGGCATCCTGAATCTTTTCGTGCAGGCTGGCCCGCTCATTTTGCAGGCCGGCGGCGGCGTTGCGGGCGGCGTCACGCTCGCGGATGGCGAAGGCGAGTTCGTCGCGCAGACGTCCCACCTCGAGGCGCAAACCGGTGGCCTGAAGACGCAGTTCGTCACGCTCCGCGGTCAGTCCCCGGATCGCTTCGGAAGCGACCGCGCCGGGGGTGTGATCGGTGTGGCCGGTGGTGAGGCGCGCGCTGCCGAGGATGTCGAAACGGCGCCGCATGCTCATCACCTCGGCGCGGAGTTCGAGGTTTTCGTTTTCGAGACGGGAGTGCTGCGGAGGTTCCCCCGGGGCCTGGAGAGCGAGCAGCGGACGCGCCGTGGTGGTGGCATGCGCGTCGAACTCACACTCGACTGCGCCGAAGCTGATCTGGCAGCCGTGAAGGAGTTCGTGGTTGGTGGCAGGGACGCCGTCGACGAGACACGGGTGCGTCGAGCGGATCGAGTGGAGCCGGAATTCGCCGTCAGTGGCCACGATCTCGGCGTGATACTTCCCGATGCTCGGGTGGGGGATGCGGATGGAATTGTCGTCGGCGCGTCCGATCGTGACCCGCTCGCTCCGGAGGACATGCGTGATGATCCCGAGAGTGGGATGTTTGATTCGCAGGGCGGGCATCGGACGTGAGAATTCAGGGTACTAAGCAGCTAGAGTGCCGCCGCGTTGTTTCCGCTCACTTGCGTGGCCGGTCCTTTTACGGAAGACTGCGCGCCCCTTTTACCATGCTCGAAGAAATCCAGCGGCGGCGCACATTCGCCATCATCTCGCACCCCGATGCCGGCAAGACGACGCTCACGGAGAAGCTCCTGCTCTACGGCGGCGCCGTGCAGCTCGCCGGTTCGGTGACGGCGCGCAAGAACGCGCGGGCCACCACTTCGGACTGGATGGAGCTGGAGCGAAAGCGCGGCATCTCGGTGAGTTCGACGGTGTTGCAGTTCGACTACCGCGGCTACCGCGTGAACCTGCTCGACACGCCGGGCCACAAGGATTTCTCCGAGGACACCTACCGCGTGCTCACCGCCGTGGACGCCGTGGTCATGGTCATCGACGCGGGCAAAGGCATCGAGGCGCAGACGCGCAAGCTCTTCGAAGTCTGCCGCCGCCGCGGCGTGCCGATTTTTACCTTCATGAACAAATGCGACCGGCCGACGCGCGGACCGCTCGAACTCATGGATGAACTCGAGAGCGTGCTGGGCATCGGCGCGTTTGCGGTGAACTGGCCGCTCGGCTCCGGCCCGACGTTTCGCGGCGTCTACGACCGCGAGACGAAAGAAGTCCACCTCTTCGAACGCACCGCGCACGGCGCCTACCGCGCGCCCGTGCAGGTCGCCTCGCTCGCCGATCCCGCCGTGAAGGAGCGGCTCGAGCCCGACGATTTCGCCCACGCCGTGGAGGAACTGGAGATGCTCGAAATCGCCGGCGTGGATTACGATCAGGAGAAAGTGCGCACGGGCCACCTCACGCCCGTCTTCTTCGGCAGCGCGGCAAATAACTTCGGCGTCCAGCTCTTGCTCGACGCTTTCCTCGCCCGCTCGCTGCCGCCGCAGGCGCGGCACGGAGTGCGGAGTGAGGAAGTCGGAATGCAGAATGAAGACGCGGCTGCGGGGGTTCCGAATTCCGAATTCCCCGTTCCGAATTCGATCGTCCCTCTCGCCGGCCCGTTCTCCGGTTTCGTCTTTAAGATTCAGGCGAACATGGATCCGCGGCATCGTGATCGCATTGCCTTCCTCCGCATCTGCTCGGGGAAATTCACGCGCGACATGACCGTCATCCACGGCCGCACGGGGAAAAAAGTGCGCCTCTCCAGCGCGCACAAGCTCTTTGCCCAAGAACGCGAAACCGTGGACGAAGCCTACGCGGGCGATGTCATCGGCCTCGTCGGGCACAGCGAGTTCGGCATCGGCGACACGCTCACCGAGGACCCCGCCATCGCCTATGCCGAGATCCCGCGCTTTCCGCCGGAGTGCTTCGCCTATCTGCACAATCCGAACACCGGGAAGTTCAAACAATTCCGCCAGGGTGTGGAGCAGCTCTTGCAGGAAGGCGTCGTGCAGGTCTTCGAGCTGCGCGATTCGCACAGCAAGGTGCCGCTCCTCGCCGCGGTCGGGCCGTTGCAGTTCGAGGTGGTGCAGTATCGCCTCCAGAGCGAATACGGCGCCGAGTCCACGCTCGAGAATGCGAGCTGGGAAGCGTTCAAATGGCTGCCCGCGGACACGGACGTGAAGCCGCTCAAATTCCCCACCGGCACCCGCCTCGCCTATGACACCGCCAGGCAGCCGGGCGTCCTCTTCCCCAGCGCATGGACCACGCGCTACTTCGGCGAGCAAAATCCCGGGGTGAAGCTGCTCGACCTGCCGGAGTGAGCCGGCGGGCGCTGCCGCGCGCGGTCACTGCGCGGGCGGGATGACCGAGTTCGACGGCGTGCTGCGCGGGGGATTTCCGCCGGCCCGTTTCACGTCATTTCCCTTGGGGGGAGGGATGGCCGTCTTGGTCAGCACGAGCCGGAATCCGCGGTCGGACTTGCGTTCCTGATCGACGACCTGGGCTCGATGGCTTGAGAGCAGTTCGCGGTGATCGAAGGTCAGCCATGAGCCGCCGCGCAGGACGTAACGGACGGAAGTTGCGTTCTCGTCGAGGCACCACTCGGCGGCGTTGCCGGCGAGATCGAAAAGGCCCGACGCATGGGCCGGGAAGCTCCCCGCCGGGGCGGTGCGCGGAAAACCATCCTCGTAGCCGTTGATCCAGTTCAATTGCGGGGCTTTGAGCGATTCGTCAGCGAAGTTCCCGGCTTTCGGCGGCGGCGGCCAATCACGACCCCATGGGTGGACGCCCGCGAGTGCATCGTTTTTCGCCGAGCCAGTTTGGGAGGGTGACTCGCTGTTGCCGATGCCCACGGCGCAGCTCCATTCGTGATCGGTCGGCAGGCGGTAGAACCAGCCTCGGGGCAGTCGCTCACGTTTCGCCAGCCACTCGGCGAAGGCCACGGCGTCGCTCGGCAGCACATTCACCGCGGGGTCGTCGTCGCGCTGATCGGGGAGACGCTTCCATCCCAGCGGCGTGGCGAATGGCTCGAACTCGCGCACCCGCGTTTCGTAGACGGAAAAGAGCACGATCTCGCCGTGCGAAGTTCCGCCATTGATCGGAACGGGGATGAAGCGGAGACCGAGTTGATTGGCAAAGGGACTGCCGCGGGTCGCCTTGCGCAAATCGGTCACCGGCACGGGCGCGCTGTTGATTGGCGCGGTGGTGCGAAATGGATCGGGGTGCGGGGTGACGGGGGGCACCGGGACGGGCGTGGTGGGCGGGGCGACCGGACGGATGCTTTCGACGCGGGTTCGAAAGTCGGCGAGCCATGGACTCTGCGGGTTCGCCCGCTCGGCGGCGGCGATGACGGAAAGCGCCCGCGCGTAGTCTTTCAGGGCGAGTGCCGCTTCGCCGTCGCGGATCAACCCACTCGCTGCCGCACCGGGTTTTTCACCGGCGCTGCGCTGCTTCATTTGCCAGATCCCCCCACCGACGAGCGCGATGAGAGCGAGGCCGGCGGCGACGAAGCGCGTGGGAACTTTCGCCACGCGCCACCATGGGCGGCCCGGTGACAGAGCGGGTGCGGTGGGTGCGGCGGGTGGCTGCGGTGGCGGAATCGATGGCGGCGCCGGCGGGGGTTCGGCGCGAACCGGTTCGGGAAGGGTCGCCGGAATGACGCGCGCGGGGGGGACGCCATCGATCAGATGTTGCGCCCATTCGCTGCACGTCCGCGCATTGACGCGATAGCTGATCGCCTCGCTGACGAGGTGATTGCGGGTCTCGTCGAAGTCCGGGATCGGCAACGGCTGGCCGGCGGTCTTGCCTCCCATGAGATCGCGCACTGCGCGGGCGAGCGCGGCGATGTATTCCCGCACGGTGCTGCAAGCCGGCGCGCGTTTGCCGGCGCCAGCGGGGTCGTGGTTGCGGGCCGCGGCGATCAGGGCCGCATCGAAGGCGGCGAGCGGATCGAGCCAGATCTTCGCGGCCAGCCACCAGCCGAGATCGTCCGGCGCGGCCTGCGGCGCTGCGGCGGGATCGTAGGCCACGAGGATGCGATCCGGTTGCAGACCAAGGTGCATGAGGCCGCGGACGTGGGCGGCGTCGATCGCCGCGGCGATCCGGGGCAGCCAGGCGAGGATGATTTCTGCGGGAAGTGTGCCGCCGTACCACCCGGCGACTTGGGCCGCGGTGACGGACACCGGCCACGCCACGGCGATGCTGGTACCGTCGATTTCACGAATGGCGAGCAAGCCGGGATGGACGACATCCTGCGCGGTCTGCGCGGCGCGCTTCAGCGCGGTGAGGAGTTCGGGCGCGAGGGTGGGGGAAAGACGGCGGATGAAACGCATCGCCGTGCCATCGCGCTCCGGGACGAGCGTGCCGGAGGCCGGCGGCGGCATCGCACCGGTGGGCAGGAAGCCAGCGGCCGACGCCTCGTGGGCGGTCGACGCCAGCGCCGCCGCGATGGTGCTCGTCTCGAGAACGCTGGTGGAGGGACCGCTGCGCGCCGGGTCGCGCAGCGTCGCGATCGCGTGGTCCCACGCTGCGACGAGCGCGCGGGCGTCAGCGGGCCGGGCGTTCGGATCCTTGGCCAGGAGCAGATGCAGCAGGACGGAGAGCGCGGGCGGGAGAGCGGCGATTTTCTCCCACGGCGGGTCCTCGTAGATGTGCGCCTCCTGCACCTCGAAGAACGTGCCGGTGAAGGGCGGCGCGCCGGTGACGCAGTGCCAGAGCGTGGCGCCGAGCGAGTAGAAGTCGCTGCGGCAGTCGATGCCGGTGGGCAGGGGATTGATCTGCTCCGGGCTCGCGAAGTAGGCGCTGCCCACGAAGCGCTCGCCGGTCCCGACGGACTCGAGGATGTCCGACTGCGTGGTCGTCTTGGCGATGCCGAAGTCGATCAGCTTCACGTCGCAGCGGCCGTCCGCGGTCCGCGTGGTCATGATGTTCTCAGGCTTGATGTCGCGGTGAACGAGGCCGCGGGCGCCGAGCGCGATGAGCGCATCGGCGATGGGTCGCAGGGTGGTCAGCGCGTCGGCGGCGCTCATCACGCCTTGCTGCGCGATCCGGCGCGCGAGGGTCTCGCCTTCCACCAGCTCCATGGCGAAGCAGCACTGCACCGCATCCTCGGGGCAGAGGAAAATGACGCGGGCGACATTCGGGTGATCGATGCTCGCGGCGGCGCGTGCTTCGTTGAAAAACCGCCGCCGCGCCGTGGGATCCGAGAGGGCGCGCTCGTTGATCAGCTTGAGGGCCACGACCTTTCGCAGGTTGAGATCGTAGGCGCGGTAGGTCGTTCCCATGCCTCCGAGGCCGAGCTTCATCGGTTCACCCTCTTCATCCTTGAGGATCTCAAAGTGTTCGTAGCGCGAAACGGGGCCGCTCATGTCGGGAGGAATGCTGGTCGCACGTTCGGGGGGGCTCAGTTCCTTGGGTCAACGCGGGACCTTGCGATCCGAGATCACGAGGCGGAAGCCGGCGGTTCCGTCGCGCGTGTTGGCCGCGCTGCGGGTCGCGCGGGCGGCGAGGTCGAGTTGATTGCGGCTCAGGCTGTTGAAGGCGCCGCCGCGCAGGATGAAACCGTTCCCGTCGGAGCACCACTCGGCGGCGTTGCCGGCGAGGTCGTAGAGGGCGAAGGCATTGGGCCGGAATTGCCTGACGGGCGCGAGGATCGGGAACGTGTCGTCGTAACCCTTGATTCCGTCGGCGCCCGTGCTCCGCTGGAGCGAGAGGTCGGCGAAATTTCCGGCGCCTGCCGGTGGCGGCCAGGCGGTGCCCCAGGCGTAGCGGCCCTTGAGATTGCGCCCTTTGCTCAGCGCCGATTCGGCGGGGTTTTCCTCGCGTCCGATGCCCGCGGCGCAGCTCCATTCGTGATCGGTGGGAAGGCGATAGAACCAGCCGGGGGGCAGGCTGGCCTGCTGACTGAGCCAGCGGCAGAAGCTGGCGACGTCCTCGGGAATGATCGCCACGGCGGGATACTCTTCGGTCGCATCCGCGTCGCGCCACCGCCGGCCGATGAATTTTTCAAACTCCCGCACCCGCGTTTCGTTCACCGCGAACAGGACGCGGAGACCGCCGGTTTCGCCCCCTGCGATCGGCACCGGGACGAACTGCATGCCGAGTTTGTTTTCGAATGGCTCGTCGCGAGTGGCCTGAGTGATCGCCGCGGCTGCGTCGGTCGCCGGGGGCGGAATGGCTGCGGCGGGGGCCGGTCGCTCCGCGGCCTTGAGCCGGACGCTTAGCGTGTCGATTTCGGCGACGAGGCTTTCCCGGTTCACGCCGTCGCCTGCGGCGGCACGGGCCTGGGCGAGTTGATTGCCGGCCGCGCTGTATTGGGCCTGCTCGAGGTTGCCGCGCGCGAGGTCGACCAGGCGCCGGACTTCGCCTCCGGGATCGGGCGTGGGGCTCAGGGCCACGGGTGGGGGACCCGGTCGCAACGCCACAAAGGCCCACGAGGCGAGGACGAGGGCGACGCTGCCGATCACCCCGCGCAGCGCGAGGGAGGAGAGCCGCGGATTGCGCCCATTTCGCGGCGGCCGCACGGCCGACGTGGCGGATGCGGAAAGGACCGTGGGGCTGACGTCGGGGAGATTGATGCGCACTTTCGGAGTGGCGACGGGCGGGGCCGGCGGCGTGGTTTTCGTCCCGACCACCTCGTCGCCAAGCAGGGCGGCGACCCATTCGCGAGCGGTGGAAAATTTCGACTGGCCGGCGACGGCATCGGTGAGCAGCGACCGCGCGGGAGCGCCGAGCGGCTCGGCGCGATCGGGCTCGAGCAACCGCTCCACCGAGCGGGCAAAGGCCGTGAGGTAACTCGCGGGCGTGTTGAAAGTCGCGAGCCGCCCCGCGGGCAGCGGCTGGTCGGAATCCGCCGCCGCGCGGACGAGGATGGGATCGAAGGCCGCGAGTGGATCGAGCGCGATCGTGGTCGGGCCCCAGCTCTCCGGGTCGCGCGCCGCGCGCTCGAGCGAGGATTCGCTTTCCTGGAGATCGAGGAAGGTGACGAGCCAGTTGCCGAGGGAGAAATTGGCGCGCCCGATGCCGTGCTCGCGCGCCCAGTCCACGGCCTGCGCGGCGGTGCGCAGCCACGGTCCGGTGATCTTGCTCGGGAGCGCGGTCGGGCGGCTGGCGAGCAGGTCGGCCACCGGGATGCCGGGGTGCCATTCGCTGACGATCCGCAGGTCGTCGATTTCGCGGACATTGAGGAGCGCGCCGCTCGGATTGTTGCGCGAAAGGTTTGCCGCTTCGAGCAGTTCGCCGCGGATGGAGTGCGGGTCGGGACTAGGGAGAGGGCGCACGAACACGATGTCCCCGTTCCGTTGATTCTCGGCGAGGAATCCCGACTCCGGCAGTCGTGCGCACCCCGGCGGAGGAGTGGCCAGCGGAATGATCTGCGGGGCCTCCCCAGGCGCGGGCGGGTCGATGATCGTGCTGGCGGGTGTGTCGTCGCCCTGCGGACTGGCCGGGATGCTTTCGAGGCTGCGCATGGCTTCGTCCCAGAGTGCGCCGAGCGCTTCCGCGTCGGCGGGACGATCCTGCGGAGACTTGGCGAGCAGGGTCTCGATGAGCGAGCGCACCGGGCCGGTGGTGGGCGGGAGTGCGGCCCAAGGGAGGTCGCCGTGAAGGTGGCCCTCATTGATTTCATAGGGGCTGCCGACGAATGGCGGCTGGCCGACGATCGCCATCCACAGGGTCACGCCGAGCGCGTAGAAATCGGCCCGGGTGTCGACCGACTCGCCCTGGATTTGTTCGGGACTGAGGTTGAAGACGGTGGTTCCGCGGAGGTCGGCGGTGCGGACGGCTTCGAGCAAATCGGGCGGCGGGCCGAGGAATTTCGCGAGGCCGAAATTGATCAGCTTCACGGTGGCGCCGCCGGTGGCGTCCGCGGTGAGGATGATATTCGCCGGCTGGATGTCGCGGTGGACGAAACGCTGATGGCCGAGAAGATCGAGCACCGCGGTGATCGGCCGCAATGTGGCCAGCGCCTGGGCGACCGGAAGCCGGCCTTTTTCGGCGATGCGCTGGGCGAGCGACTCGCCTTCCACGAGTTCCATCGCGTAATAGAAATCCGGCGAATCCGGCGGACAGAGGTGGAGGACGCGCGCGATGTTCGGGTGGCTGAGCGCCGCCGCGGCGCGGGCTTCATTGAGGAAGCGCTTGCGAATGTTTTCGTCGGTGAGGAGCGCCCGGGCGACGACCTTCAGCGCCACCGGTTGTCGCAGCCGGGTATCGAGGGCGCGGAAAGTTTTCACCTGGCCGCTGCTTTCGAGAACGACCGGCGCCCCGCTGGAGTCGGTCTCGATCTGGAAGTGCTCGTAGATTAAAGCCGGACCATCCATCGGCTCGCATCGTTAAACGCCACCGCGGGGTGAGGCAACGCAATATTCCCCGCCACCCTCTACGGCTTCGCCGCAGCCGGCTTGAGGACGAGGCCGGTGAGATGGCTGAAGCGCTCGTGCATCTGCTTCACCGTGGCGAGCGGGATGGGATCTTGAAGACCCACGTTCACGCTTTTCTGTACTTCGGGCAGAAACTTGATGATCTCCTGCACGACGGGGTCGTCCTGGTAACTTTGCGGGATCTTATTCATCTCGCCGATCAAGATCTGCACGAGTTTGGGTTCGCGGAGGATGCTGGAAGAGGCGTCGGTGTAGTTCTTCGCGATGAGGCTGGTGACGCAGCGGCCGCCTTGAAGCCAGCTTCCGACGACGATGAGGAGCGCCTCGTCCTTCTGGGCGGGATCGGCTTCCAGCGTGCGGCTGACTTCGCGCTGGAGAAAGCCGAGTTCCATGAAAGCATCGACCCATCGCGAGGCGAGCGC
>JANPHH010000298.1:0-7232 GCA_031424375.1 Chthoniobacter sp. | reverse complement strand
CGGTCGAAGACGAGCACCTTGTCCTTCGCCTTGCTCGCGTAGAGCGCGTCGGCGGCGGCGGGGTTTTCGTTGCCGTCCACCGGATACTCCAGCGCGGTCGTGGTCCAGAGCGCGCCGTGCTGGTCGAAGGCGATGGGCACGAACTTGCCGATGCCCTCGCTCTCCGCAGCGACGAGTTCTGCCTCGAACCCATCGGGCAGCGTAAAAGCGGCGCGCTCCTCCTCCGGTGTCTTCGCGGTGGTGGCGACCGCGTTGTAGCTGATGTCGCGCTTGCCGCTCGTAGTCCCGCGTTTAGGCGGAAGAGGACGCTCCGGCTCAGGGAGACGCTGCTTTCCGCCTAAAGGCGGGACTACGTGCTCCCAAGTCGGCGCGTTCGGGGTCGGCGGGAGTTCCTCGATGGTCACGTCCTTCACCTGCACGAGCGCGACGCCGCCGCTGTGAACCTGCGGTCCGATCTGGCCATCGAGCGCGATGTTCGGGTCGATCTCGGTGTAGTCGATCGCGAGCACGTCATT
Source organism: Chthoniobacter sp. (assembly GCA_031424375.1). Taxonomy (GTDB): domain Bacteria; phylum Verrucomicrobiota; class Verrucomicrobiia; order Chthoniobacterales; family Chthoniobacteraceae; genus Chthoniobacter. The sequence continues at coordinate 6,717 of JANPHH010000298.1, read as the reverse complement.
GATCCACGCCTGAATGCGCGGCCCCTCGGCGCGGATGCGGTATTCATTCCAGCCGAAGACGTCCACGACCTTGTCGAGCGCGGCCTGATCGACCGGCGTCGCGATAACTTTGTTGCGCCGGAACTCGTCGTAGATTTTCCCAAACCACCCTGCGCCGCAATCGACCTGATACCCGATCATGTGCGCCCCGCCCGGCACGCGCAGACTGCGAATCTGAATGCCGCTATTTATTAGCCCGGTCTTCGGATCGCCGCTGCACTTGATCTTTAAGCGCAGGTCAAAGTTCGCGTAGTTCCGCTTCGTGCAGATGAAATAGTTCGCCTTGATCTTCTCCGTCGTGGAGCCGCCGGTGATCATCCCATCCTCCACGCGCCAGATCGCGGGGTCGTAGTCCCAGCCGTCGAGCGTTTTGCCGTCGAAGATCGGCACGGGCGCGGCGAAGCTTTGCACGGCAGCGAGGAGAAGTGGGAGAACGAGCCAGCGTTTCATGGAAAGGATGTTTGGGGAGATCACCCAATGCTGGCGGCGTTCAAAGGCATTGTCATCCGACGAAAATCCACCTGCGTGCGACTTCGCCTGCACTCCCCTCGCCCGATACGCTACCGTGCCGCCCCGATGCAGCCACTCCCCTTGCACGAAACCACGATCGATGGCCCGCGCACCCGCCGCTGGGTGCTGGAAGCGGCGGCCTGTTCGGAACTCGCTGCGTGCCGCATCGCCCGCGTCGGGCTCGACGATTGCGCGCCGCCCTACGCGCGGGTCCGCCTCCGCCCGACGGGCAGCTTCTTTCTCGAAAGCACGACCGGCGAAGGGCGCATCTTGCTCGATGGCCGCTGGCAACGGGTGCGCGCGGGACAGCTCTGCCTCGCGCCGCCGCGCGTGCTGAATGCCTTTCACACCGTGCCCGGACGGCGCTGGTCCTTCGCCTGGGTGCGCTGCGAGGAGCCGCCGTGGATCAAGCCGCTCGTCGGCGCCGCCTCGCCCGTGCGGGTGCGCGCGGAGTCTGGTGAAATGGCGCGCGTGCTCGCCGGTCTGCGCGGCGAGTGGGAAGGCGCGCGCGACCTGCGGATGATCCATCACTGGGTCGGGTTGCTGCACGGGCTGCTCCAGCGTTTCGTCCAGCCATGGCGCGGGCAGGAGCGGCTCTGGCGGCTGTGGGAAGAAGTCGCCCACCAGCCCGCAGCCGCCTGGACGCTGGAGACGCTCGCCGCTCGCGTCCACATGAGCACCGAGCATCTCCGCCGCCTTTGCCTGCGCGAACTCGGCCGCACGCCGGTCCAGCAGCTCACTTACCTCCGGATGCAGCGCGCAAAGGAACTGCTCGAGAGCAGCGACGACAAACTCGAAGCCATCGCGCCCGCGGTCGGTTACTTCAGCGCACTGGTTTTTTCGCGCGCCTTCAAACGCTGGGTCGGCTGCACGCCGACGGAATACCGGGGAACGAAATGACGTGGCGACGGACCAATTCCGTGGGTGCGTTTTATCTAACAAAAGTGGGCTCCATCCCGCAGTTAGAAACACGGCCACCCACCCACCCGGACGCGGAGGCGCGCAGCGCGGGGGTTGCGTGAGAACGGGAAACGAGAGTTCCCGACGGAAGCCGAAAGCGCGGGAGCGGATCACCCCGCGGAGGAGCACGCCCCCGCGTGTCCCCTTCTCGAATCGACACGCCGTCAGCCAGGCACGGTTACTCGCGCGGCCGCCGGTTCAGCGTGTAATAGGCATCCGCGTGATCGAGCGGCGCGCCGGTCGCGGAGCGCACGCCGTCGCAGTGGAGTTCGTGAACGTAGAGTTCGCGCAGGCCGGCGATGCGCAGCCGCACTTTCAATCCATCGGCGCTGACCTCGGCGGCGGTGATCGCATTCGGCTCCGCCTGGATCTCATCGCTGCCGTAGGCGCTCGAGTAGAGATAGGTGAAGTTTTTCATCGTGTAGCTCTCGACGTTGCCGGCGGCAGTGCGGTCGACCGGCAGGGTGAAGACCAGCTCGAAGCCGTCGGGGCGCGCCTGCATTTCGCGCATGGCGAATGGCGTGGCGCCGTTCCAGCGGACGCGTTGCAGGCCGTAGGCCTTGGTGCCGAGTGAGGACCAGCCGCGCGACGTCATACCGGCGAAGAGGCTGCCATCCGGCGCGAAGAGCAACCGCACGATGCCCGACGCGAAGCCGCTCAGGAACGGGAACGCCGCACCCTGATATTGCCCGCCAACTTTCTCCAGAAACACGCGGCTGACTTTGGCGTCGGTGAATTCCGCGACCATCATCTGCCCGTCGAACGGGCCGAATTTTCCGCCCACATTGCACACCGCGAGGTCAGTGCCGCTGCGGCCCATTTTGTTGTAAGGCAGCCAGACGGCGGGCGGGCGCATCTCGGGCAACGCGTGGACGGCATCGGGATACGGCACCTTGTTTGGCACGGGCGCGGAGAGCTTCAGCGGCGAGCCGGGGAGCGTCTCGGCGGCAATGCCCTCGGGGTTTAGGAAGAAGGCGCCTTTGCGCAGATGGTATATCGGCGTGGAGGGAATCCACGTGCCCTGCTGATCGACGCAAAACATGTCGCCGGAGGTGTTCGCGCCAAGTCCGCACGGCGAACGCATGCCGGCCACCATCGGCTGAAAATCGCCGCGCGAATCAATCACGCCGCCCCAGCCGTGCCACGGCGTCTTGTTCGCGGAGCGATCACCCATGTCGAGATTCAGCGCGACCCAGAGCTGGCCCTGACCGTCGGGGCGTGGGCCATAGGCGTAGCCGTGATACGCGCCGGAGACATTCCAGCCGCGGCCAGCGGTGAGGTATTCATCGGCCACGCCGTCGCCATCCGTGTCGCGCAGGCGCGTCATCTCGGTCCGCTGCATCACGAGCAGACTGACGCCATCACGCAGTACGCCGAGCGGCTCGTGCAGGCCGCTGGCGAAGAGCTTGTAAGTGACCGCGTCGGCCTTCGCGCCGAGCACGCCGTCGAGCAGCCACACCTCGCCCTTGCGGATCGCGACCGCGAGTTTGCCGTCGGCCGTCCAGTCCATGCCGCTGACTTCGAGCGGAATGCCCGAGCCGGGTTTCCACTCCTTGCTGCGCGACGCGGAAGGCGAATTCGCGGTGAGGATGTCGGCGATCTCGTAGGGATCGGCGGCCGCGGCCAGGCGTGCCGCTGCGAGGAGCGCGAGGGGAAGAAGTCGGGTATTCATTTCCAGAGATAGGTGAAGCGGCGCGCGCCGGGTGCGCTGCTGGGGTCTTCGGTGACGGTGACGCCTTCCGGATGTGAAATCGCCGGCCCATTCGGCACAGCAGCGTTCCAGGTGATCGTGCGCGTGAGGCCATTTTCGATCCCCTCGAAGCGCTCCTCCACATGCAGCTCGGCAAGCGAGTAGAGGAAAGTCGGCACGCCGCGCGCATCAAGTCGGTAGCCCTCGAAGCGAACCTCCGCTCCCGCCGCCGCGGGCCACACTTTTACTCCCGCGCCGGGTGGCTTTTCAAATGGAGCAAAGCGCGAGAACCACGTGTTGTAGGCGTCGAAAAATTTACCGCGCCACGCCAGCGCCGGACGCGCATTCTTTCCGTCGAAGGCCACATGAACGCCAGTCGGGAAGCCCACGAGAATCGCGTGCGTGCCCACGCCTTCCATGAAGGTTCGCTGCACGATCGGGCGATCCTTCGGCACCAGTTCGAACTCACCGCCGGTCAGCGCGGGAAAGCCCTCGGGTTCGCCGTTCGCGCTTTTCGCAAAGGAGTAGATCGACGCGATCTGCCGCTCCGTGTCGCCGCCGAGAATATCATGATTGCTCGCCTTTCCCTCCGGCCAAAACGACGGCATTAACGTGCCCGGCCGGTAGCCCGCGGGATTCACGAGATACTCGCGCAGCCAGCCCGGCTGAATGCGCTGGCCGAGATTGCTCAGATCCAGCGCCTGGATGCCGAGCGACGGGCGTTCGCCCCAGCGGTGGCAGGTGATGCAGCCGACTCCGCCGTGCGTGCCGAGCAGCTTGCGCCCCGCCGTGTCGTCGCCGCCGGGTAACAGCTTCTCGGGCCGCGCGTCGGCAGTCGCGAGCGCCGCGCCGAGCGTCGCCGTGGCCGCACCGTAGATCGGCATGCGCGTCTGGAGATAAGGCCGCACACGGTGTTCGCCCGTGAGCACCTTCGCCAGCCACTCGGGTTGCAGCTTGCGCCCCACTCCGGTGAGCGGCGGCGGAAAGCGTCCGGTGTCGCCGAGATTGTGATCGCCGGCGAAGTAGGCCTTGCGCGCCGCATCCGGTCCGCCGATGCCGTCGCGATCGTGACAGGCCGCGCAGTTCAACGCCTCCAACGTCAGCGCCGTGCTCTGCGCCGCGGCGATCGGTTGGTCCCGCTGCGCGAGAAAGAGCGCGAGCGCCGCGCGCTGTGCTGCGCTCAACTCGTAGCGCGGCAGACCCGCCGCGGGCTGCGCTTCGAGGCAGCCGCCTTTCATTTGGCGCAATGCGACCGGCTGCGCGGCCACTTCCGCCGGGAGCTGATGGCATGCACTGCACCGCGCCGCCGCCACCACCGCGCGCCCGCGGTCCGCCAGCGCCTTGTCCGGCGCAAAGGCCGCCACACCCGGAGCTGCCTTTCCATCGCTGCCCTCGTAGCGCAGCAGGTAACCCGCGAGGTCCGTCGCGTCGTCCTCATTCAGCGCAAAGTGCGGCATGCGCCCGTCCGTCCGCACCTGCAGCGGATCGGCGAGAAACGCCGCCAGCGATGCCAGCGAATACTTCGCCGCGAGGTCCGGAAACTCCACCGAGCGATGCGTGAACTCCGCTTCCTTCGGCGCGCCCTCCGCCGGCGTGAAATCCTTCGCCGGCGCATGACACGCCACGCAGCCGACCGCATGAAACAATTCGCCACCGCGTTGGCCGTTCACGTGTCCCGGCGGCTTCGCTTTCGGTGACGCCGCCGGCTTCAGCGAACCGAGATAATGCACCACCGCTTCGTCGTCCTCCGGCTTCTCCGCCGACAGCAGATGCGGCATCCACGTGCCCGGCCGCGCCGTCGCCGGACTGGCGAGAAACTTCCGCACCCACTCCACCTGCACCCGCCGCGTGAGCCCGGACAGTTCCGGCCCGCGCCGCGCAGGCAACCCCGTCTCACCACCGTGGCAATTCGCGCAGCCGAGTTCATTGTAAAGCAAACGTCCGCCTTCCGCCGTCGGCTGTTTCGCGTGGAAGCGGTCGAACGCGACGACCAGCGGCTCGGCGTGCACGACCGATGCATGAACCACCATCGCGACCGCGATCAGGATACGAAGGACCCGTCCTGAAAGAACCAGAGGGCTGGAGGTGACGATGAAATGGAGGCGACTCATGACCCGCCACTATGTCAGCCCTGCTGTCACCGCCAATGCGACTCTGACGCACAAATCCTCAGGTTTCTCGTCACCCGTGCCTTCAACCATTCGCACTCACACATGGTGCCGCGCGCCTTCGGTCGTTCTCGTCGTCCTGATGAAACGGACTCCACCCACGAAAGTCTCGCCGGAGTCCGCCGCTCCGTCGGCACGCGCCGGCCGTGGCTCACACCCTCGTCTCCGGCTCACTCCGTATTCCAATCCTCCACCCCCAGCCCACGCACCCTTCGGAATTCCGCCAAATTTCCGGTTACCAGCGTGCAGCCGTGCGCGAGGCAAATCGCCCCGATGAGCAGATCGTGCGGCCCGATGCGCCCGCCCGATTCCTCCAGTTCGTGCCGGATGCGCGCATAATATTCCGCCGCATCGTCATCGAAAGGCAGCGAGCGATAAGGGGCCAGCGTCTCAAGCACGATGGCCGTCCGCCGTTCGGGCGCCCCGTACTTTTGCGCCCCGTGCAGCAGTTCCGCCTTCACGATCGCGCAGGTCACGATTTCATCCGGCATGCGCCGTTCCAGTCCCGCACGGATGCGACTGCCGGGATCCTTCAGGTAGTGAATCCACGCATTCGTATCCAGCAGCCAAGCCATCACCACGCCTCGCGCTGCTCCGCCGTGCCCTGCTCGGGCCGCTCCATGCGTTCACCGGCCAGCATTCCCGCCGTACGCGAGAAATAACCTGCGGGCCAGCCACGGGACGGTTGAGTGGGATCCACCGGCTCCAGACGCACCTGGGTGCCATCGGGCAGATGCACATCCGCGGGGAGCCGGATGGTGTCGTTCTGCACTGTCGCCAAAATGCTCATAACGCGAAGATGGCGAAGCGCACCGCTCCTCGCAACGGGGAATTCTCCCTGATGGGAACGCCCTCGAGTGTCCGGATGGCACCATGGGCTAAAGCCCAAGACTACTTGGCCTCCCATCTCCGCAGCAGAACATCACTCGCCCCTCACTCCTGTTACTCCTTCTGCAAATAAGCCCTCAACTCCCCCGGCATCGGATGCGCGAGCTGCACGTGCTGCCCGCGCAACGACTCCCGCAGACGCTCCGCCGGCACATCAGGCACTTCGATTTTCAACTCCTTGGCCAGCGCGACCGCCGTGCCCGCTGCCTGACCGAGCTGCATCATCGTGCGTGAGAGGCGGCAGCTCGATGCGGCGATGGAACTGAAGCTCGCCGCGCGACAGGTGATGAGCAGGTTGCGCGTGCCCTTTGGAATCAGGCAGCGATACGGCACGCCGTAGGGTTCGCGCAGCGGCTTGATGCCCTTGTTGTGTCCGCCGTGTGTGTCGCACGGATGGTCTGCGAGGCAGATGATGTCGCCGTGCTTCTGGCCGCTGATGCCCGCATCGAGATCGTTTTGCGT
>JANPHH010000297.1:0-11583 GCA_031424375.1 Chthoniobacter sp. | reverse complement strand
GAGGCCAGCCGCGCGCTCGCTCGCGAGATGTATCGGCTGCGGGCGGGCCGCTGAGAACAGAAACTGGAGAAGTGGGCGACTTGTCGGTAAGCAAGGCAGCATCGTGAAACAAACTATCCTCGCCGTATTAGTCGCAGCTTTATTGTCGAGCACTGCCACTTGGGCGATCGCGGCGAAGCCCGTTAAGATCTTCATCCTCGCCGGCCAATCGAACATGGAGGGCCAAGCAGTCGTGGATTTGGAGGGCAAAGACTACAACGAAGGCAAAGGCACGCTGGCGATGCTGATGCATGATCCGGCGAAGGCGCCGATCTTCAAGCATCTGCGCGACGCGGATGGGAAGTGGACGGTGCGTGAGGATGTCTTCGTGCGTTATCAGCGTGAGGATCGGCCGCTGCTCGTGGGGCCGCTGGCGTTGGGTTTCTCGGTCTATGGCGACGTGCATCACTTCGGGCCGGAGCTGCAGTTCGGTCACGTGGTGGGCGATCACTTCGAGAACCAAGTGCTGCTCATCAAGACGGCGTGGGGCGGGAAGAGTTTGTTTCGCGACTTTCGTCCGCCGTCGTCGGGCGGGGAGGTGGGGAAGTATTACTCGCTGATGATCGCGCAGGTGCGGGAGGCGCTGGCGAAGATGGAGCAGGAATTTGCGGCGACGCGCGGCGGCGGTTATGAACTGGCGGGCTTCGTCTGGTATCAGGGCTGGAACGACGGCGTGAATCCGAAGACCGCGGTGCCGGAGTATGAGCAGAATCTCGTCAACCTGATCCACGGCGTGCGCGCCGAGTTTAAGTCGCCGAAGCTGCCGGTCGTGATCGGCGAACTCACGGGACCATGGGTGAATGCGCCGCCGGAGTGGGAGAAGTTGCGCCACGCCCAGGCTGCGGTCGCAGCGAGGCCGGAATTCGCGGGGAACGTGGTCTTTGTTCCCACGCGTGACTTTGTCCGAAAGCCCGAGGAGTCGCCGAATCCCGGCCACGGCCATCACGAGTTCGGCAATGCGGAGACGTATTTCCTCGTCGGCGATGCGCTGGGCGAAGGGATGCTCGCGCTGCTTTCTCCTCTGACTCCGAAGGCGGTGACGCTGCGGTCGCCGGTGGAGTATCAGGTGATCCAACGACGATCGGCCGGGAATGGAAGCATTGTTGTCGAAGGCGAACTTCGTGGGGTGGAACCGAGCGCGACAGTGATCGAGGCGCGGATCGTCGCGGAGGAAAAGGCGGGCGATTGGCGCAAGCTCGCGACGGCGTTTCAAGGCGCGAACTTTCAAGCCACGATCGAGGCTCCGGCGGGTGGTTGGTATCGCCTCGAAGTGCGGGCGGTGAGGAATGGGAAGGTCGTTGGCGACGCGGCTGTGGAGCATGTCGGCGTCGGTGAAGTCTTCGTGGTCGCGGGGCAGTCTAACTCTGCGAATCACGGTGCGGAGAAGCTCAGCACCGAGACGGCACGCGTCGTCACCTTCGATGGAAAAGCCTGGCAACTCTGCCGCGATCCGCAGCCGGGCGCGAGCGGTCGGGGCGGTAGCTTCCTGCCTCCGTTTGGCGATGCCATCGCGCGTCGCTTCGGCGTGCCGGTCGGCCTCATCGCCTGCGGCATCGGCGGATCGAGCGTGCGCGAGTGGCTGCCGAAGGGCTCACGTTTCCCCAATCCACCGACGGTCGAGAGTCGCGTGCAGCAACTCCCGAGCGGCGAATGGGAAAGCAAGGGCGACGCTTTTTCGAACTTCGTGACCCGAATGCAGCAGGCCGGCCCGCACGGGTTCCGCGCCGTGCTCTGGCATCAGGGTGAAAGTGATGCGAATCAGAAAGACACGACACGCACGCTGCCGGGGAATCTTTACCGCGAGTATCTGGAGAAGATCATCCGCGAGTCGCGCCGCGCGATCGGGTGGGAGGCCCCGTGGTTTGTCGCGCAGGTGAGCTATCATGTGCCCGGCGATGAAGCCTCGCCCGACATCCGCGCCGCGCAGGCCTCGCTCTGGAAGGACGGCATCGCCCTCGAAGGTCCCGACAGCGACGCGCTGAAAGGCGACCTCCGCGAGCGCAACGGTCAGGGAGTCCACTTCAGCGGAGCCGGCCTGCGGGAACACGCTGCGCGCTGGGTGGAGAAAGTGGCGCCGTGGCTGGAGTCGAAAGCGAAGTGACCCCCGCCCTTCGACGCACCGTGTCGGCCACTCCTCCGTAAGTATGCCCGGCGCATCGGTTGGTGGCCGCTCCTTGTGCCACCCCGACAGGGCTCGTGCTTTGCCGGTGCATTGAATCACGACCCGCCCTCGTGGTGAAACGAGCGATCCCGTGACAAGCAGGACGACGGAAGGATAGCCTCTTTGCTTCTCGTTCTCTTGGCCACCTGGCCAATACCGTCTCTGCGCGCTTTCGCCTTTCATGAAGCTGATGAACTTCCCCCGACTCCTCGCCCTTTTCCTCGCCTGCGTCAGCGCGAACTCCTTCGGTGCAGATTCGATCCAACGCCTCTCGACCGGCTGGGAGCACTACCAGGGCTCCCTCGGCAGCACCTGGGAGGTGTGGCGCGGGGAGGCGGCGAGCGACAACGTCGCGTGGTCGCCAGTCACGCTGCCGCATTGTTTCAATGGGCGCGATGCGGTGGATCCGGAAGTTCGCTATTATCAGGGCCCGGGCTGGTATCGGACGAAGCTGAAGGTCGCGAATCCCTTTCCGAATGGGCGGACGCTGCTGCACTTCAATGGCGCGGGGCAGAAGTCTCAGGTGTTTGTTTACACGGAGAAAGTCGGCGAGCATGTCGGGGGATATGATGAGTGGGATGTGGACATCACGGACGCGGCGGCGAAGGCGTTGAAGAATGAGGCGTTCAAGGGCGAGGTGCCGGTGGCGGTGATGTGCGACAACTCGCGCGATGCGGAGGCGATCCCGTCGGACCTCAGCGACTTCAATCGCTACGGGGGCATCTATCGGCACGTGAGCCTCGTGTATGTGCCGGCGATCTCGCTCGAGCGGGTGCATGTGGAGGCAAAGCTCGATGGCGAGAAGGCTGCGGTGAGCGTGCGGTTGCGGTTGTTGAATCCGACGAAGGTGACGGACGAAGTCGGTCTTGAGTTCGATGTTCAGGACCCAACGGGAAAATCGTTCGTCGTTCACAAGGTCTCGCCGAACAGCGCGCCTTGGGCGGACGAGAAGCAGATGTTTTCCTTCGTGATTCCGAAGCCCGCGCTGTGGTCGCCGAAGTCGCCGTCGCTTTATCGCATCAACGTCACGATCAAATCGAAGCACGGCGAGCAGACGGTCTCGGAGCGTTTCGGCGTGCGTTCGTTCGAGTGGGTGGAGAATGGCCCCTTCAAGCTGAACGGCGAACGCCTGCTCCTGCGCGGCACGCATTACCACGAGGATCACGCGGGCGTCGCGGCGGCGGTGCCGGATGATGTGGTGCGCAAGACGCTGGCGATGATCAAGGAGATGGGCGCGAATTTCGTTCGCCTCGGACACTATCAGCAGGCGCCGCTGGTCCTCGATCTCTGCGATGAACTCGGCCTGCTCGTCTGGGAGGAAGTGCCGTGGTGTCGCGGCGGGATCGGTGGCGAGCGGTATCAAAAACAGGTCGTGGACATGCAGCGCGCAATGATTGACCAGCACTACAATCATCCGTCGGTGATCATGTGGGGACTGGGTAATGAAAACGACTGGCCCGGGGACTTTGAGACGTTCGACAAGGAGAAGATCCGCACTTTCATGACCGAGCTAAACAAGCGCTCGCACGAACTCGACCCGTCGCGACCGACGTGCATCCGGCGCTGCGATTTCTGCAAGGACATCGTCGATGTGTATGCCCCGAGCATCTGGGCGGGTTGGTATTCCGGTCGCTACACCGAATATCGCGCGTCGTCGGAGAAAGCTTTGAAGGATACCAAACATTTCTTCCACGCCGAGTGGGGTGGTGACAGCCACGCGCGGCGTTTCTCGGAGGAACCGGAGAAGATGATGGAGAAGGTGGAGACGGGAAAAGGCACTGCGGAAAAAGGCAAAGCCTACAAGGGCACCGGCGGCAAGGTGCGTATGTCGAAGGACGGCGACTGGTCGGAGAGCTACATGTGCAATCTCTTCGACTGGCATCTCAAGGAGCAGGAGGAAATGCCGTGGCTCACCGGCAGCGCGCAGTGGATCTTCAAGGACTTCGCCACGCCGCTGCGGCCGGAGAACCCGGTGCCGCGCGTGAACCAGAAAGGCGTGATCGAGCGCGACGGCACGCCGAAGGAGAGCTTCTACGTGTTCCAGAGCTACTGGTCGGAGAAGCCGATGCTCCGGCTCTTTGGTCACACCTGGCCGGTGCGCTGGGGTGAAGCCGGCGAGGAAAAGGAGATCCGCGTTTATTCGAACTGCCCGGAGGCGGAGCTCTTCGTGAACGGAAAGTCCGCTGGGGTGAAGCAACGCAAGAGCGCCGACTTCCCCGCCGCAGGTCTGCGCTGGAAGGTGAAACTCAACGAAGGCGAAAACAAGCTGCGCGCTGTCGGCAAACGCGATGGCGTCGAAGTTAGTGACGAGATCACCGTGGGTTACCAGACAAAGAAGTGGGGCAAACCCGCGAAGATGAAGCTCGAAGAAATCGCGCAGAAGGACGGCATCGCCACGATGGAAGTGCGCATGCTCGATTCGAACGACGTGGAGTGCCTCGACGCCGCCAGCATCGTGCGCTTCGGTCTGACTGGCGATGGGCGTCTGCTCGATAATCTCGGCACCTCCACCGCCGCGCGCATCGTGCAACTCTACAACGGTCGCGCGCAGATCAAGGCCGAGATCACCAACTACAAGGTGTGCGTCTCCGTGTCGTCGGAGGGCCGGAAACCGCAGTTCAAATACGTCACCGATGCGCGCGCTCCGGTTACGGAATCGAAGACGGCCAAACCGGAAAAGACGAACACCGCGACGAAAGCTCCCGCGAAAGCTCCGGCGCCGAAGCTCACGCTCGACGTCGCCGCGATCGATCGTGAACGCATCCTGAAAGCCGCCACCGCGGCCTTGAAACAGGAACCGGTGACGATCACCGCCTTCCCCGCGAAGCTCAGCGAAGGCGGGCCGGGCGACTTCTACTCGAATGGCGACTACTGGTGGCCGGACCCGAGCAAGCCGAACGGCCTCCCGTACATCAAGCGCGATGGCGAGACGAACCCGGAAAACTTTTCGCAGCATCGGCTGGTGGTGAAGACGCTACGCGACTCCGTCGCCGCGCTGGCCGCCGCTTACAAAATCACCGGCGAAGATCGCTACGTCACCAAGGCCGCTGATTTGCTCCGCGGTTTCTTTCTGGAGCCGAAGACGCGGATGAACCCGAACCTGAGCTATGCGCAAGCCGTGCCGGGAGTCTCGCCCGGCCGCGGCATCGGCATCATCGACGCGCTGCATCTCATCGAAATACCCGCCGCGGTAAAGGTGATGGAGAAATCCAAAGCCTTCCCGTCCGAGACGGCCCCCGCCTTGCGCCAATGGTTCCGCGAACTCGCCGAATGGATGACGACCAGCAAGAACGGCAAAGAGGAAGCCAACGCGAAGAACAACCACGCCGTCGCTTTCTATCTCCAACTCGCGGTCTACGCCGACTTCATCGGCGACGAGGCGAAGCTCGCGCTCTGCCGCCAGCAATATAAAGACGTCTTCGTCGCTAAACAGATGGCTCCCGACGGCGGCTTCCCGCTCGAACTCGCGCGCACCAAACCCTACGGCTACTCGATCTTCCAGCTCGATAACATGACCACGCTGTGCCAGGTGCTCAGCACCGAGCAGGATAACTTGTGGACCTACGAGCTTCCCGACGGCCGTGGCATCCGCAAAGCCATCGCATTCTTGTATCCCTTCCTTGCCGACAAATCGAAGTGGACACTCAAGCCCGACGTGCAGGCATGGGAAGGCTGGCCCGCGAGGCAGACGAATCTGATCTTCGGCGGCCTCGCGCTCGGCGAGAAAGCCTGGCTCGACCTGTGGCAAAAACTCCCCGCCGACCCGACCGATCCCGAAGTCCAGCGCAACATCGGGATTACGCAGCCGGTGCTGTGGCTCCACTGAGCACCCCTTTCGCCCTTCCCACCGCGCCGACGCCCCGCGCAGCGATTCTATGGAGGCGGCAAAGTCGTGGCATTCGGTAGCAGCAGGCGGATCGGTGAAGCCCCCGGCGGAAGGCCCGATCCCGTTCGAGTTCTCAGTCCCCTGCCCGCGCCCGCACTCGCGAGCAGCGCAGTCGTCATCTCCATTTGCAGCCCCTGCTCAAGAGCCACGATCTTTCCGACAGCAAATGGGCAAAGACCGACTGGTGGCAGAGCGCGAGGGCCTGCCACTCATCTGCATGCACCTTCTTCAATCCCTTTGTGCATGCTCCGACTGCTGCTCTTGCTGCTGGGCCGAGTGTGTCGATGAGCGACCAGTCGCACGCTCCGGGCATCAGCGCGATTCTGCCTCTTCCCCGATCGATCCTTCGCAACGCGGACCGCTCAAGGGAAAAACGGTGGTCACTCGATCCCTTACTATCGAGGTTGCACTCCTGCCGGACCTTCTGCATCCATTCGAAGAGCAAGTTTTGCCAGGCGAGTGTCATGGGGTCAGCCAGAACTGCCTGCCGCCAGACATCCCGGTTGTAAGTCAGCACCTCGACGTTATTTCGATCCGGGATGACAAAGTTCGGAGGGCTCTGCTTTCCCTCATAGCCATGCCGGCGGATGGCCAGATTCTGGGCAGTGGTCACGTAGTTGGAGTGGTCCCACTTGGCTGCATCCTCCTTCACGCCCGCTTCTTCGAGATACTCGCGCGGGATATTGATCAGCCGATCGTGATGGATGAGTTCCTCAACCCATACTTCGTCGATGGAGATGACGTGGCAGTCGCCCAGCGCCACCACATCGCCCGTGCCCACGCTATGCTGAAGCGACACGTAGGTATCGGCATAGCACTGCCGGATGCGGATCTTCTGACCAAAGGTCTGCTCCAGCACCTACTGCTGCGCATCGAGGTAAGCGGAGAGCGGTGAGTCCGGCGCGCCGGCATAGAGCGACAGGGTGACTTCCACCGGCTCGGGCTTGGCCGTCAGTACGCCTTTGAAGAAATCCAGCCGATCCTCCGCATGGATGCAGTCCGTCCCCTGGCGCAACTCCCATAGTTGCGGCGGCTCCTGGTAACCGGCCAGCTTCAGCACCGAGAAGACCTTGCGCGTCTGCGACTGGAAGTCCACATGGCGCAGCACGAAGACGTGATCGGCGATCCCTGCGGCGAAGGATTGGTCGAGTGGATTGCGCCCTTCGCCGACCTCCACCGTATCCACGATGAAGGAAGCGACCCCTTTTTTGCGCAGCACTTCGAAGAGCGCCGTGAGGAAGTGGTTGTTATTGCGGACGAGCGGAAACTTCGCTCCGATCTCGTAGATATTGTCGAAGACCACCCGCTGCACGGGTACGGGCGTGCCCGCTCCGACCACCGCCTTCCCCGCCGAGTCGATCCAATGCTCGATATCCTTGAGCAGTTTGCTTTCGCTGATGTGCTCCGGCTTCAACTCGCGGACCCATATCCTGTCGGGGCGGCGATCCAGTTTGTTATATCGGTCCGCCATGCGCCATAGCTCGGCGTGGCGATGCAGCGTCGTGATGTAAAGCGTTCCAGCCGCATCCTCGGAGTCGCTACCCTGAAGCGCAAAGTGCAGCGCGATCTCGGTGGCCAGCGAGTCGAGATCCGAGACCAGGACGCTCACGGTACCGCCCCGCAGATACCCGTGCGCAGGGGTGGCGGCGCCCGCACGAGGCCCGGCCCCCGGATGGGTGGATGGATTGCGACGCCGCAAGGCATCGTCCACGCCGGCCAGACCGAGGCAGTGGTAGTAGCCGGGCAGCGCCTGCCGATCCTCGACGGGCGTCTTCCACAGGTCCACCAGCGGTTCCTCGATTTCGTCGCGATTGGCCAGCAGGTGCAACTGCGTGGCCAGCGAAGGGTAGATCACGATCCCCAGCCCCGCCTTCGAGAGGTCGTCCACTGCCGCCAGCGCAGTTCGGTCCCGGGCCGAGGCGCCGCGGATCGAGTAATGATGCCGACCCCGGCGATACCCCTGGTTCTTGGCTTTGACGATCTCCAGACTGCGCTCGCGGTAGCCAGAGGGAAACACCGTCACCCCGAGCCGGATCACGATATCCGCAGCATAAGCCTGATCGGTCGTGGCGATCTGCGCCTCCTCAAAGGAGCCTTGCTGCACCTCCTTTTCCTCAAAGGCAAACCACGTATTGAGCCGGTGCCGGGCGCAGTATTCACGAAGCACCTTGTGGAAGTTCTTTTCCTTGGGCCGGCCCCCGCTGGCGCCTGTAGCCGGCAGGCCGATGACTTCGCGGTAGGCTTCGCGGAGATGGTCTCCGCATTATCCACCACCACCAGCAGCCGTCGTTTGGGATCCTCCCATTTCTCGCCGTTCCGCGCCCGGCAGAAGGTCTCATTGAGGATCCGAAAGATATAGACGAACTTTTCCCGCTGCTGTGCGGGATCGAGCGGCATCTGCACGATGGTCACGCCGGGTATCTTGCTGGCTACCCATGCCTGGGGTACGGTGTTTTCCTCCAGCACTCGCGGTTCCCCCGCGACCGTCTCGCTCGGCCCTAGGAAGGCAAAGTGGCGCAGAATCTTCTCCCGTGCCGCGCTGGCCGACTCCTGCGTGATGAGCACCGCTTGCCGGTGGAGCGGCCCCTGCGGCAGCGGCTTCCCGCTGCCGGGGTCGGGCCAGGGATGGGGATCGCGGTCCTTGGCAAAACGGCAGTAGAGTTGCAATCCCAGCACCGACTTTCCGCTGCCCGCAGCGCCGAAAATGACGCCCAGGAAGCCACGCTCGGGCTGCTACTGGATGCCGTCTGCGTCAGGGCCGGCTGAGCCTGTTGGGCCGCTGGGGAATAACTCATTCAAGGATGTGATGCCCGTGCGCAGCGGCTCGAATTCTTCTTCGGACACTTTGGGAGTTGAGGAGAGAGTGTCGGGCATAGAAGTGGGAGCAGGGAAAGCTCAGGCCAGCAGTTCGCTCTGGCGCTGGGTGGCGACGAACTCGAGGAAGCCTCCCGGATAGGCCCGCATGTCCCAATCGGCGGCGCGCGCGCCGATCATCCTCCGCACCTGCTCATGGCAGCGCGGCTTATCCCAGCCATTGCAGATTTCTAGGGCCGGCTGCTCGGGCGTATCAAAGGCATTCGCCAGCAGATAGCGCAGGTAGCGATCGGTGTGCGGCAGCGAGTAGCCGATGATGACAATGCGCGAAGCGAGCCGAAGGTGGATGCGCGCCTCCCGGAGCACCTGGTCGAAGAAAGTGGTAGCCAGGGGATCGCGCTGCCAGGTCGGAAAGTTCAGCGGCGCTTCCTTGCTCTCCTCCTTAGGTTCCAGCGGCTGGACGGTCACACTTTTCGGCGTGCCGGCGTTTGCCGGGTTCGAGACCCAGTTGACCGAGCCGTGCAGCTTCAGCAGCGAGAGCATCAACGGCGCGATCGCCCCCGACGAATTCTTTTCGCGAACCAGCCAGGGGAACGCAGCCTCCGCCTCCCGGTCCTTGAAGGTCTCATCCTCATTCACGACCCCGCTCCCATACCAAGCCTCGAGCGGTGCATAGGCGAAAGCATCGAGTTTAGTCTCGATCACCATGTCGTAATTCAAGCTGAGGATCGCGGGATGCGCATAGCGCTCGATCTCGGGCTTGTCGGGCTTGTTGATCTGCGCGCAGCTTTCCGCGATCTGCGATAGGAAGGCGCTGTAGGCGCACACCTGCTGGCCAGGACCCTGTCCTTTCTTTGGGTCGAGCTGAAGTGCGTGCGATCCATCCGACCCACTCCCCACGAGGCGGCTTTTGAAATGCACGTGCGAAACCTGCGGAGCGAAAGGTTGCTCCACAAGTCCGGCGTCGAAGCTTTTCAATGCCTCGGCATGCCGCGCCATCCCGAGACGGCAGACCCGCCGCACAAACTATTCCAACAAAGGCCGGGCCGGGTTTTTCACTTTCCTATCGCCGGCTTCGCCGAGGAGATCGACGGCGCAAAACACATCCTCAATCGTCGGCTCACGCCCCCCCAGCGCGCGCAACATCGCCAGCCGGCTGCCGAGCACCTGCTGCAGCTCCAAGACGAGCTGACCATCCTGATCGCGCAAGGCCTTGTCGGGGTCGTCCGCTGGCCTTTTCTCCCAGGCATGGCGCTTCAGCAGGCTCAAGCCCTCCGGGATGAAATCCGCGATGAGCGGGAGGCCGAGTAGCTTGGAAAACCCCGCCCCGAGGATGAAGACGGTCTTCCCAAGCAATCTGGGGTGATGGAAGACACTGGGCTCCACCGCTGGCATAAGCTGCTTTGCAACCGCTTTTTGGAATCGCCAACGGAGAGATGTGTTAAGTGGAGCGGCCATGCCTTATCCACTCAAAAATGGGCCGCGCTGCTGGAGTGTGTAGCCCCATCGCCAGAACTCGAGTGCATGGCAGTTATGACCCATTTCAGAAAAGAGGCGTACCTATGCAGCCAGAAAAGCGCGACTGGACCGTCGCCGTGGCGCACGACCACGGCATCTCCCGATCCGCGCAACCGCGCGGACAACGGACAAACCGAAAAGAAGGGCGGGTCTTCTATCGAAACGGACGTTTTGAAGCGGGAAGAAGCTTCGACTCACCGGCCGAGGGGCGCCCCGAATCCACACGCCGACCCTACGATCTTTTAGAAATTCGCCGTGACCTCACCGGCACGAGATTTTGACTCCCGGCGCCAGCCGAGGGTGCCTGGACCGTGGGTCGGTTATCACGAAAGGCCCGATCTTCACGGCGGGAGCACTACTGTCGCCTTCTAACACATCGACTGGCCTGCTGATCAACGCCAGAGCCTGTCATGCATATTGAGCGTCTGGCTCGATAGAGCACCAAAGCGCGAAGGCAGGCAGCCCAAGGCAACGCCCCATAAGCGCTAACGTAGCAGGTTGCCGATTCTCGGCATTCGCCGGCGGCTGCGTTCCGCGAGGTTTTTCTGAATGTCGTTCCATCGCCGGAGGCAGTGGGCGATCTTGAAGGCAGGCCAGACGGCGGCGCGGATGAACTCCAGCAGCCACTCGCTCTCACGCCAAATACTCCGGGGCGGGTCTTGGTCCAGCCAGCGTCCGCCCCAGGGGGAAAGGCTCGCCGCATGGCGTTGCAGCTTCTCGGTGTGGAGTGTCTTCGATTTTGCGGACAGGGCTTTCCGAGACGAAAAGCAAAGCCATGTCAATCCACCGCTCCACTGGACCGCCGCCGCCAACCAATTCGTCATTCAGTTCGGGCCGCGCTTCTCTTCATCCCCGGCATGCGGAGCTTGAAAACACTCACCCTAACTACAAACTAACCAAACTCCCGAAACACAAACTTTCGGATAGGTCCTTCCCGTTCTTTCCTTGATCGCCCATTTCCAATTCACCCACTTATGATTCACCTACTTATCTCCACCAAAACTCTTCTTCAACTCGCTGCGGCCGTCCTGTCGGTATGCGTCACCTCCGTTCACGCCGCCGACCTCGTTCTCGTCGCCAAGGACACTCCACCGGCACCGATCATCGTTTTCAAAGACGCGCCACCTCGCACTCGCGATGCGGCGGTGACGCTGGCGGAATACAT
>JANPHH010000296.1:0-4896 GCA_031424375.1 Chthoniobacter sp. | reverse complement strand
TCGGCGAATTCCTTAACTCCCGACTCTATAACGTCACCGCCGTCGCCAATGGGGCGGAAGGCCTTCGCGAAATCATGAAGGACCCCTTCGACTTCATTATTTGCGACATGATGATGCCCCAGGTCGGAGGGGAAATGTTTTACTGGGCGGTGGTCCGCATGCGGCCCGCGGCGGGCTTGCGGTTCATCTTCATTACCGGTCACCAGAGCGACCCGAAGATTCAGAGCTTCTTCAATCGGATCAACGCCACCGTCCTGATCAAACCATTTCCGCTGGATGCGCTCAGTGCCGCGATCCGCGAGGTGACGGAGAAACTGCGCTGACCGCGAAAAAACGGGCGAAAAGCGCCGCCACTACGCGCCAGCCGTCACCAGACATCCTCCGGTGGCGCAGAGCATCCGTTCGACCATGGCCACGATCGTGGCGTTGGATGAGCCCTTGGGCAGAAATTCCATGGGATCGTCGCCCGGCGCACCCGCGCAGGGAAGCTCGCGCATCGTCGTGCCGGTGAAGAAAATGATCGGGCAGCGGCTCAGCGACGGCTCGGCCCGCAATTGCCGGGCGATGTCCAGTCCACTCAGATTGGGCATGTAGATGTCCAGCACCAGAAGGTCGGGTTTATAGACGATCGCCGTGGCCATGGCCACGATGGGATCGGTCTCCACCGTCACGCGATAGCGTCCGGCTTCTTCGAGAACCCGGGTGAGCATCTGGCCGACGCCAGGATCGTCATCGACGACGAGAATGCGGCGGCATATTCTTTCTAACATAGGCACGTGCGAAAGCAGGCGCCGAGCCATCGCCATCCGCCCGAGCCGCTCGTTTCAGTCCATGGCTGCGCGCTCGTTTCCCCTCGCTCCCAAGCTCCAGCTTGGGAGCGCACTTGTCTGCGAGGCTCCACGTCGTCACCGCGCGGGCAGGGGAGCAGGGGAGCAGGGGAGCAGGGGAGTAGGGTCAGTCTGGGAATGATGCAATGCCGTCGCCTCCGAGTTCATCGAACGCGGGCGTAGCCGAAAACACCTAAAAACGGCATTTTTCGCGGGATTCGTGCCCTCTTTTGCTCCGCAAGGCGCCAAAGTAGGCCTGAATCGAGGTCGCTGTTCACCTGCATTGAGGCTGCTGTTCACCAACATTGTGGCTGCTGTTCACCTGCATTGAGGTCACTGCTCATCCGCATTGAAGCCACTGTTGACCGGCATCGAGGCCGCTGTTCATCTGCATCACGGTCGCTGTTCACCGGCGTTGAGGTCGCTGTTCACCTGCATCGAGATCACTGCTCACCTGCATCGAGGTGGAAGTCGGCGATTTTGGCCTTGCCCGCAGCGCGCCCGCCCGATACGCACGCGAGGTCACGCGGCGCCATGGTGGTGGCCGCGTGGTTCCCCAGCAGCATCCCAAACTACAACCCTCGCGGTCCCGCGCTGTGCCACGCTTCGACACCGGAAAAACCTACGATTCCGGGCAAAAGTACGACCAGGACGAACCGCCACCCAAACCTCCTCGTATGGCTTCCATCCGCCGCACCTGGTCCCGTCTCAATCGACAAGCCCGTGTCGATGCCGCCAAACTCGTTCACACCAAACTGACCGGCAACGCCGATGTGCCGGCCCCGATGCCGACGCTGGCCGCGTTGCAGACGGTCATCACCGCAGCGCAGACGGCGATCGATGAGGTGGCCACGCTGGAGCAGACTCTGAAGGTTAAACGCGCCGAACGGGATGCCAAAGTGGATGCGGTGGTCGCGGCGCTCGGGCAGGAGGCGAGCACGGTGGAGGCGGTGACGAATGGGAGTGAAACCAAGATCCTCGGGGCGGGCTTCGAGATTGCCGAAAGTGGCGGTGCCCCCGTGGGCGATCTGTCGGCGCCGGAGGATGTGCGCGTGACCGCGGGCGACAACGATGGCGAGGTGGATGTGGCCTGGGATAGCCTGCGCGGCGCGGGCAGCTACGAGCAGCAGACCAATACCGACCCGAACGCCGCGGCGGGCTGGATGGCGCGGGGGACTTCGACCCGTTCTTCGACGACCCTGAGCGGGCTGACTAGCGGGGTGCGCATCTGAGTGCGGGTGCGCGGGATCGGCGCCGCGGGACCCGGGGCGTGGAGTGATCCCACGGGCCGGATGGTGCCGTAAGAGGGACGCGCCATGCCATTCGACCCAGCGCTGCCGCTGCATGGCTCGGAGATCGAGTCGGCGGAATTGCGCGATCAATTTAACGGGCTCAAGACGCTGATCGATGCCGTGCCTGCCGGGCCGGCGGGGCCTGAAGGTCCGCAGGGCCCCCAAGGGGAGCCGGGTCCGGCGGGAACTCCGGGTGGCCCACCGGGACCGGAGGGTCCGCAGGGTCCGCCGGGGGAGGTGACGGAGGCCGCATTGGCGGCGGCGATCGACGGGACCTCGAGCAACAGCAACCTCGTGGCGACGCTCGACACGCCCGATCCTTCCAACGAGGAACTGCGCCTGAAGCTCAACGAACTGCTCCTCGCGCTGCGGCGGTGAGGCGGGAATGAGACGCTGGGAGAGCAGCCCGAAAAAGCGTCCCGTACGATCCCGTCGGCACATCCTTGTTTTGTGAGACGTAGCCGCCGTGCAGTGTGAAGTCGGCGTAGCTCACCGTGCCCGACAATTTGAACGCGCGGTTCCCATCGCGGAAATCCGCCACCCCGCGATTCGTCTCCCGAAATTCCGGATAGGAAAGGTGCGGCGTGCCGCGCGTGGCAAAGTTGGTGCCCGAGATCTTGAACTCCAGTCCATTGGCCAGCCGCTTCCCGATCGTCAGCCGCCCGCTGTAGCCATCGAAGGTCTCCGCGCTGGCCGAGGCCTCCACGCCATTCACGTCGCGCCCCCGCCGCGTGACCACGCTGATCACGCCGAAAAACGCATTGCCGCCATAGATGGCCGAGCCCGGTCCGCGGATGAACTCGATGCGCTCCACCTCGTCGATCTCCACCAGCGAATGGCGCCCGAGCATCGTCTGATCGTAGATGATGTCATTGACCCGATGCCCGTCGATGAGCAGCAGTACCCGCGTCGCCGTATTGCCGAGCTGGGTGAAGCCGCGCACGCCCGTGTTGTCGTAGGAGCGGTCATTGGTCACATCGAAGCCGCGCACCCCGCGCACCGCATCCTCCAGCGTGCGGTAGCCCAGCCGCGCGATCTCGTCGCGAGTCAGGATCGTCACCGACGACGGGGCGTCGGTCACTTTTTCGGAAAACTTCGACGCGCCAAACACCGTGTCGATCTTGATCGCGCCAAGTTCCTCGATGTCCAGGCTGAGCAGCCGCGCGGGTTCGGCCCGAGTCGGCGACGGAGCGGAAAACGCGAACGCCACTGCCAGGCAGAAGAGCGGAAGCAGGGGGCGTGGGCAGGGATCAACCCTTCCGCGGAGCGGAGTTTCGTGGGTCATAGGGCTCGGCATGTGATTCGCCCGGAATCACCCCCAGCCGCGTGCCCGAGCCGGATCTCCGTCTCAGAACCCGTGGCGGAAAGTGCCGAGTGTCTGAGCCGCTTCCGCAAGGATCATGCCACCGCATGGCGGCATGCAGGCTCCAGCGGCGCCGGCCGGCCGCGCTATTTTGCGTGGTAATCCTGCAGCGGTTTCACGTGCAGGCCGTGCTCCTTCAGCGCGCGGATGCCTTCGAGGCTGGCGCGGGCGCCGCGCAGCGTCGTGATGATCGAAATGCGGTTCGCCGTCGCCGTGCTGCGGATCTTGATTTCATCCTCGCGAGCGACCTTGCCGCTCGGCGTGTTGATCACCATCGCGAGCTCGCCGTTTTTGATCATGTCGAGCGCGTTGGGCCGGCCTTCGTTGAGCTTGAAGAGTTTTTTCACCGGCACGCCGCCCGCCTTGAGCGCCGCCGCGGTGCCGCTGGTGGCGAAGAGCTTGAAGCCGAGATCGACGAACCCTTGCGCCAGCTCGGCGACCTTGGGTTTTTGCCGGTCGGCGACGCTGATGAAGATGTTGCCCTTCATCGGCAGCGCGGGCTGCGCGGCCATCTGGGCTTTGGCGAAAGCGAGACCGAGATTGGCCCCGATGCCCATCACTTCGCCGGTCGATTTCATCTCCGGCCCGAGCACGATGTCGATGCCGGGGAAGCGGATGAACGGGAAGACCGCCTCCTTCACGCTGTAGTGCGCGGGGATGATTTCCTCGGTGAAGCCGAGCTCCTTCAGCGTCTTGCCGGCCATGATTTTGGCGGCGAGTTTCGGCAGCGGAATGCCGATCGCCTTGCTGACAAAGGGCGCGGTGCGGGAGGCGCGCGGGTTTACCTCGAGCACGTAGACGACGTCGTCCTTCACCGCGAACTGCACGTTCATCAGCCCGCGCACTTTCAGCTCGGTGGCCATGGCTTTGGTCGCGCGGGTGATCTCGGCTTTGACCTCCGGCTTGAGGGAAAACGACGGGATCACGCACGAGCTGTCGCCGCTGTGAATGCCGGCTTCCTCGATGTGCTCCATGATCGCGCCGATGACGACGATCTCGCCGTCGGCGATGCAATCGACGTCGACCTCGACGGCGTCTTCGAGGAAGTGGTCGACGAGGATGGGATTGGCCGCCGTGCCGGGCGTCGTGCCGGGGCTGGCTTCCACCGCCTCACGCACGTAGCGGCGGAGGTCGGTTTCATTGTGCACGAGCTGCATGCCGCGTCCGCCGAGGACGAAACTGGGTCGCACGAGCACGGGGTAGCTGACCGCGTTGGCCGCGGTGACGGCTTCGTCTTCCGTGACCGCCGTGCCGCCGGCGGTCTGGCGGATGCCGAGTTTATCGAGCATCGCGCCGAAGAGTTTGCGGTCCTCGGCGATCTCGATGCTCTTCGGCGAGGTGCCGATGATCGGCACGCCCGCGGCGGCGAGGCCATTGGCGAGATTGAGCGGCGTCTGTCCGCCAAACTGCACGA
>JANPHH010000295.1:0-5013 GCA_031424375.1 Chthoniobacter sp. | reverse complement strand
TGCGGCGGCATGGTCGGACGAGGCATTGCCCCGTGCCAGCCGCCCGCGAATGCCATGCGTGATTCCCGCCAGTCGAAACATCACGAACGCCATCAGATAATCGATATGCGGCAGGCTCCCGAGCCGCTCATTCAGCCACAGGTAGTCGGCGTTGATGAGCTGGCGGTAGTCGGATTTTTCGCTCCACACCACCTCGTCGAGAAAGAGCCACAGCGACTCGCGAAGGTCGGCCATCATCGTCTCGTCGAAGCCGGGAAATGCCTTCGGGTCCTTCCCCGCGCTTTCGGCGCGCTCCAGTTCCAGCCAGTGGTGGAAGAATCCGTGTACCTTCGTCTTCGCGCGCCCGTCGGCGACCATGCGGCGCGCTTCGGCGGCGACTTGCTCGCGCGTGCGCAGCTTGCCCTCGGCTGCGGCCTTGGCGAGGCGCGCATCGGGGATCGAATCCCAAAGCTGCAAAGCGAGGCGCGAGGCGACCGTGAAGTCATCGACCACACCCTGGCTCGCGAGTTCGGGATAGAGAAAGCGCGGCGATTTCAGCGCGAGCAGCACCACGCGCTTCACCGCGATCTCGGGCGTCGGCGCGGCTTGAAACTGCGCCTCGATGATCTGCTGCCGCTGTTCGTCGGAGAGCGGACGCCGGAACGCCGCTTCGGCAAAGGTGCGCGCGAAGTTTTTCAACTTTTCCGCGCGGTCCGGCTGGCCGGATTTCGTCCCGCTGAGCGTCTCCAGATTTGCATCCACATACGCGACCGTTTCCAGCGCGGCTGTGGTCGTCGCCTGATCCCATTCCTTCGAGATCGTGGTGCCGCGTTCATAGCCGTCGCTCCGATCATCGGCGGGAAAATTTGCGCTCAGCACGTAGCTCTCGCGGATGCCTTGCGGCTCGAGTTGCTCTTTCGGGATCACCTCCTCGCGGCCATGCGGCGGCTTCCAGCGTAGTTCGATCGACGCGCTCTTCTCCTTGAATTTGAAATGTTCGAGCGAGATCGGATACGCGCGCCCGCCGAGCAGGAAAACGCTCCTCTTTTCCTCCCGCACCTGCGGCCCCGGCGTGACCCAGCCGTCGATCACCGGATCTTTCGCGTTGTTCACGAAAAGCCGGAAGCCGTTCTCCGTCTTCACGATGAATTCGTGGATGCCCGTCTCCGGCGCGATCAGCGAGCCCTCCCAGCGGAGGTTGAATTCCTCGTCCGCGAGCTGCTCGCGATCCGGACTGGCGGCGCCGAATTGAAACGCAATCTGATCGTCCACCCGCTGGAAGTTCACCTTCGGGCGTTGTCCGTCTTTTTTCTTTTTGGAAAAGGCCGCCGGGTCGCGCTCCACCGTGATGAGTGGACGCGCAACGCCGCGGTAGCTGCCGCGCAACCCGCGCTCCTTGCCCGGCGCGCGATCGAACCCAGGGCGGAAGCGGCCGATCAAATCGGTGACGGAATTTTGATATTGCTCGACGGTCAGCCGCGAGAGCGTCTCGCGCACCGGGTTGTTTCGCGCCTGCGCGGCGGGCGAATAAAAGGCATCGTGAATGTAAGCGGCGACGTTGTCCGCATCCTCGCCGACGCACGTGCCTTCCTTGTCCTCCGGCATGGTCCGCGCGATGTACTTCGCCAGCGCCTTGACGCCCTTCGTACCGACCAGCGGTTCGTCGAATTTATTCGCGACTCCCTCGCCCTTCTTACCGTGGCATTCCGCGCACATCGAGGCGAAGACCTTTGCGCCGGGGTGCCCCGGCGCCGGCGCCGCCGCGGCGGGCCAGGCCACAAGCAGAGCGCTCGCGGTGGTGGAGCAGAGGGTGTGAAAGGTCGATTTGGGCACTGGTGGGTTCATCGCCTCGCGGCGGATTTCTTTGGCGCCACCGGCGGGTGGTGGTCGCGGCTAAAACCGTGGGAGATTCTCCGCCTGATCCGGCGCCGGGCAAGGGACGATCTTTTTTCTACCGAGAATGGGCCGCCTCCGATAAGACTCTGGAACTATGAAAGCCCCCATGCTCGCGATGTGGATCGGCGCGGTCATGCTCGGGTGGATGGTCCAGACCGGGGACGCGGCGAGCCCGCGCGAAGCGGCGGCCAGCACCGGAGAGTCGCGCCTGGCGGCGGGCGACGAATTCGCGACGCGCGGGCAATTCGAGACGGCGATCGAGCGGTGGAAGGAGGCGGCGCGGGCGGCGGCCAAGGCGCACGACGGGCCGGGCGAAATCGAGGCGCTGCTCCGGCAAGTCGAGGCCTGCCATGCGCTCGGCCAGCAGCGGCTGGCGATGCAGGCGATCAAAGACGCCGAGCGCGTGCTGGAGGATCATCCCGACCGGCGCTGTACCGCCGCCGTGAAGGCGGCGCGCGGCGCGCTGAGCACGTTTGCGCGGGAAGCGGACGAAGCGGAGCCGCTCCTGCGCGAAGCCCTGAAGCTGGCGCGGGCCGAAGGCGACGCCGCCCTCACGGCGCCGATTCTGAACGACCTCGGGATCGTCCTCGCCGCGGGCGCGAAGACCGACGAGGCGCTCGCCGCGTATCGGGAGGCAGCCACGCTCGCGCGCCGCAGCGGCAACCCCGCGCTGGCTGGCAAGGCGCAACGCAACGCCGCGGAGGCCGCGCTGGCGGCGAAGCGTTTTGAGGAAGCCGAGCGGTTTGCGAAAGAGGCGGCGAAAACGGCGGCCACGCTGCCGGACAGCGAGCCGAAAGCTTTCCTGCTCATGGGCGTGGGCCAGTTGCTCCAGCAGATCTTTCTCGACGCCCCGGAGCACGACAACGCGCTGCGCGGCGAGGCCTTTCGCCAGCATCGCGAGGCGGCGAAAATCGCGACGGCGATCGGCGACCAGCGGGCGCTGTCTTACGCGCTCGGCTACCAGGGAGCGCTTTACGAGTTTGAAAAACGCCCGGCCGATGCGCTCACGCTGACCCGGCAGGCGGTGTTCGCCGCGCAGCAGACGCGGGCGGTCGATGCGCTCTACCGCTGGCAGTGGCAGAGCGGGCGGCTGCTCGCCCAGCTCAAGGAACGCGATGCCGCGATCGAGGCGTATCGCCGCGCGGTCGCGACGCTCCAGACCGTCCGCAACGACGTCGCGATCCGCCACGGCAACCGCAACGCGCGCTCGTCGTTTCGCGCCGCGGTGGGTGGCATTTACTTTGAGCTGGCCGACCTGCTCCTCCAGCGCGCGGACGGGGAGACCGAGGGCGAGAAATTGCAGGTGCTGCTGCGCGAGGCGCGCGACACCGCGGAGCTGCTCAAAGCCGCGGAGCTGGAGGATTATTTCCAGGACGACTGCGTCAACCTGCTCAAATCGAAGACCAAAAAAATCGAGAGTCTGTCGCCGACCGCCGCGGTCATCTACATCGTCGCGCTGCCCACGCGCACCGAGCTGCTGGTGAGCCTGCCGTCAGGGAAGCTGGAGCGCTTCAAGGTCGAGGTCGGCGAGGATTTGCTCTCCGAGACCGTGCGCGTCTTCCGGCTGAATCTCGAGGATCGCTCGACCGAGAGTTACTTCGTGCAGGCACAGCAGCTTTACACCTGGCTGATCAAGCCGCTCGAACCGCTGATGGCCGCCGGCCAGCTCGACACGATGGTCTTCGTCCCGGATGGTCCGCTGCGCACGATCCCCATGGCCGCGCTCCATGACGGGGAGAAGTTTCTCATCGAAAAATACGCCGTCGCCGTGACGCCTGGGCTGGAGCTGATGGAGGTGACGCCCGCATCGCGCGCCCGGCCGCAGATCATGATCACCGGCCTCTCGGAAAGCGTGGATGGCTTCGCGCCGCTGGTCAATGTGCCCGCGGAAATCGCGGAGATCAGCCGGTTGTTTGGGCGCAAAGACGCGCTGCTGAATCAAGACTTTCGCCACGACGCCGTGGGCGAGAAAATCACCGGCGGGCCGTTCACGATCGTGCACATCGCCTCGCACGGACACTTCGACGAGGACGTGCGCAAGAGCTTCGTCCTGACCTTCGACAAACGCCTCACGCTCGACGATCTCGAGCGTTACATCCGCCCCGCCCAACTCCGCGACAAGGCGCTGGAGCTGCTCACCTTGAGCGCGTGCCAGACGGCGGCGGGCGACGACCGGGCCGCCCTCGGCCTGGCCGGTGTGGCGGTGAAGGCGGGCGCGCGCAGCGCGTTCGCCACGCTTTGGTTCGTGAACGATGGCGCCTCGACGGAGATTGTGAGCGACTTCTACGGCGAACTGAAGAACCACCCGGAACAGACCAAGGCGCACGCCTTGCAGGTCGCGCAGAAAAAACTCCTCGTCCAGGCCCGCTACGCCCACCCGTGCTACTGGGCGCCCTATCTGCTGATCGGCAACTGGCTGTGAGGGCGCTCCGCAAAGCACTCGAACGGCCAGCGGTGGCCTGCAGTCTCATCTCGCTGCTCGTTCTCGCCGCGGTGCTCGGGGTGCGCGTGCAAGGCTGGCTCCAGCGACCGGAACTGATCGCTTACGACTATCTGGTCCGGATGCGCTCCGACAAGGATTCGGCCGACGACCGCATCGTGCTCGTGGGCATGACCGAGCGGGATCTCGTGACCTACGGCTATCCCATCGACGACCGGCGGCTCGGGGAAATCGTGACGAAGCTGGACGCGCTCGAGCCGTGCGTGATCGGGCTCGACCTCTATCGCGATCTCCCGGAGCCGCGGGACCAGAGCCTCTATCCGTTCTTCGCGCAGGCCTTGAAGACGGCGAAGCGCGTGGTCGCGATCGAACGCATCGGCTACTTCAAGGCGCCCGCCGCGCTGGCCGGCGAGCCGGATCGCATCTTCGCGAACAACCTGCCCAAGGACTTCAAGGTGGACGGCGCCTACCGCCGCGCACCGCTCGCTTTCGAGGAGGAGGGCCAGCCCCCGTATCCCAGCCTCAGCCTCGGCCTGACGCTGAAGTATCTCGAACAGGAAGGCATCGACTACGGCTTCGAGGGCGACCTGCTGCGGCTCAATCGGGTCGTCTTTCCGCGCCTCACGAAGGACGCGGGCGCCTACGTGAAATTGCCGGTTCGCGATTACGAATATCTCGCCGCCTTCCAGGCCCCGCGC
>JANPHH010000294.1:0-13002 GCA_031424375.1 Chthoniobacter sp. | reverse complement strand
CCGGGAAGCGGTGGATGCTTTTTCCTCCCGGCGTGTGGCTGCTGATCGTCCTGACCCTGCTTGTCGCGGCGTTGCTGCGCTACTCCCGGTTTGGCCGGCACATCTTCGCCATCGGCTCGAATGAACAGACCGCGCGGCTCTGCGGTGTCTCGGTGAAGCGCACCAAGCTGCTCATCTACACGATCGGCCTCGCCTTCGCCGGGCTCGCCGGCGTGCTGCAATTTTCCTATCTGACCGTCGGCGACCCGACCACGGCATCCGGCCTCGAGCTCGCGGTTATCGCCGCGGTGGTGATCGGTGGCGCGAGCCTCAATGGCGGCGAAGGTTCCGTCTTCGGCTCGGTGATCGGTGCGCTGATCATGACCGCCGTGGCGAACGGCTGCACGAAGCTGAACCTCGCCA
Source organism: Chthoniobacter sp. (assembly GCA_031424375.1). Classification (GTDB taxonomy): domain Bacteria; phylum Verrucomicrobiota; class Verrucomicrobiia; order Chthoniobacterales; family Chthoniobacteraceae; genus Chthoniobacter. The sequence goes on along the minus strand of JANPHH010000294.1, from coordinate 12,600 downwards.
ACTGGGTGCAGGAGATCGTCACCGGCGCGATCATCATCGCCGCGGTCGTACTCGACCGCTGGCGCCATCGTGGGATCAGCGGCTAAAGAGCCCGCCCGCAGGTCTCAGTTTTCGTTCTGCTCGAGGAAGCCCTGGAGATGGCAGAGGCGGGTGGGATGCCGCATCTTCTTGAGGGCCTTGGCTTCGATCTGGCGAATCCGCTCGCGGGTCACGTTGAACTGCCGGCCCAGTTCTTCGAGGGTGCGGCCGTAGCCATCGACGAGGCCGAAGCGCATTTCCAGAATCACTCGCTCCCGCTCGCTCACCGTGCCGAGGACATCCTTGATCTTTTCCTTGAGCAGAAGCGCGCCGGTCATTTCGCTCGGATCTTCCGCCCCTTTATCTTCGATGAAATCACCGAAGCTCACATCTTCACTCTCCCCGACCGGGGCCTGCATGGAGATGGGCTGCTGCGCCATCTTGAGCACCGCACTGACGCGCTCGACGGGGAGTTGAATCTCGTCCGCGATTTCCTCCGGAGTGGGTTCGTGGCCGATGTCTTGCAGGAGCTGCTTTTGCACCCGCATCAGCTTGTTGATCATCTCGATCATGTGCACCGGAATCCGGATGGTGCGGGCCTGATCCGCGATCGAGCGGGAGACCGCCTGGCGAATCCACCAAGTCGCGTAGGTGGAGAATTTGTAACCGCGCCGATATTCGAATTTCTCCACTGCCCGCATCAGGCCCATGTTGCCTTCCTGGATGAGATCGAGGAAAGGAACGCCGCGGTTCATGTATTTTTTGGCGATGGAAATGACCAGACGCAGGTTCGCTTCGACCATCTCGGTCTTCGCCTTGAGCGCCTTTTTCAGCCAAAGTTTCAGCGCGCCGTATTCGGAGTGAAATTCCTCCGGGCTCAGCCACATCCGCATCTGCTGCTCTTTGAGCTTCGCCGCGTAGTCGATCTCGGGCTTGCCCTTGGACGCTTTCTTTGGCTTGCGGAGTTCTTCCTGCCAGTGGGTTACCAGACGATTCGCCTCATCCGCGAGATGGAGAAAACCTTCTCCGACCTGCTGTTTGAAGGAGAACTTCGGATAAAGCTTCAGGATCGCCGACTGGGCGTGCTCGAATTCGCGATAGGACTTGGTCTCGTGGTTCTTGCCGCCATGGCCGGCGTAGTTTCGGTAGGCCGTGCAGCACTTTTCCACGGCGTGTTCGAGCTGCGCGCAGAGCTTGGGCAGCGCCTTCATGTAACGCTCCCGGCTCTCGATCGCTTTATCGAGGATCACCCGATCGAACCGCTCCCGGCCTTCGAGCAGCTTCTGCGCGAGATCGAGGTAGGCCCGGGCGATGAAGCCGAAGCGATTGATGTGTTTCTGGACGTTGAGTTCGGCTTCCTCGATGCGCTTGGAGATCTCGACTTCCTGCTCGCGGGTGAGGAGCGTGACGTTGCCCATCTGCTTGAAATACATGCGCACCGGATCATCCAGGATATCGAGCTTGGGATCGGGTTTGTCTTCCTCCTCCGCGTCTTCCTCGGGTTCCTTGGTCTGATCCATCGCAGCCGCCTCGATGACTTCGATTTCCATGCTCCGAAGCTGGCGCATGAGCATTTCGAGGTCGGCGGGATCCGCGGGCTCGGGCAGCGCCTCGTTGAGATCGTCGAAGGTGAGGTGGCCCTGCTCCTTGGCGAGGAGGATCAGTTCACGAAGTTTCGCCTGCATTTCCGGACGATCGATCGCGTTTGGTGCGGGGGCCTCGACCACCGCTTTCCGCCGCTTGCTGCGGTCCGGCGTCGTGGGGCTTTGTTGCTTCTTGGAAGCTGGCTTGGTGCTCTTGCCGGCGCGTTTCGAGGACTTTGGCGAATCGGTTTTCGTGGATTGAGGCATGTCGGATGGGATATGAAAGACAACGGTCCCCGCTCTCAAAACGCTGTGCTTTCAGAGAACGGGGACAAGGGCGCGAACTATCAATCAGAATTGCGAGAGATCAAGGTGATGTTTCGCAGAATTTACATGGGCCTCGTGGCAATGACCCGCCGGGGATGGCCAATTTCGCGGGGTGGTGTGCTTCTGACCCGCCGTCTAAATGGCTGCGCGATGCACCCTATTCGGAGGGGGATTTGGGGACGGTCATGACTTTGAGTCCCTGAGGCGTAAACTCGGCGTCGGTGAGGACGACCCCGTGGCTAATCCGGGAGCCGTCCAGCTCGGTGACGGATCCGTTCGGGCCGTGAATGGTGAGATTTGACGGGATGGCGCGACCTTTGTCGTCGGTGGCCACCCGGGTGGTCTCGATGCGGCGGACGAGGCGGCCGGGGGCGAGGTATTTTTCCACCCGGAGCGGGACGAGGCGGCGGGTATCCACCCAGGAGCGGACTCTGGAATAGGAGGAACGATCCCCTTTGCTGGGCTTCGATTCGAGGATGGTGCACGGTATCCGGTTGATTACTTCGTTGCCGACGATGGCTTGTTGGCTCCAGGAAAAGAAACTGTCGATCACGTCCTCGTAGGATAGGTCACCCCCGAAAAGCGGTTCGTCGAACTGGGCTGCGGTGAGCGGACGAGTGGTATCGGGCGGGGTGAAGAGGAAGCCACTAAAGCGCCCGCCCGACTTGCTCAGGAGGACGGCTTCGCCTTTCCGTTCCTTGGGAAAGAGAACTTGATAGACGAGCTCCGTGCTGCCCCGCGTCGCTCGCGATTTGATCTGGAGTTGCAACGCGCCCTTCGCTCCCCCGGCGATGTCCATCTTCAGTCGAATGTAGGAGGAGCCGTCCTGCTGTTTCGCGCTCATACGGCCGGCGAGTTCCGAGGCGGAGATCGCCGCTGGCTCCGGCTCGGCAGCGGGAGCGCAAAGGGCGGAGAGCAGCAGTACGCTGAGACAGAAGTTGCGTGATTTCATGGAAGGGCGGGATTTTGAGCTGATTCGGTGCGCGAGGAACGTCCGGCGGTGGTTCTAACCCTGCAGCGCCAGGCTCGGCGTGAGCCGCGAACTGCGCCAGGCGGGATAGAGGCCACTGACGACGCCGACCACCACGGCGATGGCGACGGAGGTGAGCAGCAGGCTGACGGTGAGCTCCGGCTCGAGGAGGCCACGGATCGCGGGCAGGTTTTTCAACACCTTGACGCCCACGACCCCGAGCGCCACGCCGACGATGCCGCCAAAAAAGCCGAGCAACGCCGATTCCCATAAAATCATGCGCACGACGCGGTTGGGCCTCCAGCCGATCGCGAGCAGGACGGAGATCTCCTGCTTTCGCTCGAAGACGGTCATCAACATCGTATTCATGACGCCGAGTACGCCGACGAGCACCGCGAGCAGCGAGGTGCCCCAACTCATCGCGTTGATCATCCGGTAGCCCTGGCTTTCGCGAATGTGTTCGCCGGCGACCTGCGCGCGCGCCTCCGGGATCAGCCGGGTGAGTTCATCGCAAATGCGGCGGGTCTCGGCCTCACCGATGCCGGGGGTGACGCGCACGTCGATGGCGTTGATCATGCCGCGGTTGCCCATGATCTCCTGAAGCAAGGGCAGCGCGAGAATCACCGAGCCATTCTCCACGAGGGCGCCTCCGTCCACGATGCCGACCACGGCGAATTCCTCCGTCTCGATCTGAAGCGTGTCGCCAATCTTCTTCGCGAGCACGTCGGCCGCGGTCTTGCCGAGGATCACGGCGCGCTCCGCGGCGTCGCGCGGCATGCGGCCGGAAAGTAGTTTGAGATTTCCCCATGAGAACCCGCCCCATTCGCGCGCTGAGACGATCATCATCGCCGAGTTCTCGATGCTCATCAGTTCCACGAGGATCCCGCAGGTTGCCGCCACGCCTGGCACGTGAACGATGCGATCGCGGGCCGTGGCCGGAAATGGCTTGGGCGTCAGCGAGGTGCGCATGTTGTGAATGACGATATCCGTCCCGCGCGATTTCATTCCCGCGGTCCAACTCGCGACGAAGCCCCGCGACATCCCGACCAGCGCGACGACGGCGGCGATGCCGATGGAGATCCCCACCAGGGTGAGACCGGTGCGAACCGGGCGGCGCAGGAGGCCGCGAGCGACGACAGCGAAAAAAGTCATATCAAAACTCGAGGCGGAGGTCCGCCGGTTTTCCATCAAACATGATGTGCCCGTCCTTCATCTGAATGGCTCGCTCGGCGCGGCGCGCGATGCCCATGTCGTGCGTCACGAGCACGAGCGTCATCTGCTGTTCGCGGTGGAGGCGGGAGAGCAATTCCAGGATCTGCGTGGCGTTTTCGCTATCAAGATTTCCGGTTGGTTCGTCGGCGAGCAGCACCGACGGTCCATTCGCAAGGCTTCGCGCGATGGCGACGCGCTGCCTTTCTCCCCCAGAGAGTTTTGCCGGAAAATGGCCGGCACGATTTTCCAGGCCCACCGCCTTGAGCAGGTCGCGCGCATGGGGCCGCCGCTCGGCGCGGGGTCGCTTGGATTCAAACATCGGGATCTGCACATTCTCCTCGGCGGTGAAGGTGGGGAGCAGATGAAAGGATTGGAAAATAAACCCAATCTCGTGCGCCCGATAAGCGGGTGGATCGGATTGATCGGCAAGGGACTTGCCTCGATAGAGGAGCGATCCAGCGCTGGGGCGATCCAGCGCCCCGAGCATTTGCAGCAAGGTCGTCTTCCCGCAGCCGCTCGGACCGATCACCGCCACGAACTCACCCTGGCGGATGCGAAAGTCGACGCCGCGCAGGGCCTGCACCTCGCCGTCGTCGTACCGCTTTTTCAGGCCGATGGCCTCAAACACAATCTCGGGCGAGGAGATCGTCGTAGATTGCGATAGTGGGTGGCTCATGATGAAAGGGGCGGGTGGCCCAAAAGCTCCCGCGCCCTTTCATACAGAGCCCGGCGATTTTGACGAGACGAGCGAAGATCCCGCCAGAGGGCAGGACCCGTGCGCCGAGGAAGCAATCAGTAGCGTTCGACCCGCGTTTCGTGGGTCACGGCGGGCGCCAAACGCCTTTCTTCGACGGTTGTGGTGGTGGTGGTGCTCGCCCGCCCGTGATGATGGTCGCGATCGTTATCTTCATCCGAATCGCATCCGGTGGCGAAGATGCTGAGTGACACGGCGAGGGCGAGCAGGAGTAACGGCTTTAGTGAATTCATGGTTGGTTTGGTGTTGTTGACGCCGCCTCGACTGTTTTGGTCGGGGCGAAATCAGGATTCACTCGGGGATCGTGTCAGGTCCGCAGTCCGGTTGCATTTTTACCCGCGGACTGCCACTGCGCTCCCGCGCGGGGATCGGCGAGACTGCGGATCAGATCGACCAGAGCCTGCCGATAGCTGACGAAGGGGACGCGTTCGCCGGGCGCTTTCGGCGTGAGGTCGGTCACATGTTGAGGCAACTCCGCGTGCGGCAAACCCGCGCGCTGATGATGCACGCCGTGAAATGGTTCGTGGAGCAGCGTGAATGCGATGAGTCGCCCCAGCCAGGTCTCCGCGACGATGCTCCGCGTCGCGCCGTTGACCGTGGCGCCGGTCATGCCGACGTGCTCGATGTATTTCCGCCAGCTCTGCAAGTTCGCCGCGATGACGGCCGGTGCGAAATACAGCCACAGGAAAAACTTCCAGGCGCCCCAATGATTGACCGCCCACAGAATGCCCGCCCACACCACGGTGGTCAGCACCAGTTCAGCCCAGATGCGCCGTCGCACTCGGGAGCTACGGATCTGCGAGCCGCGGCGCAGAAAGGCGCGGAGGAAAATCAGCGGCGAAAAGATCAGGGCGGCATTCAGCTCCAGAAATGCCGAGGCGACCCGCGCCCACCGGGGAGTCTGCGGGTCCACCAGCGGCCACATTTCCTGATCCCGCTCGGTCGCGAGGTGCGCATGATGGGTCTGATGCACGACGCGGTAGAGCGTGAAGGGCAGGAAGCTAAACACCCCGATCATGACGCCTTCGAGGTCGTTGAAGATCCGGTTCTTCCGCAGCAGCGAATGCGAGGCCTCGTGAAAGCCGACGAGCAGGCCGTGCATGAAATGACTGGCGATCAAGACGAGCGGAACGGCCAGCCAGATTGATCCGTGGCTGACCGCCCACGCGAGCGTGGCCTCAGTGGAGAAGAAGAGGATCGACACGATCTGGAACGCCGAGCGGCTGATCCAGTGGGGCTCGTACGGCTCGAGTTCAGTGGCGGTGGTGGCGTTCATGCGCGGGCAGTCGTGAGCGCCGCAATCCGGGTTTCCGGCGCGCGGCAGGCGTTGGTGAGGACACAGTGGAACAGGCGATCCAGCTCTTCAATCTCCGCTTGAGAAAACAGGCTCGTGCGGAAGAGCCAGACGACTTCCAGCGCCTCGCCTTGTTCGGTGACTTCGCAGCCGAGGTGGAATCGCGCGGTGCCGGTGCCGCGCATCCGCAGCTTCGCCGAAAGCCCCGGCATGGCGACGTCGGGGACCGGATGGTTTTGCAACGCGAAGCGCACGTCGTAGATGGGGTTGTGTTCCGGCGTCGCCACCTCCCGCATTGCGTGGACCAATTCGGCAAAGGGCATGGCATTAGCGAAGGCATCGACCGTCGTCTGGTGAACGGAACGCAGGCTCTCCAGGAACGGACGCTGGCGATCGATCCGCCCGCGAATCGGAACGTTGCTCGCACAGTAGCCCATCGTCTCGCGGACCGCGGGTTTGCCTCGGTTCGCGACGGGCGTGCCAACCACGAGGTCATCGATCTCCGTCCATTGCGCGAGCGCCACCTGGAAGCCAGCGAGCAGCGTGCTGAAGAGCGTCGCGCCGCTCCGGCGCGTCAGCTCGCGAATCCCGGTGCAGAGCGCCGCGGGAATCTGCGTCACCCATCGGCTCAGCGTCGCGGGCCCGCTCGGCGGACTCCAGAGCCGGGGCGCTCCCGCGAGAGTTTTTTTCCAAAAAGCGGCGCGCGGTTCGAGTTCCGCCGGCTGCCAAAACGCGCGCTCCGCCGCGCCCCAGGCCGTGTAAGTTAGCGGTACGGGCGGGAGCGGTTCGGTGCTGCCCATCTTCGCGTGAAGATAGGCACCGACCAGCTCGCGCACGAAAACGCCGAGCGTCCATCCATCGGCGATGGCGTGATGAATGGTAAATGCCAGGACCAGGTCCTCCGCGCCGCGCCGCAGCAGTTCGACGCGATAGAGCGGACCCTGGACGAGATCGAACGGCGCACGAAAGATTTCCCCGACCAATTCGTCCAGCGCTTCCGGTTGAATTTGAGCGGGCGAGAGCTCGCGAAAACTGAAGTTCGCCTCGCCAGTTTTTCTCACCATCTGCAAAGGCCGCTCTTTCCCCGGCAAAATGGAAAGCCGCAGCGCCTCCTGACGTTGCACGACTTGCTGTATGGAAGTACGGCAGTCCTCCGGACTGATCGGACCCTGCACATGGATCAGGCAGCAAATGTGATTCGCCGGATCGCCGATGGGCACGGCCGACGCCTCCCACAACTCGCGCTGCGGGAACGTCAGCGGGTGCAGGCTCGCCTCACCGCTTTCCAGCCATTGTTTGAGCCGGGTGCGTTTGTCTGCGGACATGCGGCGCCTACGATTTTTGGTCCGCGGAGACGGCGGCGTTTTCGTCGCCGAGCAGGGCGTCGATGTCTTCGTCGGAGAGCGCGTCGAGGTCCACGTCCGCGGATGCCGCGGGCACCGCAGCGGGCGCGGGAGCCGGAGTCGCCGGGGTGGCACCCCCGAGATGGGCGGCGATCACCGTGGCGATCTGGCCGATGGTGCGGGCGCGCATCAGGGTGGTCGGAGGCAGGGCGACGCCGACGGCGGCTTCGAGAGAGTTTTCAATTTCGACGCCCATCAGCGAGTCGAGGCCGAGGTCGGTGAGCGGCTGGTCGTCGCGCAGCGTGTCGGGTTTCACCCGCAAGACCGAGCCGACGACTTCGCGCACCGCGTTGGCGATCACGGCTTCTTTTTCATCCGCCGCGGCGGCCTCGATCCGGTTGCGCCAGTCGCTTTTTGCGCCGCCGGTTTCCTGGCTCTCGACGGTCGCGAAGATGCGCGCGAGCAGCGGATTCTCCTGCATGCTGCGGAAGAAGGTCCGCCACTTCGCCCAATCGACGCGGATCGCGGCGACCTGCGTGTTGCCGGCGCGGAGCGACGATTCGAGAATGGTCATCACTTCGCCCGGCGAGAGTTCCGTGGTGCCCTGGCGGGCGAGGAATTCGCCGACGCGTTCGTTGCGTGCGACGTAACCTTCGCCGCCGAGCACGCCCCAGTTCATGGTCAGCGCCGGCAGGCCGAGCGCGTGCCGATGATGGGCGAGCGAATCGAGGAAGGCATTCGCCGCGCCGTAGTTTCCCTGCGAGGGATTTCCGAAGATGCTCGAGATCGAGGAAAACATCACGAAGCAGTCGAGCGCGAGGTCGCGCGTGCCTTCGTGCAGCAGCCAGGCGCCGAGCGCCTTCGGACCCAGGACGCTTTGCATCCGCTCCGCAGTCAGCGCGGAAAGCGGCGCATCGTCGATCACCCTCGCGAGGTGGAAGACGCCGCGCAGCGGCTGGGCGCCGGAGCGGATTTGCTTAAGCATGCGCTTCACATCCGGCGCGGAGCCGACATCGGCTTTGGCGATCTGCACGCCGACACCTTGTGCTTCGAGACTTTGCACGAACGCCTTCGCTTCCGGCGTGGATGCGCCGCTGCGGCTGGCGAGGACGAGATGGCGCGCGCCCGCTTTGACCAGCCATCGCGCGACCACTTTGCCGAAGCCGCCAAAGGCGCCGGTGATGAGATACGTTCCATCCGCCTTGATCGCGAACGGAGCCGCGAGCGGCTCGCCGCGGCGGGGGACGAACGTCTCGGGGAACGACACGACGACCTTGCCGATGTGCTTGCCGCCGGCCATCAGGCGGAAGGCGGCATCGACGCGGCTCGCGGGGAAGGCGCGGTAAGGCAGCGGCCGCAGCGCGCCCTTTTCCACGAGCGCGGAAAGCTCGGCGAGCATCTCGCGAGTGAGCGCTTCGTCGCCGGTGAAGACGGCGTCCATGGCCACGACGTGGAACGACGCGTTGCGCCGCAGCGGCCAGAGCGGGATGCGCGAGTTTTGGTAGATGTCGCGCTTGCCGATCTCGATGAAGCGGCCGAACTCCGCGAGGCACGCGAGGCCCATCGGGATCGCTTCGCCGGCGAGGGCGTTGAGCACCACGTCCACGCCGCGGCGATCCGTGAGTTTGAGCACCGCTTCGGTGAAATCCCCGCGACGCGAATCGATGATGTGTTTGACGCCGAGCGTTTCGAGCAGCGCGCGTTTCGCCGGGCTGCCGGCGCTGGCGATGACCTCCGCGCCGAGATGATGCGCGATCTGCACCGCGGCCATGCCGACGCCGCCGGCGCCGGCGTGGATGAGGACTGTGTCGCCCTTGCGGATCCGTGCGACGTTATTCAGCGCGTGCCATGAAGTCATGAAGACCACGGGCAGCGTCGCGGCTTCCTCGAACGAAAGACCGGCCGGAATTTTCCGCACATCACCGCCACGCGCGAGGGTTTCGGTGGCGAGGCCAAAGACGGCGAGGCCGAAGACGCTGTCGCCCTTCTTCACGTGCTTCAGGTTCTTGCCGACCTGCTTGACCACGCCGCCCACTTCGTCGCCGAAGATGCGCGCGTCCGGCGCTTCGCCGGGATAAAGCGCGAGCGCCTTGAGCACATCGCGGAAGTTCATGCCCGCCGCGCGGACATCGATCAGCACTTCGTCCGGGCCGCACGGGGGCACGGCGAGCGGGGTGAAGCGCAGGGTGTCGAGATGGCCGCGTTCGCGGGACTCGAGGCGCAGGGGCACCGAGGCGTCGAGCACGCGCTCCACACGGGGCCGGCCACGGTCGAGGCGCTGGGCGTAACGCGCTTCGCCACGAAAGGCGATTTCACGCTCGGGATCGTTGCGCAGCAGTTCGCTCCAGAGCAGCGCGTCGTCGGCGGCGGAAGCCTGCGGCGGCAGGTCGATGCCGCGGCAGACGTAGTTCGGGAATTCGTTGAGGATGACGCGGAAGAGACCGACCGCCGGGGCTTGCGCCACCGCCGTCGCCGATCCTTCGCGTCCGACCGGCTGCGCGCCGCGGGTCACAGAATCGATGCGCAGCTTCGCCATCGGTCGCGCGATTTCGAGTGCCTGCGCGAGGTGGAGCAGCGCGGCGGTCCCGAGGTCGGCATCATCTTTCGCCAGCTCCGCATCGAGATTCCACAGATAGAGAATGCGCTCGGGCGGGGCGTCGTCGGCACAAGCCTGAAAAAGAAGATCCCAGTCTTCGCGCGCCTCGGCGCGCAGCGCGAAAGCGTCCTTCTTGCCCGCGGCAAACTTGCGACCGCATCGTGCGATCCGGCAGCGCAGACCGGCGCCGCGCAGGTGCGCGGCGAGGCGATCGCCGAGTTGGGACTCATCGGCAAAGATGAGCCACGATTTTTCCGCAGGAATCTCCGCGAACGGATCGACTGCGGACGCGGCTTTCTGCCACGGTTTGCGGGCGAGGAGACCGATCTGGCCTTCGCCTTCCGGTCCGACGAGGCCGGGCAGCGACGCGGTTTCGGTGAAGCCGGTTTCGCCCAGCACCTTCTCCCACTGCGCGCGTCCGAGCAGCGGATGCACGGTGCGGAGGTCGGTGTCGGTGAAGCGCCACCAGCCGCTGGTCAGGCCGAAGACGGCCTCAGTCCAGAGCTGCGGCGTGGCCACGTCCATGAAGACGAGGCTGCCGCCCGGCGCGAGCAGGGCGTTGAGATTGCGCAGCGTGGCGCGCACGTCGGTGACGGCGTGGAGCACGTTGGTGCCGATGATGAAGTCGAACGAGCCCGCGTCGAATCCCTGCTCGGTGCCCGGTTTCTCGAGGTCGAAGATTTTCGTCTCCACTTCTGGGAAGGCCGCCAGCTTTTGCATCGCGCCGGGGAAGAAGCCGGCGGAGACATCGGTGAAGGTGTAACTGTGCAGACCGCGTTCGAGCATCGGCAGCACTTGTGCGCTGAGGCCGCCGGTGCCGGCGCCCACTTCGAGGATGCGCAGGCCGCGCCCCTCGGGCAGCGCCTTCGCGGCTTCACCGACCGCGGCGCCGATTGCGGCGAGCCAGTGGCTGGTGAGCAGGCCGTCGCCGTAGAATTGATCGAGCAACTCCACGCCGCCGGTGGCGAAGAGCACCTGCACCGCGTCCTTTTCCCCGCGCAGAATCGGGCCGAGTTCGGCGCAATTTCCGGCAACGAGCAGCGCCTCGGGCAGATGGCCGGAGTGCTCCTCGATGAACTGGCGCAGCGTCTGCGAAGCGGTATCCGCGGCCGCTGCGAAAGCGGCGGTGGCGGTGTAGCCGGCCTTGCTGGATTTGAGGAAGCCGCGCTTCACCAGCTTCTTCATCAGTTGCTCGAAAACGGGGCGCATCGGAGCGGCGACGCGTAGCAGGTCCGCGTTGAAGGTGGTCTTCGGCGCGACGCCCATCTCGCGTAATCCACGCACGAGCAGCGCGGCGGCGAGGACGTCGCCGGGGACGATCGCATTGACCAGGCGATCGCGTCCGCGGAGCGCGATGACATCGTCCAACGCGGTCTGCGCGGCTTTGCGCAAACGCTCGAGAGGCAGCGGCGGCTGCGGGGTCAGCGCACCGACGTGCGGCGTGCGCTCCCAGTCCACATGATAGAGCACGTCGCGCGTGCTGCCGGAACCGCCGCGGCGCACGTTGGCGACGCTGATCGCGCGGAAGCCATCGACGAGCACGCACGGTTTGCCCGCGTCGTTGTAGATTGCGATGCGACCTTCGACGAACTCGTCGGTGCACTCGATCACGCCAGCCCGGATGCGCGCGGAGGCGCCCGGCGAGTGGAGGAAAAGGATGCGCGCAAAACGCACCGGGAGTTTCATCCGCGCGCGCCGATCCTCGATGGTAGCCGCGCCCGCGGAGAAAGTCTGGAGCGCGCCGTCGAAGAGCACGGGATGGAGCGGATATTCGTCGGCGCGATCGGCGATCGCTTCGGAAAGCGCGACTCGCCCGGCCGATTCACCCTTGCCCGCCGAGAGTTCGCAGATGGGACGAAATTCGTCGCCGTAACGCAGGCCGAGATCGCTCATGTAGCGGTAGAAGCCTTCCACTTCGACCGACTCCAAATCGTCTGCGCCCTCGAAAGCGGTCGAGGCGAAGGGAGACTCCGTGCGTTCGCCGCGCATCGAACCGACGACGTGCAACGACCACGAAGATCCCTGCTCGAAACGGCTCTGGATGGCGAAGGTGCGTTCGCTTTGATCGTAGGAAATCTCCAGATGCACGCCGGAGGCCGGGTCGGGCAGGATGAGCGGCTTGCGAATCTCGAAATCCTCCACGACGAAGGCGCGGCCTTCGAATAACTTCACCCCGGCTTCGAGCACGATCTCGACAAAGGCGGCCGCGGGAAAGATGACGTGGCTCTCGACCTTGTGATCTTTGAGGAACGCCATGTGTCGGCTGTCCAGGCGCACCGTCCAAGTGGGTGTGGCGCGGGGCAGCCGGGCCTCGAGGAAACCGCGACCGCCCGGTGAAAGTCGGCTGTCGCGCCAGTCCGGCGCTTCGCTCCACCAGCGGCTGCGCTCCCACGCGTAGGCCGGGAGCGAGAGGAGGCGGCGTGAGGGAGTCATCGCCTGGAAATCCAGCGCGACGCACGCGCGGTGGAGATCCATGGCGGTCTCGAGCAGGGACTCGTGTTCG
>JANPHH010000293.1:0-2013 GCA_031424375.1 Chthoniobacter sp. | reverse complement strand
GGCGGTGCTAAGACGGGTGAATTCAAGTGGGCGGAGTTTGGGCTGAAAATTCTCGGTGAGAAGTGGGTGAGCCATCACGGGGCGCACAAGAAAGAGGGCACGCGGAGCGTGGTGGTGACCTCGAATGGTTCGCACGAAGTGCTGCGCGGGGTGGGTGAGATTTTCGCTACGTCGGATGTCTATGGCATCGCGAATCTGGACCAGACGACCGCGACGATCCTGCTCCGCGGCGCGGTGACGGAGTCGCTCGATCCGGCGTCGAAGAACGTGGAGGGGAAGAAGAACGATCCGATGATGCCGCTCGCGTGGATGCGCGAATACACGGCGCCGAATGGGAAGACGAAAGGCCAGGCGTTTTGCACGACGCTCGGGGCGTCGGTGGATTTTGCGGATGAAGATTTGCGCCGGATGATCGTGAATGCGGCGCTGCATTTCACGGGGCTGAAGGTGCCGGCAAAAGCGGATGTGGAGTTCGTGGATAAATTTCTGCCGACTTTTTACGGCAACCTGAAGAACGAGGAGTGGAAGGCGCTGAACCGCAAGCCGGACGACTACGCACTCGGCAAAAGCCCAGCGACAGGCGTGCTGTCCGCGCCTGCTGCCGCGAAGCCGGAGGCAAAGGCGGCTCCGGCAGCCGCGGCCACGACGACGACCAACGAGGCGCTGGCGAAGGCGGCGGGCAAGCCGGTGAAGTTCGTGCGCATCGAACTGCCGGGCGATCGGCGCGTCCTCACGCTCGCGGAGGTGGAGGTGTTCAGCGGCGGCAAAAACATCGCCCGCGGCGGCAAGGCCACGCAATCGAGCACCGGCCACGGCGGCGTGGCGGAGCGCGGGATCGACGGCAATAAAGACGCCGACTTCGCTCGCGGTGGCCAGACGCACACCACCGACGGCGGGACGAGCAATCCGTGGTGGGAGGTCGATCTCGGTTCGGCGGCGGCCATCGAAAAAGTCGCCGTCCTGAATCGGCCCGGCTACGAAAGCCGGCTCGAGAATTTCTCCCTCGTGCTGCTGGACGCGGACCGGAAGGAAGTCGCCCGCGTCGACAAGCTGGCGGCGCCGCAAGCGGTTGAGTTCGATGTGAAGAGCGGTGGCAAGATCGCCTTCCTTTCTTCCGAAGGAAAACCCGGCAAGGCTCCCGCGTCCAAGGCCGCGATGACAGGAGCACCTCACGCCCCGAGCGCAGAACCGCCCGCCGCCACGAGCGTGCGTCCGCAAGTGGTCGCGCCGCCAGCGAAGGGCGAGCGCATCGTGCTGATCGGCAATGGACTCGCGGAACGCGATGTCTATTACAGCCGCATCGAGACGGAGCTGCAGCTTCGCTATCCAGAGAACGCGCTCTTCTTCCGCAACATGGGCCACGTCGGCGACACGCCGGGCTTCCGCCCGCATCCGTCGCGCGTCTCGCAGTGGGCGTTTCCGGGCGCGGAGAAATTTAATCCCGACAAGCTGGTGCACAACGGCAAGGGCTTCTTCCCGACGCCCGACCAGTGGCTCACGCACTTGCAGGCGGATACGATCGTGGCGTTCTTCGGTTACAATGAATCGTTCGACGGACCGACGAAGGTCGCGAACTTCGAGGCCGAGCTGGATGCCTGGGTGGCGCACACTTTGACCAAGGCCTACAACGGCAAAGCTGCGCCGCGCGTGGTGCTCGTCTCGCCGATCGCTTACGAAAATCAATCCGCCAAACGCGACCTGCCGAATGGCGAAAAGGAGAACGCGAATCTCAAGCTCTACGCCGCGGCGGTAGAGTCCGTGGCGAAGAAGCGCAGTCTTACTTTCATCGATCTCTTCACCCCGACGAAGGCGATCTATGATCGGGCAACAGAGCCGTTCACGACCGGCGGCTTCATTCCCACGAATGAAGGCTACAAGACCATCGCCGAGCTGCTCGCGACCGGCATGTATGGTCATCAGTCGCGGATGTCGAAGGCCGATCCGGAACTGGTGAACGCCGCGGTGAAGGCGAAGGATTACTTTTGGAACAGCGACTACAACCTGGTCAACGGC
>JANPHH010000292.1:0-8984 GCA_031424375.1 Chthoniobacter sp. | reverse complement strand
GTGGCGCTGCGCGCGTTTGGGGTCGGCGAACTGGAGTTCGCCGCTCCTTGTCCGCCCGCCGGTTCATCCCGCACCAAAAATCACGCCCGCGTGATCGACCCTCAGGATGACATTCGGGAGCGCAGCAGTTTCCTTGAAAATCTTTAGCTCACCCGCACCGCCCGCGTCTTATCGAGCCGCACGATGTCGCCGGTCTTCAGCCCCGGGGCCGCTTTCAAGTCAGTAAACTTCGCGCCATTCACCTGGACGCTGCCTTGCTCCACGAGACGCCGCGCGTCGCTGCGCGATTTCTTCACGGTGAACGCCTGCTCGAATCCTGCGACCACCACCGAGATGATGTCGTCAGGCACGCCCGCGAGCGACAGCGCCGGCAGGTCCGCATGAGCGAGATCCTTTTTGCTGAACCGCGTATTGAATTCTTCGAGCGCCCCCTGCGCCGCGTCCGCCGAGTGGTAACGCTCCACGATGCGCGCCGCGAGTTGCTTCTTCGCATCCATGGGATGGATCGCCGGCAATTCCTCCCCGAGCAGCAGCAGATAATAACGCGCCATCAGTTCGTCGCTGATGCTCATCAGCTTGCCGAACATCTCGCCCGGCGGCTCGCTCACGCCCACGTAGTTGCCGAGGCTCTTCGACATCTTCTGCACGCCGTCGAGCCCCTCGAGCAGCGGCATCAGGAAAACGACCTGCTGCTCCTGTCCTTCCGCGTGCTGAAGATCGCGACCGACGAGGATATTGAAGAGCTGATCCGTCCCGCCGATTTCCACGTCGGCGCGCACTTTCACCGAGTCCCAACCCTGCATGATCGGGTATTGGATTTCGTGAAGATGCACCGGCTCGTTGCGCTCGACGCGCCCTTTGAAATCCTCGCGCTGCAGCATCTGCTGGAGCGTCACGCGCCCGTTCAGCTTCATCACTTGCTGGAAGGTCATGATCTCAAACCACTCGCCATTGAAGACCGTGCGCGTGCGCTGCGGATCGAGAATTTTGAAGGCCTGCTGCTGGAAGCTCTTCGCGTTTTCCATCACCTGCCCATGCGTGAGCTGCGGGCGAGTTTTCGAGCGCCCGCTCGGGTCGCCGATCATCGCCGTGAAGTCGCCGATGATCAGGATCGCCTGGTGCCCGAGATCCTGAAACTGCCGGAGCTTGGTCAGCGCGACGGTGAAGCCGAGATGAATGTCGGGCGCGGTCGGATCGACGCCGAGTTTGATATTGAGTGGCCGACCGGGACGCAGCTTGGCGAGGAGTTCTGCTTCCGAGATGATCTGCGCGGAACCGCGCTTGAGGATATTGAGCTGCTCTTCCGGACTTTGCATGCTGCGTATCTTCAATGGGATACGAGCCGACGCGCGGTACTGGCGAGAAGAATTGCCAGAGTTGTCATCACGGGGGACGCCGCCGGGGGGGAAATCGAAGCCGTGGCGCCGCGGGCGGTTGCCTATCCCCGGCTACTTGTTCTTGTTCAGCAGTTGCCGCACCTCTTCGAGGGTGAGCGGCTCCAGCTTGTTAGCCGTCCAGCCAGGGAGCGGCTTGTTGGGGTCGATCGAGCGGTCGAGCTTCGCGCGCTCCGGCCCGAGGTAGGTGCGATCGCCGCCGGGGAGGTCGCGAACGCTGGCAGTTTTTGTCCCCTCGCGTGCATCCTTCACGGTGGCCGTTTTCAGTTCCGGCTGGCGGCGGAGCTCCGGCACTTCATGGTCGCCGGTGGTTTTCGCTTCCCTGGTCCAAAATTTGAGTTTGCTCAGCCACGAGGACTTCGCCACCGGTGCTTCGCGCGTTTCAAACTTCGAGACGCGCACCCGGTCTTCGTAGTGGAAAGTGGGCGCCTGTGCGTCGCGGGTCACGAATGCGCGATTGCCGGCGCGCATTGCCTGGTCGGCTTGGAAGACGAGGCCCTGATCGATCTTCCCGAAACGCTGATCGATCGTTCGGCCCACGGGCTTTTCCGCCGGCTCGGCGAAGAGCGGCTGGGCGCAGAGGAGCGCAGTCAGGATGAGCGGCAAGTGACGCACGGCGGCTTTCATCGCACCGCGCTGCTCGGCTGTAAAGCAAGCGCTGGCGGACGTGGGACAGGCGTCCCGCCTGTCGCGGCGGGCGTCTCGCCCGCAACTCTGGAGTCTTGGGCGAGACGCCCCTTGTTTCAGGCAAGATGCCTGAACCACATCGACGGAGTGCGTTCGGCCTCCGCTAAAGCGTGCCTCCGGCCTTGAGCCGGGCGAGGAGTTCCTGCGCCTGCGCGCGATCCGTGAGGTCGCTCGTCGCGGCGAGGAAGCCTTCGAGCGTCGCCCGTGAGGCGGCGGCCGCGCCATTCTGGCTTTGGAGCACGGCAAGGCGGCGCGCCACTTCGAAGAACGCAGGCTGCAGCTCATGCGCGCGGGCGAGCTGCGCGAGCGCGGGATCGATGCGGCCAGCCGCGACGGCGCGGGCGGCGGAAGCGGCGAGGACGCGGGCGAGTTCCGTGGAGATTCCCGGTGTGGCTTGTTGCTTCAGCGCGGACTCGAGAATCGCGATCACATCGTCAAACCGCTGCTCGGCGTCGGCGAGTTCCCGCAGGCCCTGGGCGGCGTTGTCGTCGAGCAATTCGGGGTGCGCCTCAATCAGCGCGATCGCCGGTGCACGCGATTTCGTCGCCGCGAGGTGCGCGAAGAGTGCGCGGCGCGCTCCGGTGAGCCGCCGGCTGGTGAGGCCAAACTCGAAAAATTCCTGCTCCGCTTCATTCACCCGGCCAGCCGCGACCAGCCACCCGATGAGCGGCGCGAAATCATTCACGGCCGGGCTGCGGAACGCCGAGCGCAGGGTGCGTTTGGCGCCCGCGGTGTCTTTCCCGGCGAGCTGCAACCGGGCGAAGTCGAGCCACACCTGATGATTCCGCACGTAAGGATCGAAGCGGGTCGCCTGGGTGAAGAGGCGGCGGGCGAGGTCGCCCGCACCCAGCTCCGCGCAGGTCTGGGCGATCTTTCCGCTCGTCTCTTCGCTGATCGCGGCGAGATCGGCGAGGCGGGCGAGCACGGCATGAGCCTCAGAGACCCGGCCGAGCTGGTGCAGGCTGCGCGCCCGATCGACCGCGAGTTGCTCATTCAAAGGATTGAGCTGCACCAGTCGTTCGCGAACGCGCAGCGCCCACTCATTTTTCTCCCCGGCATCGAGCGTCCCGGCGATCCGCGAGAGCCAGGCCTCGCTGGCATCGTCGCGCGCGAGGAGCTGGGCGAGAGTTCCTTCCGCCGCCGGGACGTTTCCAGCTTTGGTTTCGATCGTGAGCAGGATGGCCCCGGCGGCGATCGGCCCGGCGCCGTCCGCCCACAGCGTGCTGAGTTCGGCGCCAAATTCCTTTTCCACTCCGAGCCGTGCGGCATGCTGCTGGGCGAAGTCGAGGTAGGCGCCGAGCAGCGCGGGCTGAACCGTCGCGGCCTGGCGGATTCGCCGCAATTCCAGCCGGGCGGTGGCGGGGCCATCCTCAGGCTGGAGCAGTTCCACGGCCTTGCAGAGCAGGGGGAAGCTGGGGCTCGCATCGCCGCTGCGCCGCAGCGCGGCCTGGACCACACTGCGGGCCAGCCGCCGATCGCCGCGCTCGGCGATCGCGCCCACGATGGTGAGAGTCGGCGTGACGTGCTGCGGTGGCACGATGCGCTCGAGCGTGGTCAGCGCCTCATCCGTCTGGCCGGCCTTGAACTGCAACTGGGCGAGGCGCGCTTCCACGTCGGGCCCGGTGCCTTTCTGGAGCGTCAGGAGCGCCGTCTCCGTCTTGCCCTGAGTCTCGAGCAAATTGGCAAGCGCGATCCGTGCGGCGCCGTTGCCGATGTCGATGGTCAGCAGGCGGCGGTAGACGCTTTCCGCGAGTGCCGGGTTTTTTGCGCGTTCATGGAGCTGCGCGAGGCGCAGCATCAGCCGGGGATCCGCGGGCGCCTGTTCCACCGCTTCACCGAGCACCGTCCGCGCCGTGTCGAGATCGCCTTTTCCCTCCAGCACCTCCGCGAGCTGGACGAGGTGGTTGCGACGGGCGGGGTCGTTCGGGCGCGCGGCGCTTTCGCGCGCCCGTTTCCGCAGCGCAGCCTCCGCCGTTTCCTTGTCGCCGGCGCTCCGGCACGCGTTGAGCAGGCTGTCGAGGGTTTGCGCGTTCGACAGATCGAGCTCCCAAGCCTGCTCGTAGACCTCGATGGCCGCATGGTAGGCGCCGAACCCCTCCAGCGCCTGTCCGAGCGGCAGCAGGCCGTCGCGGGGAGAGATGCGGCGATAGGCGTCGATCCACTGCTGCAATTCGCCGGGATTCGTCGCGCGGGCCGCGCACATCGCGTAGAGCCGCTGGCGGATTTCGCGGGCGGTTTCCGTCGCCTGATCGCCCTGAAGCTGAATCAGGGCATCGTCGTCGAGCGCTTTCTCCCAAAGATAAACGGCGAGCGAATCGAAGTGCCAGATCTGCAACTGCATTCCCGCGATGAGAACCATGCGCCAGCTCCGGAGGCTGCTCATGTTCGGCTCATCGCTCGGGATCGAAGCGAGGGCGCGGAGCTCGAGAATCGCGTCGAGATGTTGCTTCGCTTTGGCTTCGTCACCGGCGAGACCGCTGAGGAGTGTGCCGGCCATGGCCCGGCGGAGCGGTTGCCGCGCGGGGTCGATCGCTTCGACGTAGCCGGCGGCAAAGGTCGCCCGCTCCTTTTCCGGGAGCAGGAGGTAGCGCTCGCGCAGCGCGGCGTAGACCTCGGCGTCGAACGATTCGCCGCCGAGCGTTGTTGTTTGCGCAAGGATCGCCCGCGCCTGGTCGGCTTCGCCGAGCAGGACCTTCCAGTGGGCGAGTTCGCGCCCGAAGGTCGCGCGTTGCATCGTCGCCGCGTCGAACACGCGCTGGCCCAGCGTCGCCGCTTCGCGGAAGCGATTGCGCGAGGCGAAGATCATCGCCGTCTGCCACACGCGGAGGTTGAAGCCATTGGGAAAGAGCTGATCGAGCGCGGCGGCATCGAGCTTGCCATCGGCCCCGAGGAACTGCCCGAGGGCGACCTGGACGTAGTCGCGTTCGCTCGGGGTGCGGTCGGGCGCCTGCAGCCAGGTGCCGAGCCGCTGAAACTGCCCGGTCTGCAACGCCAGCCAGATGAACGCCTGCGGGATTTTCACATCCTGCGGAGCGGCCTTGCGGAGCGCCTCGAGGTGATCGAGCAGCGCCTCGCCGGCGCCCGCGTAAAAGAGCGCCCAGAGTGTTTCGCTGGGTCCGCCACTCTTGCGCCAGCGGGCGGTCCAAGCCGCCAGCGCGGCGGGTTCGTCACGATCGCGGGTGTTTTCAGCGAGCCGCCGAATGGCGTTCAGACGCACGGCACGGTCGCCCTTTTGTTCCGGCACCTCTTCGACCCAGAAGCTGCGCAGCGCGCGCATCGTTTCCTGCGCGGCGCGCCCGCGGCGGATGCTCACGGTGGCAAGCGCGCGCTGGATGCGGCTCGCGTCCTCGGGCTTGAGCGCGGGAAAATTAATCGGCTCGCCGGCCGCTTCCGGCGCCGTGCGGGCGAGGATCGCTTCGAGACATTCCTGCGCCTCCGCGGCTTGCCCGGCGTCGAGGCTGAGATCGGCGAGCGTGGACAGCACCTTGAGATTCGCCGGGTCGAGCGTGCGGACGCGGCGGAGCAACCCGGCGGCGCGGGCGGGTGAGCCCCAGCGCAACTGGAACTCCACGGCATGCCCGAGCGCCCCCGCATCGCGCGGAAATTTCGCCGTGATCCGGTCCCATGTCTTCGCCGCCTCTTCGAGTTCGAAATTCTTTTCCTGAAGCTGCGCCAGCTTCTCGAAACCATCCGGCCCGGTCTGCGGCACGATGCGCACGAACTGGCTCTGGAGCTTGATCGCGGCGTCCAGCTTGCGCAGCTCCTCGGCTTCGCGGATGAGCTCGGGCAGGGCCTCGGCCTGGTTCGGCGCAGCGTAGCTCGCGTCGGCCAGCACCTCGAACGCCGCGGCTTTATTCCCCCCGACCTTCAGGATGCGGCCGAGTGCCATCTCGGTGAAATAGTCGTCCGCGCGCAGCTTCCGCCGCGCATCGAACTGCGTGCGCAACCATTCGAGCAGCCCGTGGCGCGAGCAGTGCGCGAGGAGATCGTTGAAGAGCTGAAACTGCTGCGGCTGGCTGGGCTCCGCGTCGATCGCCTGGAGGATCACCTCCGCAGCCTGCGGATGCATTTCGAGCCGCTCGAGGACGCGGAGCAGGGGCGTGAAGAGGTCGCGTTTCTTCGACGCCGGGCTGAGCGCGTAGGCCTTGCGCCACGTCTCGAGAGCGTCTGTCCAGCGGTCGGCGCGCTGCTGCGTGAGCGCCAGATCGGTGAGCGCGTCGAGGTTGCCCGGGCTGTCGTGGAGGATCTGCTCGAAAAGGCCGAGCGCCTCGGTGACGCGGCCCGCCTGAAGCTCGAGCTGGCCGGCACGCCGCAGGTAGCCGAGGCGGTTTGCCGGGTCGACCTCGATCAGCTTCATGAGGTGAAAGACGGCGGCGGGTGTCGGCCCGTCGAGCGCGGCCATCTTCACCGCGAGTTCGTAGGCCGGCACGGATTTCGGATTGAGCGCGAGCGCGCGCTCGATCGCGTCCTGCGCGGCGCGGACCTCGCGGTTCCAGATCCGCCAGCGCGCGATGCGCAGCCATGCCTGCTCGCTCGGCTGGGCGGCTGCGGCCATGTGGAGATTCGAGACGAAGGCTTCGACCACGGGATTCGGCTGGCGCGCATCGAGCATGCTCGGCACCACGATCAGGCCCGGGCCGCGCGCCTCCATCTCGGGGCGTGACGGGCGGAAGCTGTCGAAAAGCTTCTGGTCCGCCTCCGCCTCTTCCGCGGGTCCGTTGCTCAGCGCGATCGCCTTTTCAAATGCCTGCTGCGCCGCCGCCTGCTGGCCCAGCGCGAGAAGCGTGTCGCCCCGGAAAAGCAGGATCTCGCGGGAAGCCGGGTTGAGCGCGAGCGCCAGGTCCAGCTCGGCGAGGGCCGCCTCCGGATTCGACTGGCTCTTCAGCGTCTGCGCGATCTTGAAGCGCGCCGCCGCCTGCTGCGCCGCGGGTGCTTTCGGGTTCACCAGCCGCTGCAGCGCCTTCACCGCATCGGGCTCGCGCTTTTGCGTGAAGAGGAAATTTGCCAGTGCGAGGATCGCGTCTTCCGAGCCGGTGGCGGCGTCGGCGGCGAGGTGTTGCTCGGTCAGTTCGTGGAGGTGATTCTGCTGGTAGAAGCCGAGCGCCTCGCTGCGGATCGTCTCATCGGTTTTGCGCAGTTCGAGCAGGCGGGCGATGCGGTCGCGCGCCTCGCCGGTCTGCTCGCGCTGGACATCGATTCGGGCCCGCTCGAAGACGTACTCGGGATTCGCGGGCTGTTCCCGGATCAACCCATCGTAGAGCGTGATCGCAGGATCGAGCTGGTCGAGTTGCACGAGCAGCCGCGCGAAGCGGTGGCGGTACTCCGGATTCTTCGGGGCGAGTTGCGTCAGCCGGTCGAGCCAGAAGCGTTCGTGTTCCAGGTCGCCGAGGCGCTCGTAGAAATCGATGAGCTGGAGATAGCCGGTGAGGTCGCGCGGATTTTCGGCCGCGTATTTTTTCCACCGCTCCTCGAGCTCCGTGGTGCGGTGGTAGCGCTGGTGCAACCGGATGAGCTGCGACTGCAACTCCGCGCGCAACCAGTTGCCCGGGGTCGTGAGGGTGAGCGCGCGTTCGAGCGCAATGATCGCGCCGTCCTGGTCCCCCGCGCCCTGGCGGATGCGCGCGATTTTTTGCAGGGCCTGCGCGCGCTCGGCGGGCTGCGCTTTCTCGACGAGAAACTCGAGGTGGGCGATGGCCCGATCCGCGAGGCGATTCTGCACGTAGGTGTCAGCGAGATCGCGGCGGAGATCCAGGTCGTTGGGATTGGCCTTGACCATCTGCTCCCACGCTTCGGTGGCCTGGGCGAGATCCCCGGCCGCGAGCCATTGGGCGCCGAGCTGGCGAAGTGTGTCGGTCAGCCGCGGGTCGTTGGGCGGCAGGAGGGGCAGGGCTTTCTGGAACCAGCCCGTGCTCTCGCGAGGTTTGCCGGCCGCCGCTTCGAGCGCGCCGAGCGAGAGCGGGGCGAGTGGGTTCGCGCGATCCAGCGCGGCCGCACGCTCGAAGGCCGCGCGGGCCTCGTCCAGCGTCCCGGCCCGGCGCAAGACGTGACCGAGGATCATCTCCTGCGCGAAGGTGGCTCCCTTCTTTCGGTATTCCTCGATGAGTTTGGCGGTCTCACCCTTATCCGCATACGCCTTCCAGAGCCGGTCGAGCGCGATGCCCTCGCTGGGATTGGCAATGAGGACCTGCCGGTAGCGCTCGAGCACTTTGTCTTCCGGCTGCTGCGTTTTGTCCGGCTGCGCAGCAGCCAGCGGGGCGCCGAGGAGGAGCAGGAGCGCGAGAGTGCGGCGGATGGGCATGAACGGGTGGATGGGACGGGAACTATTGCGAGTCCGGAAGGAAAGGCAACCCGGCTAGCACTCCGGGGGGGAGCACTCGACCCGGGCGCCGTTGCCGGCGACCCGCCGTGAACGCCGCGGAGCGCTTCGCCGCGCGGGTTCGGATGAGCGCGACCGATTACCGGTGGTCGTGGGCGAAGGTTTCCGCCGCACTTGTCTGCTCTGATGAAACGAGCAGTATTCGCCTAAGCCTGACTCCGCTATCATCCAGTCCCGCGTGAGCGCGCGCAGTCCCCACGTCCAACCGTCTTCCCCGCGCCGACCCTCTACCCCTCATGAAATCCGCACGATTAATCACCCTCGCCATCGCATCCCTCGCGCTCGCTTCAGCGCAAGCCGCTGAGAAAAAACCCAACGTCCTCTTCATCGCCGTCGATGACATGCGGCCGGAACTCGGCTGCTACGGCAATAAGATCATCAAGACCCCGAACATCGACCGCCTCGCGGCGCGCGGCATGGTCTTCAACAAGGCCTACGTGTCGCAGGCGGTGTGCAGCCCCTCGCGCACCGCGATCCTGACGGGCCTGCGTCCCGATGTGACGAAGGTGTGGGATTTGGAAACGCAC
>JANPHH010000291.1:0-1979 GCA_031424375.1 Chthoniobacter sp. | reverse complement strand
GGACGCTTGCGCGAGTCAACGGCCCTTTGGTAGCTTGCGCCCGGATGCGAACGATTCGAATCATCGCTCAGTTGATTAGCCGGACCGGTGCCGGGGCCGTTTCCAATGCTCCCATTGGATTTCGTGGCATCACAGTGGCACAAATCAACCTCCGAGACACTGGTTCATTCGTAAGTATTTGGTAATCAGGTTGCCCGCGTGGCGGAATTGGCAGACGCGCTAGATTCAGGTTCTAGTGAGTAACATCGTACAGGTTCAAGTCCTGTCGTGGGCACCACTCCAAGCTAAATTACCTCAGTTGGAATTCTCGATGAAGCGCCTGCGCGTTTGCTTGGAGCTTTCGTTTCGGAATGTCTTACTTTGGCAGGTTCTTCCGGAGGAAGTTCAGAAAATTCCCGTGCATGATCGCTTCAATGTCGGCGGTTGGGTAGCCCCGCTTGGCGAGCAGGTCGGGAACTTTTTGCAGGTCGGCGATCGTGTCGAGATCCATGGGCGACTGTTCGCGACCGAAGCCGCCGTCGAGGTCGGTGCCGATGCCGGCGTGACGTGAATTTCCGGCGAGCTGACACACGCGATCGATGTGATCGACCATGTGTTGCAGTTTGACGCCGACCTGTTCAGGACGCGTTTTCCCTTTCACCCAACCGGGCACCATCATCCAGGCGTCGAGGGCGGCGCCGAGCACGCCGCCGCGTTCGATGAGCAACTTGATCTGGTTGTCGTCAAATTGCCGGCCGTCGGGAACCAGCGCGCGGCAGTTTTGGTGGCTCGCCCAGATTGGTCCTTGAAAAATCTTCGTGGCTTCCCAGAACGCCTCGTCGGCCAGATGCGTGCAGTCCATGATCAGGCGAAGGCGATCCATTTCCTTCATAAGCTCGCGTCCTTGTGGGCTGAGCGGGCCGGTGGCCTCGGTGCCGGGCGCGTATGTTCCGGGGCCGTAATGCGCTGGCCCAATCGCGCGCAAGCCTTGCGCCACCGAACGCTCGAGATGTTTGAGCGTGACCATCGAATCAGCGCCTTCGAGGCTCAGGACGTAACCGATGGGTTTCTGCGCGGCATCTTTTTCGCCGTCCTGCATCCAGCGTTTCACCATTTTTTCCAAGCCAGCGACATTGGTGATCTGAAACAACTCACCGCGTTCTTCCATCGCGCGGTACCACGCCAGTTGGCCTTGGGTTTGCGCCCACGCCTGTTCGGGCGAATGCCAACCGCTGCGGGGATTGGTTTGTTTCACGTAGCGCGCAATTTGGGTCGCCACACAAATGCCCACTCGGCCGCGGCGCATTTCGGGAAAGCAGACGGTGCCATTGGCTCGGTCCTTCCGGTCGGTCTGGCCTTTTTCACGCGCGCGGATTTCGTCGATGGGCCGCGTGAGGTCGCGGTTCCATTCGAGCGCGTTCATGCTGAGATCGAGATGGGCGTCAAGAATGAACATGGCTCGAGAGTAGAAGCGGAGTTGGAAATTGGCGACTGCTTAAATGGTCAGCTGCCGCTCGCGCGCGGCAACTTTCCAGCGCGACGTGGCGCGACCGTTCTCAATCACGACCGCCTGCGAGTGCAACGCCACCGTCGGGCAGATGTGCCACGGCACTCCGTAAACACAGTCGCCGACGGCGAACTCATTCGCGTGCGCCGTCTCCACGACGAGATGCTCCTCGCTGTGCATAACCGCCTTGGCGTCGGGGAGATTGCGGAAAATCACGCGCGGATGCGGGTTCTCGGCGGCGATGGCTTTGTGGCCCAGATCGAGCGTGAGCCGGTTTTCGCCGGGCTTGCTCACGACGCGCGTCAGCACCAACGCAGCGTGCAGAAAATCCAAGTCGGGACATTTCGTGCCGTAGCCGGCGTCCCACAGCACGCAGGTGCCGGGACTCAAATCCGTATCCGTGCGCCGCCGCGCATGCACGGGAAAACTCGGCGTGCCGCTGAGGATGTAGCGCGGCACCGGCAATCCCAGTTTGATCAACTCCTCGCGCAGT
>JANPHH010000290.1:0-1812 GCA_031424375.1 Chthoniobacter sp. | reverse complement strand
GAAGTCGCGCGTCGGCACCGGATCGAACTTGTGATCGTGGCAGCGCGCGCATTGCAGCGAGTGCGCCATGAAGGTCTCGCCGACGCTGTTCGTCACGTCGTCGAGGAAGCGCTGGCGCGCGACCTTCGCCACTTCCATCCCGGTGAGCTCCCACGGACCCATGCGGAGAAAGCCGGTGGCGATCAGTTTCTCCGGATCGCCCGGATCGATTTCATCTCCGGCGATCTGCTCGCGGATGAACTGATCGTAGGGCTTGTCGCTGTTAAAGGCGCGCACCACGTAATCGCGATACCGCCACGCATTGCCGCGCTCGTAGTCGTTGGCAAAGCCGCTCGAATCCGCATAGCGCGTGACGTCGAGCCAGTGCTGCGCCATGCGCTCGCCGTAGTGCGGCGAGGCGAGCAAGCGGTCGATCAGATTGCGGATTGCGGATTGCGGATTGCGGATTGAATCCATCTCGAACGCGGCAACTTCCTCGGGGGTCGGCGGCAGACCGAGGAGGTCGAAGGACGCGCGGCGAATGAAAGTGCGCGGGTCGGCAGCGGGTGCGGGAGGGAGCCCGACAGGCATCTTTGCGACGATGAGGGCGTCGATTGGATTGCCGCCAGCCGTCGGTGGCACCGGTTTCGCCACTGGCTTATACGCCCACAGCCCCTCGGGTTTGTATTTGCGATTCGTCCACTCCGGCGCGAGCCCGCCGCTGGTCTTCATCGGTCGACCGTCTTCCGCCGACCACTTCTCCGCATTCGCCTTCGCGATCTCCTTCACGCGAGTCTCATCCGGCCACGGCGCGCCACCTGCGATCCACGCCTTAATCCACCCGATCTGCTCCGCGTAGAGCTTGTCCGCCTCCTTCGGCGGCATCGGCTCCCAGTCGTCGTGCGTGCGGATCACGGAGAGATACACCGGGCTTTTCTCCGGCTGCCCCGGAACCACCGCCGCGCTCCCGCTCTCGCCACCGCGGAAGAACCCCTCCCGCGTCGTCATGTCGTAGTCCGACTTGATCTTCTCCCGATCCTTCCCGTGACACGCGATGCACTTCTCGTGGATCAGCGGCTCGATGCGCCGAACGAAGAGCGCATCCGGACCGTCATCGGCATGGACGCACGCGCCGGCGGCGATGGGAAGGAGGGCGAGGAAAAGGCGGCGCATGGGATGCAAAAAGGATACTCACTGATCAACGCCCGCAGGCGACGAAATTGGACAAATTTCTGCCGCTCATCCGCGCGTCCGGTTCAGACGCCTGGCTTCTTCTTGCCCGCGGCCTTCGGTGTTTTCGCGCCGGGTTCCTTGAACTCCTGCACGGGGAACTTCTCGCGCATCTGTCGGCTCAGCGACTCGATCACCTTCGCGTGCTCGGGCTTGTCGGCGACGTTTAGGTCGTTTTGCAAATCGTGGACGGTGTTGAACAGCTCGTGCTCGGTCGGCGCGCCGGGCTTGGTCCACTCGACGTAGCGCCACTTGTCCGTGCGCATCGAGAGGCCGAGGTAGCCGGCCTTGGGATACCAACTGAACGCGGTGGAATTCACGCTGGCCGTCGGATCGTCGAGCAATGGATTGAGGCTGCGGCCCTGGAAGCCGGGATTCGGCGGCAGGCTGCACAACTCCGTGAGCGTCGGCGCGAGGTCCACGGATTGCACGAGGGCGTCGGTCTTTTGCCCCGCGGTCTTCTGCGCGGGCGTGGCGATGATGAGGCAGTTGCGCGTGGCGCCCTCGTAGTTGTTGTGCTTCGCCCCCCACCACGTGTGTTCGCCCATGTAGTAGCCGTGGTCGCTCCAGAAAACGACGACCGTGTTCTTCGCGAGCCCCGTC
>JANPHH010000289.1:0-5638 GCA_031424375.1 Chthoniobacter sp. | reverse complement strand
GAGTTGCTGGACTTCTACCTCCCGCGCAAAACCCGCGACCCCGATCAAGTCCTGCGCAAGCTGCGGGCACGCCACGCCGCCCGCGCCGCCGCCACCGCCTCTGCCCGCAAGAAGCGAAGAAAAGCAGTAACAAAGTAGAATTAGAGGGTGTGCGGGAATTTCAAAACAGCCTGTCATCCCGAGCAAAATGGAGGGAGCCCAACTGACCGGAATGAAGTCGAGGGACCTCGGTTGGCCGGGAACTGCCCGCTCCACCAAAGGCCGAGGTCGTTGCCTGCGGCTGTCTCGCAGACTCGGCTCGGCTCCGTTACCCTCCGCTGCCAATGAACCTGCTGGCTTTCCAAGGCCGTTCGGAGTCGCGTGCGCGCAAGGAGCGGCGAAGTCCACTTCGCCGTCCTCGCGGCGTGCGCAGCGCCACTTCCCTCCCCCGCGCCTCTTCGAGAAGTGGCGCTGCGCGCGTTTGGGGTCGGCGAACTGGAGTTCGCCGCTCCTTGTCCGCCGCCGGTTCATCCCACCCCAAAAAATCACGCCCGCTTGTTCGGCCCCTCATGATGACAGGCATTTTGGAGTTTCGATTCATCCTAACCGAGATCGTTTCGTGCAGCTGTCTCGCCGACTTGGCTCGGCTCCGTTACTCTCCCCTCATTGTCAGTCGATCTGTGAGTCTTTTCTTCCACCAATTCCGGACAGAACTCCGCCGACTCTTCGCCCGCCCGCGAGCGCGTCTCGGGCTGGCCGCCGTCTTCGCGACCCAGCTCGTTTTGGCCGGACTTTTTCAGCTTCATCCGGTGCAGGCAACGCTTTGGCGGGAAGCGCGCCGCCTTCACCTTCAGGTCGCGGCGGTCTTCTCGGACCTCACCACCGTGAGCTACCTCACGATCAATCTCACCCAGACGGTCGGAATGTTTTTCGTCGTGCTACTCGGGGCCGATATCCTCGGCCAGGATGCGGAAGAAGGAACGCTGCGGATGATCCTGAATCGCCCGGCATCGCGCCGCAGTGTTTACATTCAGAAGGCGGGCGCTGCGATTTTTTACGCCGTCAGCGTGGGACTCTTGATCGGCGCTGGCGCGTTCGCGATCGGGATGCTGATCGGTAAACCGGGGCCGATGTTTGTCATCTCGCTCGAAGACAGTGTGCTCGGTCAGTTTCAGCGCGAGGAGGGAGTGCGCCGCATTGCTCTCGCGATCACCTTGCTGCCCCTCAGCCTGATCACGCCGGCTTTGCTGGCGTTTGCGCTTTCCTGTTTCCCGATCAAGCCCGCCTCGGCGTGCGCCGGTGCGTTGACCTGGCTGATCGCCGAACAGGCTCTGCGACGCATTCCTCAGTGCTCCTTTCTCCGGGACGATCTACTCGTGAGCCGGCTCGGAACATGGATCAACGCCTACAACCAAATCATCCCGGAAACCTTGATGCTCCAACACGGAGCGCAACTCGCCACGCTCAATGCCGCACTGCTGCTGGTCGGCTGGCTGGCGATCCGCCGCCGCGATTTCAAATAAGCTGCGCCCCCCTACTCCGAAAAAAGCAGCGGCGCGCCTCCGCCGGACATCGAGCCTTTCACCACGAGTCCCTCGAATACCGTGGCGGTTCCGCCGGTCTTTTCCGTGATCAGGAGCTTCACGCGGCCATTCAGCATCGTGGTCCCACCGGTGACCGGCGGCCGAAAGTCGAACGGGTCCGCGCCGGGTCCCTTGCCGCTGCCGGCGAGGAAAAGCGACGTGCCCGCAAAGAACTTCGCGACCGTCGGATTGACGGTCGATTCGACGAAGGGCTGCGTGGTGGCTGCTGTCGCGCTGCCTCTGGGCGAGTTCGACACGTACTTCATATTCAGGGAGCTGACGGTCGTGATTGTCGCGAGGTTTTTCTTGGTGCTCGGATTGAAGACGATGAGCTTCGAGGCGGGCGGGTTGACGCTGTCCAGTTCGTCCACTCCCGCGACCGCGAGCATCTCCGTCGACGAATTCACCTTGGTCCCGAGCGGGCGGCCGAGGGCGATATTGATCAGGTCATCGGCGACGAAAGTTCGGGTCACGATTTTGTCGACTCCACCGACTTGGGCGACCGTGAGGACCGGCAGTTTTGCCGTGACTTTGTAGACGAAGAAATCGACGGCCTGCGCCGCAGAAACCGTCAGGATCAGGGAAGCGAGGGAAAGCAGTGTTCGTTTCATAGGGTTGAAATCTAGAAGGTGGCCGTGGCGACGGGCTTTCCGCTGACCGAGAATTTCGCCTTGATCACGAGACCGTCGAAGTCGACCGGCGTTGGCTGTTTCGTGGTGGCGAATTTCACGTGGAGCGGACCGGCGAGTCCGGTGGATACGAGGCTGAGCGTGCTCAGCGTTCCGGCAGTGGCGCCCGCCGAACCCTTGCCCTGCGCGGCTCCCCGCAGCGCGGTGCTGAAAAATTTGTTGTTCGCCGGAGCCTGGCCCGTCGTGGTTTCGACGATTTGCACGCCACCGATTCCATGGCCCGTACGTCCTTTCGGCCCGGTCGCCGCTTCGT
Organism: Chthoniobacter sp.; assembly: GCA_031424375.1. Lineage (GTDB taxonomy): Bacteria > Verrucomicrobiota > Verrucomicrobiia > Chthoniobacterales > Chthoniobacteraceae > Chthoniobacter. The sequence continues at coordinate 3,134 of JANPHH010000289.1, read as the reverse complement.
AGTCGAGGCTGGTCAGGTTGGCCACGGTGGCGAGGATTTTCGCGGCGTCCGTCACGGCCGGATCGGGATTGATCACTACGAGTTTGCTTTTCGGTGCCGCGATGATGCCCGGCCCCTCCGCGAAGACCGCGACGGCAAGCACCTGAGTCACCTTCGTCCCGAGCGGACGTCCGAGCGCGAGATTGATCAGGTCGTTGTTGGCCAGGGTTTTCGTCTCCGCTTTGTCGACGAAGTTATTGTCGAACGATCCCGGGATCACCTTCGTCACCGTGAGCGAAACCTTGGCCTTGAAGAGAGTGTAGAGATCGACTGCCTGCGAGGAGGTGGTCGTCACGAGGAGCAATGCGAGAGCGACCAGTAAAAAACGCGTCTTCATACTGGGGAATCGAAACCCCGGATGCCCGAAGCGTCAACTCTCTGCAACGGGCTCGGTTTGCGGGATTGCTCGCTGGGTGCCGATTCGCTTACGACATCGCCCTTACTCCCATCCCAGCCCCATCACCCATGCTTTCCCACGTCGTCATCTTCTGGACCAAACCCGAGCTTCCCAACGCCGCCGATGAGCTCATCGCCGGTGCCGAGAAATACCTGCGCCCGATCCCGATCGTGGAGAGTTTTCACATCGGCCGCATGGTTCCCAGCCATCGCGAAGTGGTGGATCAGAGCTACCAGGTTGCGCTAAATTTGACCTTCGAGAGCAAGGAGCAGGAGGGCGAATATCAGATCCACCCACTGCACCTCGAATTCGTGGAAAAGGTCTTCAAGCCGAACTGCCAGCGCGCGGTGATCTACGACTTCCAGTAGGCGGCCAGCCGGAGTGTAACAGTTCGGTTACGCTCATTTCCTACCGTTCGGGAGCGAGCGGTATTATCAATGGAGTCACAAAACCACTGATATGAAACCACATCCCTTCCTCCCCCTCCTCACCGTACTCGCCCTCGGCGCAACGGCCTTCGCCGAAGACGGTTCCGCGATCAAGGCCCCGCTGAAAGCCACTGGCGATGCGGATGCCGTCGGCGTCGCCGTCGCATCGCTGAAGTCGAAGCGGGCCGAGTTCATCGTGAAAGTCGGCAAGCTCGATGCCGCGAAGACGTTCGCGGTGGAAGTCGATTCCGTGATCGAGGGTTCGCTCACCACCGATCGTGCGGGCAAGGGTTCCGCGCGCTTTGTCACCCCCGCGAAGAATGGCGCGGCGCTGCTCGACTTCGATCCTCGCGGCAAACTCGTGCGAGTGCTCGACGGAACCACGAGTGTGCTCGAAGGCATCGTTTCCGGCACGGGTGAAGAGGAGGGCGCTGAGGTCAATGAAAAGGTGGACCTCGCGAAGGATGACGCCCCGGACAAGGCGAAGTCCAAAGCGCGCTACAGCGTGGATCGCAAAGGCCGGCGAACCTTCCGCGTCGACGTGGCGAATGTCACCGGCGGACCGTTTAAAGTGCTCGTCGCGGGAGTGGAGCGCGGGTCGATCACGCTGAAGGGCAAGGCGGGCTCGCTGACCTTCGAAAATCCGCAGAAGAAGCCCACCACGCCGCTCCTCGATTTCGATCCGCGCGGCGAGGTCGTGGAAATTCTGGAGGGCACCACGGTGCGCTTCAGCGACAAGCTGGAAGCGGAAAGCCGCGGCGTGAACGTCGCGTCACCGAGCCTCAGTGAGATCGCCCTGCCCGCCGTCTCCGCACCGAACGGGAGTTCGGCCCATGCGAAGCTGCGGATCGATCAACGGGCGCGGAAACATTTCTCCGTCGAGATCGAAGGGGTCGCGGCCGGCAGCTACGACCTGAAGGTGGGCGGCGCCACGCCAGCCGTCGGCACGCTCGTGGTAGCGCCCGGCACCACGCGCGCCGAGATCGAATTCACGAGCGGCGACGACAGCCCGGGCGAACTTCCCCTCACCTTCGACCCCGTCGGCAAGACGCTCTCCATCGTGCAGGGCGCCACGAAGTTTTTCGAGGGTGTCTTCAATCCGAATCTGACCGGTGCCGGGACGCCCACGGCCAGTGAGCCGGCCTCGGAATTTGAGGAAGTCCTCGCCTCCACCGGCCTCGACGCTGACGCAAGCGCGAAGGCCAAATACAAGGTGGATGCCCAAGGCCGGCACAGCTTTTCCGTCGAGATCGAGAAGGTGGACCTCGGCGCCTACACGCTGACCGTCGGCGGCACGGTGCGCGGGACGATCACGGCAAAATCCGTCGCGGGACAAATCAAGGGAGAACTTGAATTCGAGAGCGAGAGCGAGCCGGGCAAGAAGGTGCTGACTTTCGATCCGCGCGGCCAGACGATCGAGATTTCCAATGCGAGCGGCGTGCTCTTTTCGCACCTCCTCGGCAGTGGCTCGGCGACCGGTGGCGGCGGACAGGTCACGCCCTTCGACCTCACCGTGGCACTCACGAGCAGCGGCGCAGATTCCGACGCGACCGCGAAAGCAGAATACACCCGCGACGAGACGGGCGATCTGAGCCTGGAGTTGGAAGTGGAAGATCTCCCGGTGGGCACCTACGACCTGCTGATCGGGGCAAAAGCTAGCACGATCGTAGTAGCCTCCGCGAGCGGTGGAACGCGTGGCAAAGCGAAGTTCGAGTCCGACCCGAAACCCGGCCAGGGACTGCTCAATTTCCCCGTGTTCGGCGAGGTCATTCAGATCAAACAGGGCGCGACGGTTTACTTCAGCCGCACCTTTCCCACTCCCTGAGTTGAACCGCCCCGCCGTCACCGAGGCTCCGTTGCCGCGCGACTTTAGCGCAAGGTCGTCCGGCTGGTAAAAGCGGATCGCCATGTGGATTCTGGTCATCGAGGACGAACCACAACTCGCCCGGCACATTGTGCGGGCGCTGGAGCGCCGTGGCCATCGGGCCGATGCGGAGAACGACGGCTCCGCTGGACTCGCCCGTGCGCTGCGCGAACCACCCGATCTCGTCGTGCTGGACTTGAATCTCCCCAGCCTCGATGGCTTCAGTGTGCTCGAGGAATTGCGGCGCGCGAAGTGCACGGCGCGCGTGATCATCCTCACCGCGCGCGGCGAGGTGGAGCATCGCATCAAAGGGCTGAACGCGGGCGCCGACGACTATCTCGCGAAGCCCTTTTCGATGGACGAACTCGTGGCCCGGGTGGAAGCGCTCGGCCGCCGGAACCCCGCT
>JANPHH010000288.1:0-6665 GCA_031424375.1 Chthoniobacter sp. | reverse complement strand
TGCGCGCGATGTCCCGGAGGGACGATGGAAATTAGCCGGTGGCGTCAGCCACCGGAACCGCCCGCCGAGCGAACCCGCCCTGAAGGGGCGGTGGAGTCGCGACGGTGGAATTCAAACGCCCCTGCCGGGGCGGATTCATTTCTTTCGCGATCCGGTGGCTGACGCCACCGGCTAATTTCCGCTGTCCCTCCGGGACTACAGACTTCGCTGCACCACATTTAATCACACCCCCGGCCGGTGGCGAACGCGCCACTCGCTTGCCACCCGTCCCGCCAGCCACTAGGCTCGCCCCCCTTTTCCCAAAATGAGCACCAAGCCCCTGGCACCGAGCAACCGCGAGCAAGCGAAACGCGGCAACACCAAACCGAACGCCAAATCCCTCCACCGCGCGCATTCCGCGCTGGTCACCGATGGCTACGAGCGCGCCGCCAGCCGTGCGATGCTCCATGCCGTCGGCTTCGCCCGGGAGGATTTTAAGAAGTCGCAGATCGGCATCGCTTCGCTCTGGAGCAATGTGACGCCGTGCAACATGCACCTCGACCAACTCGCGCGGCAGGCCGAAGCCGGCTCAAATGCGGGCGGCGGCAAGGGCGTGATCTTCGGCACGATCACGATTTCCGATGGCATCTCGATGGGTACGGAGGGGATGAAGTATTCGCTCGTGTCGCGCGAGGTCATCGCGGATTCGATCGAGACGGTGATGGGCTGCGAAGGCTTCGATGGGCTGGTGGCGATCGGCGGCTGCGACAAAAACATGCCGGGCTGCGTGATGGCCATGGCGCGGTTGAACCGGCCGAGTGTGTTCGTGTATGGCGGCACGATTCTCCCCGGCTGCATCAGCGGCATTCTCGCCGAGAAGCGTCTGCGCAAGGACCGCCGCGAGATGTTCGCGGATAAGCCGCTCGATGTGGTGAGTTGCTTCGAAGCGGTGGGGCAGTATGCCGCGGGCTCGATCGACGAGCGTGAACTCGCGCTCGTGGAAGAGAAGGCGATCCCCGGAGCGGGTTCGTGCGGCGGAATGTACACCGCGAATACCATGGCCAGCGCGATCGAAGCACTCGGCATGTCACTTCCCAACAGCAGCGCGCAGAACGCCATCTCGCGGGAGAAAGCCATGGATGCCCGCGAGGCCGGCATGGCCGTGCTGGAACTGATCAAGCGCGGCATCCGCCCGCTCGACATCATGACGAAGCAGGCATTCGAAAACGCCATCACCATGGTGATCGCACTCGGCGGTTCCACGAATGCCGTGCTGCATCTCCTCGCCATGGCGCATTCCGCCGGCGTGAAGCTCGGCCTCGATGACTTCACCCGCATCGGCAAACGCACGCCCGTGCTCGCCGACCTCAAGCCGAGCGGGCGCTACCTCATGAGCGAACTCATCGCCATCGGCGGCCAGACGCCACTCATGCGCACGCTGCTCGACGCCGGTCTGCTCCACGGCGGCTGCATGACCGTCACGGGCAAGACCGTGGCCGAGAATCTCAAGCGCGCGAAGCCTTACCCGAAGGATCAGGACATCGTCCGCCCGCTGAGCAACCCGATCAAAAAGGACAGCCACCTCGTCATCCTCCGCGGCAACCTCGCGCCCGGCGGTGCGGTGGCCAAGATCAGCGGCAAGGAAGGACTCACCTTCACGGGCAAGGCGATCGTCTTCGAAAACGAACAGGACGCGCTCGCCGCGATCCTCGATGGCCGCGTGAAGAAGGGCCACGTCATCGTCATCCGGCACGAAGGTCCGGTCGGCGGTCCCGGCATGCGCGAGATGCTCAGCCCGACCAGCGCGGTGATGGGCAAGGGCCTCGGCAAGGAAGTCGCGCTGATCACCGATGGCCGTTTCAGCGGCGGCTCGCATGGTTTCGTCGTTGGTCACATCACGCCGGAAGCCGCGCTCGGCGGTCCGCTCGCGGTCGTGCGCAACGGCGACCCGATCACCATCGACGCGAACAAAAACGTCCTCACCCTCGGCATCCCGGAGAAAGACATCGCCGCCCGCCTCGCCAAATGGAAAGCCCCCGTCCCGCGTTACACCCGCGGGGTGCTGGCGAAGTATGCGAAGCAAGTCAGCACGGCGTCGCTCGGAGCGGTGACGGATTGAGGCGGAACGCAGTCGGCGGGAGGGCGAAGAATGCAGGACGGATTTTAAATCGTCTTCGCCCGAGTCCAGCGGTCGGCGACGCCCGCTCCTTCCGATAGACGGCACCGCCATCCCATCGACTGGAGATCGAGCTTACCCCGGCGCAAAGCGCGGCATCGAAAAAAATAACTGTCATCCTGAGCGGAGCGGAGGCGGTAACGCGGGCGCAGCGCAGTCGAAGGACCTCGCACATTTTCCGCTTTCCCCGCCGCGCAGAGAAGCGTGAGGTCCTTCGACTGCGCGCCGCCCTCACACCCTCCCACCGCTTCTCCACCCTCCGCCTCAACCACGCGGCGCTGCGCTCAGGATGACAGTGTTTCGATGTGGCGCTGCGCGCGGGTGTCCTCTCGATCGGCAGCCCATGGGATGCCTGTGATTTTCAATCCGTTTCGCCCGCGGGAGGTTGCGCTGGCATCGCGAGCAGCGGGTGGCGCCGGATTGCAAATCCGGCCGACGTTCTCCCGGCGCCACGCGACCGCGCCGGTCACGACTCGCGCCAATAGTCCGGCAGTCCGGGCTTGGTCGCGCGCAGGATTTCGAGGATCGCCTGACGTTGCTCGGCGGGGATTTTTGCGAAGTCGAGTGAGGTGTCCTTGCCCGTGAGGATCTCGTGCAGGCGCTGGAGCAGGTGATCGTGCATCGGCGGTGGCAGTTGGTCGAACGCTGCGGAGTAGATGAGGAAGCTGCAGGGATACTTGAACATGCGCGTCTGCAGATCGAAGTCGCGCAGCGAGCGGCCGGCGGAATCGCGCGGACCCATGGCGGTGAAGGCCTGGACGTAATCCGCGTTGCCGGAGATCGGCGAAGTGAGCGGTAGTTCTTCGGTGAAGAGCAGGTAGCGGAGGAAGGCGTTCTCCTGATTTTTGAGGTAACGAATGTGGCCGTAGGCAGCGAGCATCGAGCGGGACTCGTAGTTCAGCCGCGCGATGTAGTTGTGCATCTTCACCTGATGCTCGAGCACGAGCAGGGCGACGATGTCGCTGCCGCGGGCGAAGAATTTTGTCTCGTCGAAGAACTCGCCGAGGCTGTCGAGATTCGCGCGGCGGAGCGGCTCCTCGTCGAAATGCGCGAACGCTTTGGCGCCGATGAGATTGCCGCGGTGGCCCATGGTGCCGTGCTGGCCGGTGACGTACCAGCCGCCCCAGCGTTCGGAGAATGGCACGGTCTGATCGGTGGCGGTGAACTCGCTCTGAAGATCCATCTCGCCGGTGTGATCGGTGGCGATCGAGCGGATGACGTGACCGGGCACGCCCATCGTCCGCGGCGAGGCGTGGCAGCGCAGGCAATCGGATTCGCGGGTGAACTTCGGCTTCCGCGCGGGCATCTGCTCGATGGAGTAGAAGACGCCGCCGAGCACGGGGTCCACGGCGCTCAGTTCCATGAGTGGCGCGCCGGGGATGTAGCCGAGGTAGACGTCGTCGTTGAAGTAGAGCGCGCGGGGATTCTGCGGCGTGATTTCGTGACGCTGGAGCGAGGTCTTGGAGAAGACGAGGGACTGCGAGGACTTCGGGACTTTCAGCGCCTCGAGCAGCGCGGGCAGCCAGCCGAACGTGTCGTCGAAATGCAGCTTTGTTTCCTTTGCATCGAGCTTCGCCTGAAGCTGCGCGATGGGATCTGCGGGCGTAGCGGCGCTGTAGGCGAAGGGCGGCTCATCGTAGGGGATCGGATGAGTCGAGCCTTGGAAATCCTCCGCGCGCGGCGACGCGGCGAAAGCGAAGCAGGCGAGGAGCAGGGGAGAAAGGCAGCGCATGGGGCGTGGATGATCTAACACCGAACCCGATGCGGGCAAATCCACCGATCTTGGCGGAAGGGCGCCATGCGTTGTGGTTTGCGTTGTGCGGCGGTGGTCCCTAGCTCAGGAGGATGCGCCACTTGCTGTTCCTCCCGCTCGTCGTTCTCTTCGGCTGTCTCACCTGCGCTGATGAGAGTTTGCTGAAGAAGACGCCCGGCACGGATCTGCCCGGCGTGCAGGATGACGGCTCGGTGTTGCTGCCAAATCAATGGACGCTCCGGCCGGTGGGGCATCAGGTGCAGCTCGGCGATTTCCCGGTGAATATCGCGCTGCATCCCGGCGGGGAATTTGCGGCCGTGCTCCACTGCGGTCACGGCCAGCACGAGGTCGTGATCGTGACCACGGGCAGCGGCGCGATCGTGTCCCGCGTGACGGTGGATGAAGCGTTCTACGGGCTGGCGTTCAATGCCGACGGAAGCACGCTTTTCGTGTCCGGTTCGTCGGGTGAAGTGGTGCATCGGTTTGCGTTTGCGGCTGGTTTCCTCAGCGCGCACGGGACGCTGAAGGTCCGCGAGCCGAAGTCGCGCGGCATTCCGTGCGGGCTCGTGCCGAGTGCCGATGGCAAATGGCTCTACGTCGCCAATCTCTGGGCCCAGAGCGTGTCGCGCGTGCCGCGCAATGACGATCCCGCGACCGATCTGTTGCTGACGGATGCGCCGGTTCCGCAGCCGCCGAAACTGGACGCGACCACGGATGATCCCTCGATCACCAAACGCGCGCAGGCCCTGCTCGATGTGGCGGATGAATCGGAGCCGTTTCCATACGGACTCGCGCTGGATGAAAAGCGCGCGCGGCTTTACGTGTCGCTTTGGGCGCAGAGCGCGGTGGCGGTGGTCGATCTGAAAGCCTGGAAGGTGATCGCCCGCTGGCCGACGCAGGAACATCCAAACGAACTCGCGCTGACCCGCGACGGCGCGCGGCTCTTTGCGGCGAATGCGAATCGCAACTCCGTCTCGGCGATCGACACCACGACCGGCGCGCTGGCGGAAACGCTCGTCGCCGAACTCACGCCGGGTGCCGAGCCGGGCAATACGCCGAACTCCATCGCGCTTTCGCCGGATGAAAAACTGCTCTTCGTCGCCAACGCGAACATCAACACCGTCGCGGTCTTCGACATCACGCAGCCGCGGGCCGCGCGCGGGCTCGGCTTCATTCCGGTGGGCTGGTATCCGACGAGCGTGCGCGTGACGGCGGATGGAAAGCATCTCCTCGTGGCGAATGGGAAGGGCGCCACCTCGCGGCCAAATCGCAACGGTCCGCAGCCCGGCCGGCGGACCCCGGCGGGGATCAGGGAATACATCGGCGAACTCTTCCCTGGCACCCTATCCGTCATCGACCTGCCCGCGCCGGACAAGCTCGAAGCGCAGCTCAAGAAGTGGACCGCGCAGGCGCTTTCGTGTGCGCCCGCGACGGAGTCGAAAACCGCCGCACTCGCGCTGGACGGCCACCCCATTCCCCGCAAAGCGGGCGACCCGACACCGCTGAAATATGTGATCTACATGATCAAAGAAAACCGCACCTACGACCAGGTGCTCGGCGACATGAAGGAAGGCAACGGCGATCCGACGATCTGTCTTTTTCCCGAACGGGTGACGCCGAATCATCACGCGCTTGCGCGGGAGTTTGTCTTGTTAGATAACTTTTATGTTGAGAGCGAGGTGAGCGCGGATGGGCATGAATGGTCGATGGGTGCGTATGCCACGGACTTCGTGGAGAAGACGTGGCCGCTCAGCTATGGGCACGGCAAGGGCGGAAAGTTTCCGTATCCTTCCGAGGGCGGATTTCCGATCGCAGTGCCGGCTGGCGGCTATCTGTGGGACCGGGCGAAGGAGGCGGGAGTGACTTATCGGAGCTACGGCGAGTGGGTGGCGAATGGGAAACGTCCCGGCGATCCGGGGAAGGCGAAAGCGAAGGCGATCGAAGGGCACTTCGATCCGCAGTTCCGCAGTTTCGACACGGCGTATCCCGACGTGAAACGGGCGGAGCGGTTCATCAGCGAGCTGCGTCGCTTCGAGCAGGAAGGCGAAATGCCGCGGCTGCAAATCGTGCGGCTGCCGAACGATCACACGAGTGGGACCAGCCCAGGCAAACCGACGCCGACCGCGCAGGTGGCGGACAACGACCTCGCCTTCGGTCAGATCGTCGATGCCGTGAGCCGCTCGAAATTCTGGCCGCAGACCGCGATCTTCGTCGTGGAAGACGACGCGCAGAATGGCCCCGACCACGTCGACGCGCACCGCACGATCGCCTACGCGATCAGCCCCTACATCCGGCGCGGCTCGCGCGACTCCACGATGTACAGCACCGCGAGCATGCTGCGGACGATGGAACTCATCCTCGGGCTGAAGCCGATGTCGCAATTCGACGCGGCGGCAATGCCGATGTTCGCGAGCTTTCAAAACGAGCCCGACCTGCGCCCTTACACCGCGCGTCCCGTGACCGTCGATCTCACCGAAAAAAACTCGCGGACTGCGTATGGCGCGAAGGAATCGTCGCGGATGAATTTTGCGAAAGAAGATGCGGCGGATGATCTGCGGCTCAACGAAGTGATCTGGCGCTCGGTGAAAGGCGCCGACCACGCGATGCCGGCGCCGACGCGGGCGGCGTTTGTCTTCACGGAGAAGAAGAAGCCGGGCCGCAAGGATGACGACGACTGAAGTCGGGGCGGTAACGCACCCTTTCCCCTGTCATCCTGAGTGGAGTTCCTCGGGGACGTAGGTGGGGAGGAACGAAGTC
>JANPHH010000287.1:0-1692 GCA_031424375.1 Chthoniobacter sp. | reverse complement strand
GGCGCGACCACGCGCGAGCACGATCCCACACTGCGTAGGCGAGTCCGCCCAGCGGATTGAGGGTGATGAGTTCGGCGCTGCCGCAACGTGGAAAAGCGGTAGCGATCTCAGTGCGCTCCAAGGCCGGACCGTACGCCTGCGGATGAAGATGCAGGACGCCGATCTCTACGCCCTGCGCTTTGCCGATTGAAATCCATCCGCCAATGAAAGCAGCCCTCCTTCTTGCCTTCCTTGCCTGCGCCACGCTTCATGCCCAATAGACAGCGCCGACCAACATCCAGCGCTTCGTCGCCATCGATAATGTCTGCGCGTGGCCGAACCTCACATTACTGCACGATGGCAGCATCAATGCCACGATCTTCGGTCAGCCGAGCCACGGGCAGATGGCCGGCGCCGTCGAGTGCTGGAACAGTAAAGACGGACAGTTTTGGACCAAGGTCGGAATCCCCGCACCGAATGAACCGAACACGAATCGCATGAACGTCGCGTGCGGTCTCGCAAAGAATGGCGACTTACTCGTCCTATGCTCCGGATGGACCGATGTGCAACAACCGCAGCGCCCAAAGCAGGCAGCCTTCCGCGATGATATTCTCTCTCTATGGGTCTGCCGCAGCAGCGATGGCGGCAAGACTTGGACACAGATCAAAGCGTTCCCCGAGCCTGATGCTGGATGGACGCACTACATCCCATTTGGCGACATCAAGATCGGTGAGGACGGCGCTCTCCACGTTTCATGCTACGGCGGCGAATGGACCGATGCCACTGCGAGCACCAAGACCAAAGGGTATCGCTCCTGGCACTTCCGCAGCGATGATGATGGCCTTACCTGGAGTCGTGTGAGCATCATCCATCCCACGGGCAATGAAACCACGCTGCTGCATCTCGGTGGCAAGCGCTGGATGGCCGCAGCGCGCCAGACGGGCATGGACATTTTTTTATCCGATGACGACGGTGTGACGTGGAGCGAACCCAATCGCGTGACGCAGAACAATGAGATCAACGGCCACCTCGCAAGCCTCAAGGATGGTCGTATCGTCCTCACGTATGGCAGCCGCATCAAGACCGATGACCAGCTCGGCGTGCTCGCCAAGTTCAGCAACGATGAAGGCAGAACGTGGAGCACCTCCACTCGCATTGCCTACACCACGACCGGCGATTGCGGCTACCCGAGCACCGTGCAGCGCGCCGATGGCAGGCTCGTCACCGCATGGTATTCCGGCAGTTCTCGCGATCATGCGCGCTACCACATGGGCGTCGCGATCTGGTCGCCACCAGCACCATGAGCATCGCTCCTTTACCGTTCGCTTCTGATGCGAAAATTTCATGACCACACTGGAAAGCTTTCATCTTCAGGGCAAGACCGTTTTGCTCACCGGTGCCGCAGGCCTGTTCGGTCGCGGCGTCGCGCGCGCCATCGCCGAGTCCGGTGCCACGCTGATCATCGCTTCGCGCAATGCCGATAAGCTCCGCGTCGTGGCGGACGAAGAAACTACACGCGGTTACAGAGTTCATGTCGAAGCCTTTGATCAGGGCGCTGAAGCGTCCATCATCGCTCTGCAAGGCCGCATCCATGAGCGCTTTGGCACCGTGCATGGCGTGGTGAACAACTCCGTGCTGCGACCGATGAAGGGTGCGAACGGCAGCGTCGCGCAATGGGAGGAATCGATGCGTGTGAACGCCACCGGGCTCATG
>JANPHH010000286.1:0-15046 GCA_031424375.1 Chthoniobacter sp. | reverse complement strand
GATGTTTTTGCCCGTGCTGAGGTCCATGACGGTGTCGGCACCCCACTTGGTGGCCCAGCGCATCTTTTCCACCTCCTCCTCGATCGACGACGCGACGGCGCTGTTGCCGATGTTGGCGTTGATCTTCACGAGGAAATTGCGGCCGATGATCATCGGCTCGAGCTCGGGGTGATTGATATTCGCGGGGATGATGGCGCGCCCGGCGGCGACTTCCTCGCGGACGAACTCGGCGGTGATCTGAGCCGGAATGCGCTGCGGGAAGCGGCGGAAAATGCCCGGCGTGTATTCGTTCTGGATCTGCGCGGAACCGGCGTGCTGCTTGTCGAGATCGGCGCGGCGGATGTCCTGCGAAAGCTCGGCGATCTTCGCGCGGCCGAGGTTTTCGCGGATGGCGATGTATTCCATCTCCGGCGTGATGATGCCCTGCCGCGCATACCAGAGCTGCGTGACCGGATGTCCGGTGCTGGCGCGGAGCGGGCGGCGGCGCTGGCCCTTGAGGCCGGGGAATTCGACGAGACGGTTCGTCTCCGCCTTGCTCGCGTACTCGGCGTGCTTTCCGGAAAGGTAGCCGTTGTCCTGAGGCTTCACCTCGCGGCCGTCGTAAGGCTCCACGTCCGCGCGATCGGCGACCCACTTGGCGCGCGGTGTCGGCAGGCCTTCGTCCGAAGTGCCGGTGAACGACGGATCGCCCCATGGGCCGGAGCAGTCGTAGACGCGGACGGGCGGATTTTCCTGCAGCTCACCGCTGAATGTCTTCGTCGGTGACTGGCTGATCTCGCGGAAGGGCACCTGCAACTCGGGGAAAAGCTCGCCTTGGACCCAGACGCGGGTGCTGGCAGGGAGCTGGTCGGTGCTGTGGGGTTCGATGGTGTCTTTGGTCGCGATCATTGGATAAAGCTGAGGGTTGAGAGTCGAGCGGCCGGAGGGGTAAACAAAAAGCCGTGCGCATTCGGGGAATACGGCACGGCTGAGAAGAGTCTTCGCTCCCTTCGCCGGCATTACCCGGTTCAGGTTCAAAGGGTCTCCCGATCGAATCGGGACTCTCAGCCATACGGCTCCCCTGCGGCGTGGACGGTAGTTGCCGCGGAGACGGGAGTCAACGCGCGCTGTCTTTGCGCGGTCGTCGTCTAGCTCTGGCCGCTGCGGGCCACGAGATGCGCTTCGATCGCCTTCATGATCTCGTGGGTCGGATCGCGGTCGAACTTGTAGTCGTCCAGCGTGAACGAACCCGCCTTTCCCCCGACCTCGTAGCGCACCGTCGCCAGCCCTTTCGACTCCCACTTTTTCAGCCCCAGCCCGGTGATCGCGCTAAGTGGCACGGTCACGCCGCTCGGGGTGTGAATCGTCTCGCCGTCCAGCTTCAGCACGCGGTTCCGTTGATTGGACCAATAAACGAGCGTCGCGCCGCCGATCACGCCGAGCAGCGTGGCGAGCATGAACTGCATGAATATCTGATCCTTGTCGTAATACTTCTCCGGCGGTTCTTCCTTCCAGCCGTGGCTCGCGGCGTAGGCCGGCCACTCGCCGAGCCGCTTTTCTTTTTCAAACTGATCGTGCGCCTTCCACCGCTCATTGCTCCGCGGCCAGACGATCTTTCCATCGACGAAGAACCAGCCCGCCATCGCGATCAGTGCGAGCGAAACGAAGAGCTTCTGGTTCTTCCAGATGGAGGTGACGCGGGCTTCGGAGGCCATGGGGGGCGGAGTGTCGAAATGCGGGACGGCTGTGGCGAGTGAAATCTCTACCTCGCGCTCTGGCGCGCGGCAATTTGCGCGATCGCCCACTGCGCGTGCTCGGCGATCAGCGGCTCGGGGTCTTGCGCGGCGAGCGCCAGCGCGGGCAGGTCGGCGTCCGTTCCGACGTTGCCCAGCGCGACGCACACATTCCGCAGGAAGCCGCGGCGCTTGATCCGCTTGATCGGGCTTTTGCGAAAGAGCGCGCGGAACTTGTCGTCGTCGAGCCCCAGGAAATCGCGCAGCTTCCACCCGGCTACAAAGTCCCGTGCGGCGAGCGCACTTTCGCTGGAGGCGCGGGCGAAGCGATTCCACGGGCACGCATCGAGGCAGGCGTCGCAGCCATAGATGCGGTCGCCGATCGCGGTGCGGAACTCCTCGGGAATCGCCCCCTTCAGCTCGATCGTGAGATACGAGATGCAGCGCCGCGCATCGAGCTGCTGAGGCCCGGTGATCGCACCCGTGGGGCAGGCCGTGATGCAGCGAGTGCATTTGCCGCAGTGATCCGGCATCGCTGCGTCGGGCTCCAGCGGCAGCGTGGTCAGGATCTCGGCGAGGAAAAAAAACGTCCCCAGCTTCGGATGCACCAGCATCGTGCTTTTGCCCTGCCAGCCTGCGCCGGATTGCGCGGCGAAGTCCCGCTCGAGCACTGGGCCCGTGTCCACATAGTGCCGCTGCCGGCCGCCGTGCGCGGTTAGCCAGGCGTCGAGTTGCTCCAGCTTCCGCTCGATCACCTCATGGTAGTCGTCGCCCCACGCATATCGCGCGATCCGATACGGCGGGGGTTCCGCCGCCTCAGGCTGCCAATAATTTAGCCCGAGCACGATGATCGACTGCGCTCCCGGCACCACCGCTTGCGGATCGGTGCGGCGATCCGCGTTCCGCTCCAGCCACGTCATCTCACCCGCGCGCCCATCGGCGAGCCACTGGCGAAACTCCGCGGCATGCGGTGGCGCGCCCGCGCGGGAGACCCGGCAGAGGTCAAACCCGAGTCGGTGGGCGAAGGTGATGAGTTCCGGCTTCACTTCGTACCCTGCCACGCAAAGGCGCGGCGCGCCTCCGCGATCACCGCCTCCGCCGCCGCACCGTGCGCCATCGTGGTCGTGTCGAGTGTCCATTGCGCCGCCGCTGCATACATCGGCTCGCGCGCCGCGAGCAGCGCGGAGAGGGTCGCCCGCGGATTCTCCGTCTGGAGCAGGGGACGCTTGGTATTGCGCGCCACGCGCTCGTAGATCACGTCCTCGCTCGCCGTCAGTCGCACGACCAGGCCCAGCTCCCGCATCAGCTCCAGATTGCGCTCGCGCAAGACGATGCCGCCCCCGGTGGCGATGACCCGCCGTTCGAGATGCGTGAGCGATTCGAGCACGGCCGTTTCCATTTCCCGAAAGTGCTCCTCTCCCTCGGTCGCAAAAAGCTCCGCGATCTCCCGCCCCGCCCGCTCCACCACCAGCGCATCCGTGTCCACGAAAACGAAGCCCAGCCGCCCCGCGATCAGCCGCCCGATCGACGACTTCCCCGTGCCCATGAAGCCGACGAGGACGATGTTCTGGCGCGATGCGGGCATCCGACGCATTTGCCCGATGCCCCCGCGGCGCGGCAATCCAATTCGCCCGCGCCACCCTCGCGGCGCGAAAGTAAATGCAGCGATCCCGCGCACCTCGTGCGTATGGTCCGCGTTCCCACTGCATGACATCCCAGTTCCCGCGCCTCTTCCTCTGGCATGTCGTGCGTTACGTGCGGCGGCACCCGCTCCTCGCGCTGCTGAATATCCTCAGCGTCGCGCTCGGCATCGCCGTCTACCTCGCCATCCAGATCGCCAATACCAGCGCGAACCGCTCCTTCGCCGCGGCGGTCGATCTCGTCGCGGGGAAGTCGCATCTCGAAGTGCGCGGCGACGTCGATGAGACGCTCTGGCCGATCCTCGCGCGGCAGCCTGGTGTGCGCGCCGTCACCGCGCTCGTCGAGGGTGTGGTCACGCTGCCCGAGCACCCCGGCGAATACCTGCGCGTCCTCGGCATCGATCTTTTCACCAGCGAACCTTTCCGCACGTTTTCCTTGAGCGAAACCGGCGCCGCGCCCGCGCTCGAGCCGTGGCTGGGGCAGGGGAATGGAATCGCGCTCACCGTGGATTTCGCCCGCCGCATCGGCGTGAAAGTGGGCGACCCCGTGCGCGTGCTCGCCAACTCCGAGACCCGCACGCTCACCGTCGTCTCGCTGCTCGACACGCAGGACTCGCCCGGCGCCTCGCAGTCGCGCATCGCCGCCATGGACATCGGCTGGGCGCAGGAACTTTTCGGCAAGCCGGGCCGCGTCGCCTCGCTCCAGATTCTCCTCGACGACCCGCGCCGCGGTCGCGACGTCGCCGCGCAACTCGCGCCGCTGCTTCCGCCCGATCTCACCGCCGCGCCGCCGCGGCAACGCAGCTTTCAGATGCAGACGATGCTCGCCGCCTTTCAGCTCAATCTCACGGCGCTCAGCATGGTCTCGCTGCTCGTCGGCGTGTTTCTCATCTACAATACGATCTCCGCATCCGTCGCCCGCCGCCGCGTGGAGATCGGCATCCTGCGGTCGATCGGCGCCACGCGTTGGGAGATCCGGCTGCTCTTTCTCGGAGAAGCCGTGGCGCTCGGCGTGCCGGGCATCGTGCTCGGGGCCGGTGCGGGAGTGGCGCTCGCGCAGGTGCTCACCGGCGCGGTCGCGAAGACCATTTCGTCGCTCTACGTGCTGGTCAGCATCGAGCGGAGTTTCCTCGAGCCCGGGCAGTTTGTCGTCGCGGCAATCTTCGGAATCGGCGCGGTGCTGCTCGGGGCGTGGCTGCCGGCGGATGAAGCCGCGCGCATCGATCCCGTGGCCGCGTTGAGTCTCGGCTCGCATGCCGAGAGCACCACTGCGCGCACTCCGCAACGGACCTGGCTCGGCGTCGGTCTGCTCGTCGCCGCGGCTGTCGCGAGTTGGGCGGCGCTGCGGTTGGGGCCTGCTGCACTCAGCTTCGTCGCGGCATCCCTCATCCTCGGCGGCTTCTCCCTGTTCGCACCGGGCGGCGTCGGTTTCTTCGGGCAGGTGGCCGCGCGCTGGTCGGGCGCCGGCATCCTGTGGCGGCTCGCGGCCGATCACCTCCGCCGCAGCGTCCACCGCAATGCGGTCACCGTCGCCGCGCTCGCTGCTGCCATTGCCATGACCGTCGGCCTCACCGTGATGATTCATTCCTTCCGCACCAGCGTGAACTCATGGGTGGAGCGGGGGATCGTGGCCGATCTCTACATCGCCCCGGCTTCCAATGAAACCATCGGCCTCAGCGCCACCGTGCCGCCCGCCGCCATCGACTGGCTGCGCGCGCGGCCCGAGGTCGCGGGGCTCGACACCTTCCGCGAGCAGAGCGTCGCGATGCGGCTCCGCGATGCGGCTCCCGTGCCCATCCTCTTTGCCGTGGTGGAGGGCGAATACCGCGGCAACCTCACCGCGCTCGGCGGTGACACCGAGCGGAAACTGCGTCGCGTGCTCGCCGGTGACGCCGTCGCGGTCAGCGAACCCTTTGCCCGCAAACATCGCCTGCGCGAAGGCGACCGCCCCGTCATCGTCACCCCGAGCGGCGAGCAGTCGGTGGAAGTCGCCGCGATTTATTCCGACTACACCCGCGACCAAGGCGTGATGCTTGCCTCCGAAACGCTGCGCGCCCGCTGGTGGCCCACGCCGCGCGAAGTCCAAAGCGTCTCCGTCTATCTCCGCCCGGGCGCCGCGGGTGAACGCGTCGCGGAGGAATTCACCCGCCAGTTTGGCGCCGCGGGCGAATTCATCGTTTACTCCAACCGCTCCCTCCGCGCCCGCATCTTCACCATTTTCGACCAGACCTTCGCCGTCACTTACGTCCTTCGCACCGTGTCGCTCATCGTCGCCATCACCGGCATCTTTCTCAGCGTCACCACCCTCGTCGCCGAGCGCCAGCGGGAGATCGGCGTGCTGCGCGCCATCGGGGCCTCCGCCGCGCAGGTCCAGCGCTGGCTCATGTTGGAAAGTGGCATGATCGGTGTCGTGGCCACCGTCCTCGGAATGGTCGCCGGCCTCGTCCTCGCGCTCGCGCTCACCTGGGTCGTGAACCCCGCCTTCTTCGGCTGGAGCATTCAGCTTTACTTCCCGTGGGGAGCGCTCGCCACCACGCCGTTGTGGATCATCCCCGCCACCGTGCTCGCCGCTTGGTGGCCCGCCTGGCGCGGCAGCCGCAGCCCCATCGCCGGAGCCGTCCGGGAAGAGTGAGGAAATGACCAATGGAAAATGACCAATGACCATGAGGGCGAATGACACGAATGCCTGCCAGATGGAGGCGCCATCCCACTTCCCTAGGACGGAACAGTGGGGCCGACCAATGATCTTTGGTCATTGGCCATTGGTCATTTTAGCACTGGTCATTGGTCATTCTCCATTGGTCATTTCTTCCGCAGCCCAATGGCAGCTCGCCTTGCCCGGCTGGCAGTACGAGTTCCCCCGCGACCACCTCCCGCATTCCGCTTTCAAGACCGAATGGTGGTACTTCACCGGCGCGGTGCAGACCGCCGAGGGCCGCCGCTTCGGCTACCAGCTCACCTTCTTCCGCCAGGGCATTCGCCCGCTTGGATCGCGCGCACCTGTCCGCTCGCGGTTCGTCGTCGATGACCTGAAGTTCGCGCACTTCGCGCTCACCGATGTGCAGGGCAGCGGCTTCCACTTCGGCCAGCGCCTCAGCCGCGGCGCCTTCGGGGAAGCCGGCTTCCAACGCGCGGCGCCGCCCGCGCTGGCGTGGATTGACGACTGGCAGCTCGTCCGTCCCGCCGAGCCGCACTTTGAACTCACCGCCGCTCACGGCCCCGCCGCCCTGCGCCTCACCGTGGCCGACGGCAAACCGTGGGCCATCCACGGCACCGACGGCATCAGCCAAAAAGCCGACGGCCCCGGCCGCGCCTCCCATTACTACTCCGGCACCCGCCTCCCGACGACCGGCACCGTCACGCTCGACGGCCGCGACTACGCCGTCAGCGGCGAATCGTGGTTCGACCACGAATGGGCCAGCAACCAGCTCGCACCGGAGCAGAGCGGTTGGGACTGGTTCAGCCTCCAGATGGACGACGGCACCGAAATCATGCTCTACCAGCTTCGCCTCAAAGCCGGCGCCGGACGGGACGCCGACGCCGGCGTGGACCCGAACAGCAGCGCCTCATTCATCGACGCCAGCGGAACCGTGCGCCACCTCCGCCGCGACGACTACCAGCTCCGCCCGCTGGAAACGTGGACCAGCCCGAACACCAAAGCCGCTTACCCCATCGCCTGGGAGCTCACCATTCCATCGCTCGACCTCCGCGCCCGCATCACCACTCCGGTGAAAACGCAGGAACTCACCCTCGCGCCGATCGCGTATTGGGAAGGACTCATCGACGTCCGCGCCACCCGCGCCGGGCGGGAGGTGAAGGGGCACGGCTACATGGAACTCACCGGTTACGCCGGTGCGCTCGTCGGCCTCGCGGAAGGCGCGCCGTAGCCACCGAGCCACATGATCGGATCATCTCGGCTCCGGATGGAGCCGAGGTCGAAATCCGCATTCTGCGAGAAGCCTGCAAACATGACGGCGATGGGATTGGCCGATCAGTTGTCGATCAGGGTGAACTCGAAAACCATGGCAAGCGATGCGGGAGCGAGATCGATGAGAAGTTTGCGCATCGGCAGCGCGGTGCGGAAGTGGTCGTGGTCGTGCCTGATCCGGGACGGTGACGCAGATTGCACCCGACGCGGACGCGGAAAAGCGGGCTTCCGAGCCCGCCGGGCAATCGTAGTGAAGCGAAAACCGCGCTACTTTCCTCCCCACTTAATGACCGCGCTGCAATTCGCCTACGCCGCAAACCTCGCCATTCTGCTGCCGGTCGCGGTTCCCACGCTGCTCCGCATTTACCGGACGGATCAGGGCCGTTTTCCCGAAAGCGCAGGCTGGCGCGTGCTGGTCGGTTCGCTCTGGACGGGCATCATGGTGCTGTCCGCGCTCGGGCTGCGGGAACCCCTGCGATACAGCCCGGTGCTCCTGCTCCAACTCATCTACAAGACTCTTTGGCTCGTCGTTTTCGCGCTGCCATTGGTCCGCCGTCGCGAGGCGTACCTCATCCCGTGGGGCATTGCGATTTCATTTGTCGGCATCGTCCTCATCTGGCCGTGGCTGATTCCGTGGGGCTACGTGCTAGGGCGTTAGGGAAACGCTGATTCAAGCGGCCCCGCAGCGATCGGAAGACCACAGAGACTTGGATTTGAAGAGCCTTCTCTGCGGTCTTCCAAACTCTGCGGTGTTAAATCAGTGATTCCTTAATTCGGGAGCGGTTCGAGAACAATTCGCCGAAGCCCTGCGCGACAGCGGCACCTGACGATCGCGTCCCACATTCCCGCGAAAGCAGCCGTCGCCTTGCGCGCGGCGTAGAGCAAGCCGATGACTCCCGCGCAAAAACAACTCGCCCGCCGCCGCCTGTGGCTCGGCATTACAAATGTCGGCTTCTGGGTGCTGGCCGCGTGCGTGGGACTTTACTGGATGGTGATTTACCGCACAGACGCGCCCGGTCTTGGGTTGCTGCTTGGAATTGGTGTCGGCGCGATCGCGGCACAGACGGTGTTTGATTTCATCGGTGGCGTGACGCTGATGCCCGGGCCGTGCATCTCTGTGATGACTTTCCTGCGCGGCTGGTTGCGCGGCGTTCTCGGCCACACGCTCGTGCTGGCTGGCGTGGGAATCGCGAGTGCGATCAGTCTCCGGTTCACGGACGGATTCGGTGCCAGCATCTTGGTCGCGACGACGGCGTTGGCACTTGGACGACGGCATCTGCTGCGCGCCATCGGCGGCATCGCGACTACGGAGATCTCGAACGATGGAGACAAGCTTCTCACCGTCGCGGTCAACGACCCGGCCTTCACCGGCGGGATCGCAGGCCTCGGTCGTCGTGCGAAAAGCCTCCTGCCCGCGAGGTGGATGAGCACTTTGCCCGAGCCGGAACTCGCGGCCGAATCGCGCCGGCGGCGATGGCAGATCGCGAATCTGCTGCCCGCGCGTGCCTTCACCCTGATCCTGTTCTGGAATCTGCTCGGCACTTTCATCGGCACCCAGGCCTTTCACCTCGCCGACCGCACGCCAGCCGTCGCGCTCCTCGGTCACGCGTGCTGGATGACTCTCTGGACCTTCGCCAGCCTGCTCGTGCTGCCGGCCCTCAGCCGCAAAGCCGTCTTCGCCGCCGACCACGCCGCTGCCGAGTCCGGACACGACCCTCGCGCGTGGATCACGAGCTTCCCCGATCTGGTCGGCGAAGACGGCAGTCCCAACGCCGCCGTCCAGACCATCTTCTACCCCATCCCTTCCACCGAACTGCGTCTGCGCCAACTCGATCATCCCTCCGCCGGCTTCGTCCCCGGCAACCTCGCCCGCAGCAATCTCTATTACTCGTGGGCGACCTTCACGCTGCTCGGCCGCGCCGTTCACTGCAACGTCGGCCGGCCGGCGCTGTGGGTCTTTCCGCCTTCGGCGTAAGGCGCGCAGCGTTCCGTGGATTCGTCAGGCCTGGCAGTCGGCCGCATCCGCGGCGCGCGGGACGCATCGGCGTTCACGGCGGCTTCGGATTCGGCGGCGAAAAGATCGGGCAATACGGAAACTTCGCGGCTCAGCGAGTCGGGCGCGAGCGCGAATGGTGCGCGCCCGGCCAGCGAGCACAGACTGGCTACTCCGGGCGATTATCTAACTCTGATCCGCACCACTCCCTAATCCCTGAGTTAGCTAAATTCGGTGATTCCCGGGAGGGCTACCGGCGGCACGGGAAGTTTCATGTCCCAGTCGAACTGCGTGGGGACGAGTTGTTCCTTGGAATTGAGGGCCATTTCCCAGGTGATCTCCTGCCCGGTGTAGGCGGCCATGCGGCCCATGATCGCGAGCAAAGTGCTCGAGGTCATGCGGTCACCGTCGTTGATCGGGTGACCGGCGCGGATCGAGGCAAAGAACTCATTGTGCTCGATCTGATACATATCCTCCGACTCCGGCTTATGCCGCCACTGCACCTCGCCCTTGAGATCCTTGATGATCCACTGGCGGAGCGATCCATTGATCTCGCAGATGCCCGTGCTGCCGAAAAAGGTGTCCGTGTTGGAAGCCGCGGTCCGGTTGATTTGCCGACTGAAATGAAAGCCCCGGGCACCCGCCTCGTAGTCGTAAACGATCGCGAAGTGATCGTAGATATTGCCGTAGTCCACCCCCGAGCGGACCTGGCGTCCGCCGTGGCCGACCGCCCTGACCGGCGGCTTGTCACCGAAGACCCACGCCATTTTGTCGATGCTATGGCAGGCCTGCTCCACGATGCTGTCGCCGCTGAGCCAGGTGAAGTAATACCAGCGCCGGAGCTGCCACTCGAGGTCGCGCGGGGTGTTCTCGCGGTTCCACTTTGGATAACGATCCACGGCACCACCATTGTAAGTGTTGTAGTTCGCAGTGATCGTCCCGATTGCGCCATCCTGCAGGCGTTTGAAGGTCTCGCGCATCCCGGGATGATACCGCCAGCAGAAGCCCGCACAGACGCCAAGGTTCTTCTTCTTCGCTTCGGCCACCGTCTCGATCACCGAGCGCAAGCCGGGGGCGTCAGTCGCCATGGGCTTCTCGAGAAAGCAGTGTTTGCCGGCGGCGACGGCGGCCTTGAAGTGGATCGGGCGGAAGGCCGGTGGCGTAGTGAGCAGCACGACGTCGACGCCGCTCTCGATGACTTTCTGATACGCATCGAGACCGACAAACTGCCGCTCCTTCGGTACGTCGACCTTATCGGGATGCATCTTGGTCAACCCCGCCAGGCTGGTCTCGATCTTGTCTTCGAACGCGTCACCCATCGCCCACAACACGCAGTCGCTATCGGCGGTCAGCGCCTGATTGGCCGCGCCACTGCCTCGGCCACCGCAGCCGATGAAACCGATCTTGATCTTCCCGCTGGGCGGCGCGCCGGTGAGGATCGCTGGGAAGCCGAGCGCGGCGACCGTGGCGGAGGTGGTCTGGAGGAATTTGCGGCGGGTCTGGAGGGTGTCGGTGGTGTTCATGAGGGGTCGGGATGGGCCCGTGGCAACACGGGGCGGGGGAACGATGGAAAGGGCGATTTAGTGATGCCGCGAATTTGCGGGATACGCCAGTCTCGATTCGGGTCGAATGCGTTTCTTAGCCCGACGATTCGAAACACCACGCGCGCATCGGGGCGGCGGATGCGATGGGCGGCGGCAGAACGTAGGCCGGATTTGCAATCCGTACCCGGACGGACCTCTTTCGTCCCAAGAAATTCCTCCGCCCGTGATTCCTTGGTGATAGCTTCTCGAACTCCCGCACGCCCATGAACCGACGCACCTTCATTCTCCGCACGCTTGGCGCCTCGCTTGTTCTGCCGAAATTGCCGTCGCTGATGGCGGCGGCGGTGGAGGGGAATCCGGCCATGCAGGCGGTCAAGGGTGCGGGAATGGGAGCCCGGCGATTTGTTGCTATCGGGAATCTTCTGGGTTTCCAGACCCGGCAGCTTTTCCCGACGACGGCGGGGCGGGATTTCGAGAAAACGACGCTACTCGATCCGCTGTGGGAGAATCGCAGCCAGATGACGCTCTATCGCGGGCTCGATCATGGCGTGAAGGGCGGGCATTTCGCGGTGCATTCTTTCCTTTCCGGCGTGCTGAATTCCGAGGCGCAAAACCGGCCCGATGGCAATGTGACCATCGACCAGCACCTCGCCGATGCGGTCGGCTATCAGACGCGGTTTCCTGCACTCACGGTCGGTTCCGAGGGCGGCATTCACGGCGGATGCCAGCTCGCATGGACGAAGTCCGGTGTGCGCGTGCCGCCGATCACGAATCCGGCGGAGTTGTTTGAGAAGCTTTTCGTCGGCGACTCGAAGGATCGGCAGGTGCGTCGCCAGCAGGAGAACCAGGTGCAGGGCTCGATCCTCGACTCGATCCGCGAGGAGGCGAATCACCTTTCCCGCCAGGTGAATCAGGAGGACAAGGACAAGCTCAACGAGTATCTCACCTCGGTGCGTGACGTGGAAAAGCGACTCGAACTCCGCCAGCGCTGGACCAGCCAGCCGAAGCCGCCGGCACCTTTTGGGAA
This sequence comes from Chthoniobacter sp., assembly GCA_031424375.1. Taxonomy (GTDB): domain Bacteria; phylum Verrucomicrobiota; class Verrucomicrobiia; order Chthoniobacterales; family Chthoniobacteraceae; genus Chthoniobacter. Next base: position 3,202 of record JANPHH010000286.1, on the reverse strand, counting down.
GCCGTCGAACCGCAACGCGGTCGAGGATCTTCCGCTCCTCTATGAGTTGATCGCGCTCGCCTTGCAGACGGACTCGACGCGCATCGCGACGCTGGAGATCGGCGGCGATTTTGCCCCGCAGCACCTCGGCATCACGAAGGACTATCACGGCCTCTCGCATCACGGAAACGACCCCGAAGCCATCGCGAACCTGATCCGACTGGAGAAGTATCAGATCGAGCACTTCGGGAAATTTCTCACCCGCCTGTCGAAGATGAACGACGGCGACCGCACGCTCCTCGACTCCACCACGGTGGTTTTCGGCAGCGGCATGGGCGATGCGAATTCGCACAAGAATTCCGACTTGCCGATCATCCTCGCCGGGGGCGGCTACCAGCATGGCGAGTTTCGCCAGGTGCCGCGGGAAGGCGCGAACAAGGTGCCGCTCTGCAATCTCTTCGTGGACATCGCGCAGAAGATGGGCCTGGAGATCGAAGCGTTCGGCAGCAGCACGGGCCGCTTCGCCTGATGCGGTCCGTTCGGCTGATCAGTCTCGTCGCCGCGCTCGGTGCGATGCCGTGGGCTGGCACCGCGCGGGCGGCGGAAAGTGCGCCGTCGGCCAAAGTGGTCACGCAGTTTCTCGATACCTACTGCCTGGATTGCCACGACTCGACGACGCAGAAGGGCGACCGCGAGTTTGAGTCGTTCGCCCTGCCGCTGAAGTCGATCGCGGAACTCATCTCGGCGAAGGACATCATTGATCAAATCACGCTGAAAGAGATGCCGCCGAAAAAGGCCGACCAGCCCACGGACGAGGAGCGCCTCGGCATCGTGCGCGCACTGCGCGACGGCACGGTGGCGGCGCGCAGCAGGCTCGAAAGCTCCGGCAGCCGCACGGTCATGCGTCGTCTCTCCAGCCGCGAGTATGAGAACACGCTGGCCACGCTCTTCGGGCGGCGGGTGGACACGCTCGGGCTCACCGCGGATTTTCCGAAGGAGAAAACCAGCGAGCACCTCGACACGATCGGTAAGTCTCTGGTGACCTCCGGCTTCCTCGTCGATCAATATTTCCAGGCGGCCAACCGGCTCGTGGAAACGCGCCTCGGCAAACCCGCGATGCAGCCGCAGGAGTGGCGCTTCACCGGCCACTTCGTGCAATACGAGGAACTGGAAGGTTCCCACCGAGACGTCTTCAATTTCGGCTACCTCAACCTCTACGAGCAGCCGAACACCGACACGCGCCAGGGCGGCTACGGCCACATCGAGGACTTCCTGCAAGGCGTGCCCGTGTCGGGACTCTACGACCTCGAAGTCGAAGCGCAGGCGATGCATCGCGACACGCATTACGATCCCGCGATCTTCGGCATCGATCTCTCGGAGCCGTTCATCCTCGGCATCGTCCCCGGCGATGTCACCAAAGGGCACATCCACTACCCGCAGGCGATCGAACCGCTGCTCGCGAGCAAACCCGTGCCGGACTCGCGCACACGGCTGAGCTTCCGCGTCTGGCTGGAAGCCGGACAGACGCCGCGCTTCATCTTCCCCAACGGCCCCTACGAATCGCGCGCGTCGGTCATCACGATCAACAAGCGATACAAGGATGAGTTCAGAACCGCGATATCGAAGTCACTCGTCGGCCGCGCGAATATCCTGCGCGAAGGCAAGCTGCCCCACATCCGCATCAGCTCGATCCAGATCAATGGTCCGCTGCCCGAGAAGGGTGGCAGCGAGGAGGAAGTCGCGGTCTTCGGCAAGGACGGCTTCCAGGCCGATCGCGCCGCGGATCAACTTTTCACCTTTGCGGAGAAAGCCTATCGTCGTCCGCTCACCGACACCGATCGCCAGCCGATTCGCGCACTCTACGAAAAGCGGCAGGCGGAAAATGCCACGCCGCGCCAGGCCGCGCTGGATGCTGTGAAGCTCATCCTTTGCTCGCCCTCCTTTCTCTACCTCAGCGAGATCACCGACGAATCCGCGAAGCCGCTGAAGCCCTACGATCTCGCCTCCCGCCTCTCGTTCGCACTGTGGGCCGCGCCGCCCGATGCCGCGCTGCTCGCCGCGGCCAAATCCGGCCAACTCACGCAGGACGCCGAGCTGAAAAAACAGATCCGGCGCATGCTCGACGACGAGCGCATCACCGCATTTGTGAACGGCTTCATCGACGGGTGGCTCAACCTCCGCGACCTCGGTGGGATGCCGCCGCCGCGCGAGACGAACCGCGCCTATTACGCCGAAGATCTGCCCGCCGCGATGAAGACCGAAGTGCGCCTCTTCTTCCGCGATCTGCTGAAAAACAACGGTTCCGCGGCGCGCTTCCTCGATGCCGACTACACCTTCGTCGATAAGAAGCTCGCCAGACTCTACGACCTGCCCGAGGCGAAAACCCTGCGCCTCGCCGATGGCTTCAAAAAGGTGAGCCTCGATGCCAACCAACACCGCGGCGGCCTGCTCGGCATGGCGGGCGTGCTCACGGTGAGCGCGAACGGCGTCGAAACCACGCCCGTGACTCGTGGCGTGTGGGTCAGCGAAAACATCCTCGGCATCCGCCCGCCTCCGCCCCCGGACGACGTGCCCGCTATCGAGCCCGACGTCTCCGGCGCCACCACGATCCGCGAGCGCCTCGCCAAACACAGCACCGACAAGACCTGCGCCGAGTGCCATCACAAGATCGACCCGCTCGGCTTCAGCCTGGAGAGCTTCGATCCCATCGGCCAGTGGCGCACCACTTATCCCAAACCGAAAAACGCTCCCGCGCCGAAGATCGATACCACCGGCGAGTTCCCCTCCGGCGAGACTTACGAAGACTTCGCGAGCTTCAAGAAAATCCTCCGCGACACCCGCACCGATCTGTTCGTCCGCCACCTCATCCGCCAGACGCTCAGCTACACCACTGGCCGCGTGATGGAACCCGCCGACGCCTTCGTCATCGAAGAGATTCACGAGAAGGCGAAAAAGGAAAACCTCGGTCTGCGCGCTCTGCTCGTCGAGTGCCTGACGAGCGCGGCTTTTCGATCGCGGTAGATGGTGTCGGCCGCGCGCAAGTGATCGCGGTTTTTTCCGGCGCGATTGAATCGGGAGGATTGATCCAAGACGGCAATCGGAGGAACCACGGATTCCACAGATGATACCAAACGCTTTTGAAAACCGGACGTTTCTTGGAGCCGGAGGCTCCGCGGAAATTAGCCGGTGGCGTCAGCCACCGGATCACGGAATAAAGCGCTCC
>JANPHH010000285.1:0-23599 GCA_031424375.1 Chthoniobacter sp. | reverse complement strand
CGCGAGCGCGGCTTCGTGATGACCGGCGGAGGATTCGAGGCTGCCGAGATTGATGTGCATTCGCGCGGAATCCCCGCCGGCGGCGATGGTGCGTTCGAGGAAGGTGCGCTGATCCCGCCAATCCGGCTGGCGCAGAAATGTGCGGACGCCGAGCGCGGCAATCCAGACGCCGAGCAGCGCGAGGGTGGCGGTGTTCCAGCGGATGCTCTGCGCGACGGCGAGGAAGAGGAACGCGCCGGGGATGTAGAGCCAGTGCTCGGCGACGGTGGCGTTGAGGGAGAAGAGATTGCTCACTGGCAGATAGGCGAGGAGCGCGGCGGTGAGGCAGAGCGCGACGGGCGGCGAGGCGCGGCGCAGCAAGACGATGAAGCCGAGGATGAGGAGCACGCCGAGGAGCGTTTGGTATTCGCGACGGCGGGCGTTTTCCGCGGTGGCCTCGGGGGTGGCCTGGGGTGTGGTGGTCACGTCGCGTTCCATGCGGAGGGAGCGCGGCGCGAGGAGGAGCCCGGCGTACTCGGCGACGGCGCGGGCGGCGAGGATGGGACGGACGGCGAGGGGCGTGGAGGGGCCCGGTGGTGGTGGGGTTCGTTCGGCGGTGGTGCGGAGGCCGAGGTAAAGGGAAAGGATGACTGCGGCGGCGAGTAGCCATTTCCCAAAAACGAGGCGGGGTGCGCGACGCGAGGCGAGGATGGCCAACCACACGACGAGCGCGAAGACGCCACTCTCCTTGCTGAGCAGCGCGGCGAGGAATCCCGTGGCCGCAGCGAGCGTGAGGGCGAGCGGCCGCTTTGACTCCAAACTGTGCAGGGCGAGCGTGAGCGCGGTGAACCCGCAGAGTGCCGCGAGCGGATCAGCGCGGCCGGCGACGTAGGTGATCGCGGAAGTTTGCAGCGGATGCACGGCCCAGACGAGCGCTGCACCGAAGGCGATCCCGGCGCGGTCACCGCTCAATTTCAACCCGAGAAAAAACAGCGCCACGGCGGCTGCGGTGTGGACGAGGATGCTGGTGAGGTGCCAGCCCCACGGTGCGCCGAAGCCGAAGAGCGCGTAGTCCGCGGTGAAGGTGAGGCGCTGCAGCGGGCGGTAGAAATCGGATGCGGTGGCGTCGAGGAAAAGAAAATGGCGGAAGCCTTCGGGGATGAGCCGCCAACTGCGGATGAGCGGGTCGCGGAGGACGAGCGCGGTGTCGTCCCAGACAAAACCGTTGCGGAGGCCGGGCCAGTAAACGAGAAACGTCGCCGCAATGAGCAAAAAAACGGCAACGGAACGCGGGTGGCTTTTCAAGACGTCGATGATGCGAGCCCGCATCCGTAGCGGCAAGCGTGCCTTCGGGGCGCTGGTGCTCGCAGCGGTGTGGATCGCACATGCCGTGGCGGCGGAGATCGGCGGTGACGTGCAGCAGCTCATCGTGAGCGTGGCGCCGGATTGGAATACGAACACGGGGCGGTTGCAGTGCTTCGAGCGCGAGGGGCGCGGCTGGAAGGCGGTCACGCCCGCGTGGCCGGTGCTCTACGGAAAAAATGGCCTCGTCTGGGGACGCGGCGTGCTCGGCACCGCGGAACCCGGCGCCCACAAAGTGGAACGTGATGGCCGTGCGCCGAGCGGCGTCTTCAAGATCGGAAAGATCTACACCTACGACTCCGCGCTGCCCGAGGGGGCCAGGTATCCCTTTCGCACGGTGGGCGAAGGCGATGCGTGGATCGATGATCCGAAGCATCCGGACTACAACCGCCACGTGGTGATCGATCCGAAGAGTCCGCCGGCGTGGTTTGAGAAACAGAAGATGCGGCACGGCGACTTCGCCTACCGTTGGCTGGTCGAGATCCGGCACAACTCGGACCCACCCGTGCCGGGCGAGGGGAGTGCGATCTTCTTTCACATTCGGCGGGGTGCCACCCGCCCGAGCGCGGGCTGCACGACGATGGCGGAGGAAAATTTGGTGAAGCTCATTCGCTTCCTTCGTACCGAAAAAAATCCGCATTACGCCCTGCTGCCGCGCGCCGAGTACGAGAAAAAATGGAAGGCGTGGGGACTGCCGGCCCCGGCGGAAGCCGCGGCCCTGCTGCCGTGAGTGGAGTTGCCAGCCGGAATCGGTTCTTCTAAGGAACGCAGCGCGGGGCGCTTGTCCCGAATGACTCGTTGCAACTTCTCCCCCAGGGGTGTTAGTTGCCCCCCAAGCCAAAGCAACCCCATGAACCTCGCCTCCATCGGTAACCTCTTCGGAATGGACACGCTGATCATCCTCCTGGTGATCGCGCTCCTCTTCGGCGGGAAGAAGCTGCCTGAATTGGCCCGGAGCATCGGCGCCTCCATTCGCGAGTTTAAGAAGGGGAAAGACGCGCCGGAAAACCTCGACAACAAACCCTCATGAACATCGCATCCTTCGGTAATTTTTTTGGTCCCGACACGCTGATCATCTTTCTGGTCGTGCTGCTCCTCTTCGGAGCGAAGAAGCTTCCTGAACTCGCGAAAGGGATGGGGCAGGCGGTGCGTGAATTCAGCAAGGCCAAGGACGACATCGAGCGCGAAGTGAATCGCCCACCGGCGGAGGAACCGAAGTCGCTTTACGAGCCGAAATCCGACGCAGGGGTGGATGTGGCCAAGGCTGACGACATGCACCACGATATTGCTCATGACATCGGCCACGATGAGCATCACGGAGCAACGACGGAAGCGGATCAGAACAAGCCCAGCCACGTCGCTTAAGCCGCATTTTTCCATTTCATGATTGGGCTCGCCTTCACCGGGCGAGCCCTTTTCATTTCCGATGATGAACCCCCGGCCCCGTGCGGCGCTCGCTGCGTTTTTCCTATTTCACGGAGCACTCGCGGCGGCGCCTTCCGAGATCGTGGTCTGTCATTACAATGTGAGGAATTACGTCGACGCCAAACCTGCAGGGCCGGGGCAAAAGTATGGGACGAAGGCGAAACCGCCGGCGGAGATCGCGGCGCTCGTCCAAGTGATCAAGGAGATCAATCCCGACATCCTCGGGGTGTGTGAAATGGGATCGCCGGCGCAGTTCGAGGACTTTAAGCAGCGGCTCGCAGCGGCAGGGCTCGGGCACACGGATTTCGAATACGTGCAGGCTGCGGATGAAGACCGGCATCTCGCGCTGGTCAGCCGGTTTCCGATCGTCGCGCGCAATTCACGGACCGAAGTAGCGTACGAAGTGAACGGGATGGTGGAAAAAGTGAAGCGCGGGTTTCTGGACGTGACCGTGCAGGTCAACTCGGCCTACCAGTTACGGCTCATCGGCGTGCATTTGAAATCGAAGCTGCCCACGCCGGGAGGCGAAGCGTTAATCCGCCGCCATGAAGCGATGGAACTCCGCAAACACCTCGACAAAATCCTGACCGCGGCGCCGCAGACGAACTTGGTGTGCTACGGCGACTTCAACGACTCGAAAGACCAGCCGATGTTTCAAGAGGTGAGCGGAGTGCGCGGGACGCCGAGCTACATGGACGATCTCCCGGCGAAGGACCCTCTCGGCGACAAGTGGACGCACTACTGGCCGGTGGCCGACGAGTACGCGCGGATCGATTACCTCTTCGTGAGTCCGGCGCTCGCGCGCGAAGTGGCGAAGGACAAGAGCCGCGTTTATCGCGGCGAAGGTTGGGCGAAGGCGAGCGATCACCGCGCGGTTTACACCTCGATCATCCCCTTGGACCGGAAATGAAAGTGCGCGGCGCTGCGGCGCTCCTTACCATCGTCACCGCCGCGTGGGCGGGCAGCGCAGAAGAGGACTGGTCGGCGGTAATCGCGCTGGATCGTGGGCCTCAGGCGCAGGCCCGTTCGGCGACCGACGCCCGACAGGTCGCGGGCGAACATCTCGATCGGCAGGAGAAGGCGCTGCGGAGTTTCCTCGCGGCCCACGGAGCCGATGAGCGGGTCTTCGAGGCGCGGCTTCGGTTGGCGCGGCTGCTGGAAATTCGCGGCGGTTTCCAAGGCTCCGAAAAGGCACGTGCCGAAGCGAAACAACTGCTCGACGCGCTCGCAAAAACCGCGACGCCAGAACAGCGGGTGGAAGTCGACTTCGCGCGGGTCACGCGCCTGATGCGGGGCGCGCAGCAAGCGCCGGCGGGAGTGCGCGATCAACTCCTGGCGGCTGCGCGGCGCTTTCATGTGGAGCATCCCGGAGATCGACGCACGGCGGGATTGCTCGTCGAGGTGTCGACGCTCTTCGACCAGCAGCCGAAGGTGAAAGCCGCGCTGCTCAACGACGCAAACGCGCTGACCACGGACCCCGGATTGAAGGGGCGCATCGCCGATGATTTCCGCCGGCTTGATCTGGTCGGCCACGAACCGAAGATCACGTTCACGTCGATCCAGGGGAGCCCGGTAAAGGTGGAAGATTTCCGTGGTCGGCCGCTGCTCGTGGTTTTCTTCGCGGATTTTTCACCGCCTTCGACTGAAGGACTCGCGCGCCTTCAGCAAGTGCTCGCCGGATTCCCAAAAGGATCCGTAGGCGTCCTCGGCGTCAGCCTCGACCCACGGCGCGAGGCGCTCGATACCGTGATGAAAGCGACCGGCCTGACGTGGCCGATCGCGTTCGACGGCAAGAGTTGGGAAGGCGAACTCGTGCGGTCGCTCGGGATCAACGCGCTGCCGACCGTGTGGCTGCTCGACAAGCAGGGGAAACTGCGCTCGCTCAACGCCCTCGAAGGCGCAGCGGATTTGATCCGGCAACTCGTTCGCGAGTAACGTGTGGCGCTGGCACGGGGCTGGCGGCCTGTAGGGCGTCTGTGACAGACGCCGGGGGGTGTGCGCCTGCGGCGGTTGTGGGGAGGCGTTTCACAGAAACGCCCTACAATCCCTGCCGTGCGTTGGTCGTTTTCGGGGAGCGACGGGATTTTTCCGGAGCTTCGCAGTTCGGGTGGAAACAGCATTGTCGCGATGCTGTCGGGCGGGCCACGATTCCAACCGTGAGCAAATCCAAAAAACATCTGCGTGCCTGCCCGGTCCTCGGGCGCGACATCACTTCGGCGGAGTGCGGCAGCGGCCGCGGGTCGGTGCATGCGTGTCCGGTGGAGTGTCCGTTTTTTCCCTTCACGCCGGCAAATTACGAGCAGCACGGCGAGATCGAATCGCGGCTGATTTCCAAGACCTACGAGCGCGCCACCCGGATGATGTCTCCCGCGGAGCGCGAGCGAATGCTGGATGAACTCGACGATCAGGAGGGCGAAGAGGTGCTTATAAATCACTCCCGCTTTGCCTGGCTCTACCACTGCGAGCGGGATACGGAGGGGCGCACTTTCGGCGAGCGTTGGCTGGCGGATCGGTCCAGCGGGCTGAGCAATGACGAGCGCGTGCTGCTCGCGGGGATGAATCAGGTGCGGCCCATCGTTTTCGAAGTGGAGCGCCTCCTCGACGAGCAGATGGTGGAAGGGGTGGACCTGCTCGATGGGCGGCGGCTGCGGATCATCGACCGCGTCACTGCCGGCACCGTCGGCCGCTACAGCGTGCTGCTCTTCTGGTGCTACCCGATGTCGCACTACGAGCGGGTGAGTGGCGGGGGATTGTTCGTCCCCGAAGTGCAGGAGATGGCGCCGGAAGTGGTGGTGCGCGAAGTGATCCGGCACCTCGGCGGACCGACTGATGCCGCGGGCGAGCGAAGATGGCTGGCGCAAAACTTTGCCCGGACCTGCGAGGCGCTCGGCGCCGTGCAGAGTGCGCGCTGGGCGGAGACCTGGAGCGCGATCGATGCCCGGTATTCGAAGACGGATTACCGCGTGCTGAAGGGGGCGCGGCTGGATTCCCTGCTCGCGAAGCATCCCGACCTGGATGCGGAATCGGTATCCGGCGAAGAGGCGGAACAGGGCTTTAAGAGTGGCTACATCTGGCTCGATCGCGCTCCGGTGGAAGAGGCGGGGCAACTCGCGCTCCCGCTGGCGCCCGGTCCGAAGTTGGCTCTCGGCGAGACCGTCCTCGGGCGGGTGCTCCTCGGGCGTGAACGGGCGCGGGTCGAGGCGATGTCCGGTGCCCGCCATCAGGACTTGCGCGCGCGCTTCGAGCGACTGGCCGCGGGCGGCGTGGAATTCCTCGGCGAACGCGCGGATGATCTCGGCGCGCAGACGCTCGGGCGGCACGGGGCCGACTTCGACGCGACGCTCGTCCCGCCGCGGCTGCTGGAAAATCCCCAGCGGATCAACCTGGCTTCGCAGCGCGTCATCCCGATCGCGGGCAGCGCGGAGGAGACCCTGCTCGTCACTTTCCGCCGGCAATACGAAGCCTTCCTGGATGAGCCGATCCCGTGGCTCGACCACCACACCCCACGCGCGGCGGCCGCCGATCTCGCGCTGCGCCCGAAGCTGGTGAGCCTGATGAAGACGCACATCCGCGACCTCGATCGCCGGAGGAGAAAAGAGGGGCTCGACCTTGATCTCAACCCGCTGCTCGCCGAACTCGGTCTCCACGAGATGATCTCCGAACCGCCGCCGCTCGGCACCGCGGAGGACGAGGATTTCGAGGACGACGACTTCGACGAGGATCTCGACGGCTTGCAAGCGCTCGCGGCACTCGGTGGCGAACCCGATCTGGAACCGAAGATCCCGCCGCTCTCCGAGCGTGAAGTAGACCAACGGCTCAAGACCATGCATCGCGCCTACCCCGATCCCGATGCCGCGACGGATGCGCTCGATGTCGATTTTCCTGGCCTCCTCGACATGGCCTGGGAAGCGACCGGCTCCGTCCTCGGCGAGCGCTCCTTTCCCTATTTGGAAGTCCTCATCGTGCGCGCCTGTCACGTGCTCAAGCCGCGCACCGGGGCGCCGCCCCGTCTCAAGGTCGAGCGCATCTTTCGCGGCTTTGCCGTGGAGTTTGCCATGGTCTCCGCCTTGGTGGTCGAAAAGCGGGCGCCAAGCGATGCGATGGACCGCTGGCTCGCGGACTCCCCGCAGCGCGTGGTCATCGAGGACCTCGCCGGCGTGCTCGCGACGATCGGGGAAAAGCAACGCCGCCGGGATCGCCCGAGCGACGAGGCCGCGCTCGTGATCCTCGCCTTCCTCAAAGCCCTCGTCGCCGAACTCTCTCGCGCCTAGCCAGAGGCCGGTCAGTACACGGGGTGTTCTTCGCGGATCTTTCGCCGCTTTCCACCGAGGCGCTGGCGTGGCTGCCCCGCGTGGTTGCGGCGTCGTCGACGAGCGTCACCGCGACCTTCCGCATCCTGGAATCGCGAATCTCTACGAGTACCCTGCTAGCTCCCCGGCCCGCTCAGATTCGCCTCCGCCAGCCGGTCCTGCATATCCGCGGCCTGGAGGGCGTGGATCATTTCGCCGCAGTCGCCGTTCAGGAAGCGGTCGAGGTTGTAGAGGGTGAGCTTGATCCGGTGGTCGCTGACGCGGTTCTCGGAGAAGTTGTAGGTGCGAATTTTTTCGCTGCGGTCGCCGGTGCCGATCTGGCTCTTCCGATGGGCGGCGTATTTTTCGTGCTCTTCGCGCTGCTTCACCTCGAGCAGGCGGGAACGCAGGATGGTGAGGGCTTTCTCCTTGTTCTTCTGCTGCGAGCGGCCGTCCTGGCAGCGGACGATGGTGCCGGTGGGAATGTGCATGACCTGCACCGCGGAGTCGGTGGTATTCACGCCCTGGCCGCCGGGACCGCCGGCGCGGCAGACTTCGATGCGGATCTCCTCGGGCTTGAGCTCGAGGTCCACTTCCTCAGCCTCGGGCAGCACGGCGACGGTGGCGGTGCTGGTGTGGATGCGGCCCTGCGCCTCGGTGGCGGGGACGCGCTGCACGCGGTGGACGCCGCTCTCGTACTTCAGCGTGCGGAAGACCTGTTCGCCGGTGACTTTGAAAATAACTTCCTTCATTCCGCCGAGCTCGCCGCCGCTGGACTCGAGAGTTTCGATCTTGAATCCGTTCGCTTCGGCGAAGCGGGTGTACATCCGATACAAGTCGGCGGCGAAAAGGCCGGCTTCGTCGCCGCCGGTCCCGGCGCGGATTTCCACGATGGCATCGCGTTCTTCGTTTGGGTCGGGCGGGAGGAGGGAATATTGCACCTTCTCCTCCAGCGCGGCGACTTGCGTCTCGAGGTCCGGGATTTCTGCGCGAGCGAGGTCCGCCATTTCGGCGTCTTCGCCTTTGGCGAGTTCCTGGTTTTCGGCGAGTTGGCTGCGGGATTTTTGCAGTTGCTCCCAGTCCGCGAGGAGCGCCTTCAGCCGCGTGTGTTCGCGCAGCATTTCCTTCGCGCGGCGCGGATCGGCATAGAGATTGCCGGACGCGATCTCGGCTTCGAGTTCGCGAAAGCGATCGGTGCTGCGGGCGATGAGTGGGGCGAAATCCATGGGCGAGGGGACCGGATAAAACAAAACGGTGAAGACGCAGGTGGCGTCTTCACCGTTTCGAAATTCGGGGTTGAGAAACTAGGCGGTCTTCTTCGTGCGCGTCTGCGCCGTTGCGTAACGGCGGGAGAATTTCTCGATCCGGCCGGCGGTATCGACGAACTTCTGCTCACCTGTGAAGAACGGATGGCAGGCGGCGCAAATGCCGATATTGATGTCGCGCCGAGTGGAGCGGGTGTGATACTTGGTGCCACATGCGCAGCTGATCGTGGTCTCTTTATAGTCGGGGTGAATATCTGCTTTCATGGCTCGGAAAAGGGAGTAGGAGGGTAGCAGCCGAACCCTGGCCCGCAATCAAAAACTCCGACTATTTTCGTGACCGATCCGTTGACTGAAAACGCCCTTCTCCTGGCCTGGAAAGCGACCGTCGCACGCCGAGGAGATGCTGCTGCGGTGCTGGCTCCGGGTGGGGAGGTGCTGCGGACTTTTCGCGAGATCGAGGCGGAGGCCGCGGAAGTGGCGGCGCAGCTTTCCGAACTCGCGCCGCACGCGGTGGTGGCGGTGCAACTCGGCAATAGCGCCCGCTGGCCCGCAGTGTTGCTCGCGCTGCTGCGCCGGCGGCTGGTGGTGCTGCCGCTCGGCCGGCACATGGAGAATGCGGAGCTGGATCTCGCATTGGAAACGTGCCACGCGGCGGTGCTGGTCACGACCACCGATGAGGGGCTGAAGCTGACGCGCTGCGCGCCAATGATCGCGCGGGATTTTGCGTGGGATCAACCCGCGCCCGATTTACTGAAGCTGACCTCGGGGAATACGAATCTCCCGCGGGCGATCCGCTTTCGCGCCCCGCAGCTCGTGGCGGATTGCGAGACGATCTGCGACACGATGGGGATCACGGAGTCGGACGTGAATTTCGGCGTGATCCCGTTTTCGCACTCCTACGGGTTTAGCAGTCTCGTCACGCCGCTGCTCGTCCGCGGCGTGGCGCTGGTGGCGAGTGAGGATCGGATGCCGCGCGCGATTCTGAATGATCTCGCGCGCAGCGAGGCGACGGTGTTCCCGGGGATGCCGATCTTTTTTCAAAAGTTCGCCGCGATGCAAAATCCGCCCGCGCTGCCGAAGCTGCGACTTTGCATCTCCGCAGGGTCGCTGCTGCCGGTCGCGGTCACCGAGGCGTTCACGTCCGTGTTCGGATTGAAGATCCACGCGTTCTACGGCTCGTCGGAATGCGGCGGCATCGCTTATGACGCGATCGGGCGCGCGGGTGAGATCGAGGGGTTTGTCGGCACGCCGATGCGCGGGGTGCAGGTGACGGCGGCGGAAGGGGATTCCGGACCGATCGCGGTGCGCAGCGCATCGGTGGGCGATGATTATTTTCCGCAACGCGATCGGGCGACGCTCGGCGACGGGCGATTCGTGCCGGGCGATCTCATACGCGCCACCGGCCGCGGCTTGCAGATCGTCGGGCGGGCGTCGGACGTGATCAACATCGCGGGCCGAAAGCTGAACCCGCTCGAAGTGGAGGCGCAACTCGCGCTGTTCCCCGGAGTGAAGCGGGTCGTGGTCTTCGGGGTGCCGTCGGTGTTGCGCGGTGAGGAAGCGGTGGCGTGTGTGGCTGGGGAAGGCGTGGAGCCCGCTGCGATGATGCGTTTTTGTGTCGGGCGCCTCAGCGGCTGGCAGGTGCCGCGCGAGGTGTGGGTGGTGCCGGAGATTCCCACGAACGAGCGCGGAAAAATCAGCCGGCGGTTATTGGCGGAGCAGTTCCTCGCCTACAAAGAAACCCGGCCGCGCAGCGTGCGCGTGTGACGACGTGGACTGGAAGCCACGAAGCCAGTGCCTGTAGGACGTTTCTGTGAAACGTCTCCCCACCGCCGCGGCAGACGATTACCTCCCCCGGCGTCTGGCCCTACAGTGTCGCGCCCGAACGATTTTCGCGCCACTCTCTTAAGTCATGACTCGCGCCGCACTGATCGCCGATTCCACCTGCAAGCTCCACGATACCGGTCGCGGGCATCCGGAAACGTCCGCGCGTTTCGACGCCGCGCTCACCGCGCTCGAAACTGCCGGGATTGCCCAAAAGATGCAGCGACTGGAACCACGCACGATCACGCGCGAGGACCTGCTGCTGGCTCATACGGGCGAATACCTGGCGCTCGCCGAGGGCGAAATCGGCTCGGGCGAAACGCAGCTCAGCACGGGAGATACGGTGGTCAGCGCCGAATCATGGGAAGCGGCGACGATCGCTGCGGGTAGCGCGCTTGCGGCGGTGGATGCCGTTGTTTCGGAAAAAGCGCCGGCCGCATTCTGCGTGGTGCGACCGCCGGGGCATCACGCGTCAGCGGGCAGGGGCATGGGATTTTGTGTGTTGAACAATATCGCGCTCGCGGCGCGGCATGCGCAGCGGCGGCATGGATTGGAGCGCGTGCTGATCGTCGATTGGGACGTGCATCACGGAAACGGGACGCAGGACATTTTCTACGAAGACGGTGCGGTGCTCTTCTTCAGCACGCACCAGTCGCCGTGGTATCCCGGCACGGGTCGCGCGGATGAAACCGGCAGCGGCGCGGGGCGGGGAACGACGATCAATTGCCCGCTGCCTGCAGGGTCGGGGCGCGAAGCGATCTTCGCGGCATTCGAGGAAAAGCTGCTGCCTGCGGCGGAGAAGTTTCGGCCGGAACTCGTCCTCATCTCTGCCGGATTCGATTCGCGACTCGGCGATCCCCTCGGGCAGTTCCAGCTCACGGATGAAGACTTCGCGGATCTCACGAAGATGGTCCGCGGCATTGCGAATCGGCATGGTGCGGGGCGCGTCGTCTCCATGCTCGAAGGCGGCTACAGCCTCACCGGACTGGCGCGTGCGGTGGCGGCGCACGTCGCGGCGCTGATCAGCCCGGCTGGTTAGGAAAGGGTGACGTAACTCAAAAGAAGCTCTGTCATCCCGAGCGGAGTGTAACGAAGCCGAGGGACCTCGGAGTGCAGGAAGATCGGCGATCTTCCGGAGGCCGAGGTCTTTCGACTCCGTTACACTCCGCTCAAGATGACAGGGATTTTGGGCGTCCGGTAAACCAACTAAAGCGCCGCCGCGCGCAGACCGACGAGACGCTCGCCGGCGGCGCGGAGGGTTTCCTCGCGCTTGGCAAAATGGAAGCGGATGAAGCGCGGTTCGGGTTCGTGGAAAAAGCTCGAGCCGGGAACGCCAGCTACGCCAACTTCGCGGGCGAGCCAGTGCGCGAACTCGACGTCGGTTTTTCCAAACTCAGCGATGTCGACGAGCACATAGTAGGCACCCTGCGGCACGGAAAAACGCAGCCCGGATTCGCGCAGATAGCCGAGGAAGATTTCGCGGCGCGCGGTGTATTCGGCGGTGAGTTGCTCGTAGTACGAATCGGGAAACTCCAGCGCGGTCACGGCCGCGACTTGCAGCGGATGCGGCGCGCCGACGGTGAGGAAATCATGCACCTTCCGCGCCTGCGCGATGATCTCCGGCGCGGCGAGGACGTAGCCCAGCCGCCAACCGGTGATGGCGTAGGTTTTCGACAGCGAACCGACGGTCAGCGTGCGGTCGAACAAGCCGGGGAGCGCCGCGGCGTAGGTGTGGCGGTGCGGCGCGTAGACGATGTGCTCGTAGACTTCGTCGGTGATGATGAAGGCGTCGGCTTCGGTCGCGAGCTGACCGATGAAGGTGAGTTCGTCGCGGGTGAAAACTTTGCCGGTCGGGTTCGAGGGATTGCAGACGATTATCGCGCGCGGCTGCTGCGCGAAGGCGCGGCGGAGTTCGTCGGGGTCGAAGGTGAAGTCCGGCGCGTGCAGCGGAACGTAAATTGGGCGTGCGCCGCAGAGGATCGTGTCGGCGCCATAGTTCTCGTAGAACGGCGAGAAAATGATCACGGAATCGCCCGGATTGCAGACCGTCATCAGCGCCACGAGCATCGCCTCCGTCCCGCCGCAGGTGGCCACGAGATGCTTGTCGGGATCCACTTCGCAGCCCATGAAACGCGACTGCTTCTCCGCGAGGGCGCGGCGGAATGCCGGTGCGCCCCACGTCACGGAATACTGGTGGCAATGGTCGCGCATCGCGCGATCGCCGGCGGAGAGCAGCGCCTCGGGCGGATCGTAGTCGGGGAAGCCTTGCGAGAGATTGATCGCGCCGTGGCGGGTGGCCACGCGGGTCATCTCGCGGATGACCGATTCGGTGAAGCCGCGGAGGCGAGTGGCGGTCTCGGGCATTATTCGGTGAAAGCGGTGTCGGGCTGCGCGAGGTCGAGTTCCTTGATCCACGCATTGCGGTAGCGAATGTCGTGGCCTTCGCACTGGAGCTTGAGTCCCTGTGGCGTGTCGGTGATGCCCTTTCCGCCGTCGTTGCCGCCGTCGATGCCGGAGTTCGCGCCGCCCCAGACCTGGTTGATGCGGACGTTGTCGTGAACTTTCTGGCCGTTGAAAAACATCGAGACGATCGGCTTCTCCGTGAGCTTGCCATCGGCGAAACGTGCGGCGCGGAAGACGATGTCGTAGGCGTTCCATTTCCCGAGTCCGGCAAATTTATCGTAAGGGGAATCCGTCTCGTTGATCACCGCGCCCATGCCGTGCTTGGTGCGGTCGCCTTCCTGGATTTGGATCTCGAAGCGGTTTTGCAGATACACGCCGCTGTTGCCCTTCGGGTTCATGACGAGGAATTCGACGTGCAGGCGGAAGTCGCGATACGGCTTCTTCGTCACGATGTCGGCCGCGCCGTATTTTCCGCCGTCGGCCGCGCGGTCGTCGGTCATCAGCGCGGTGCCTTTGTCCACCGGGTCTTCCACGATCTTCCATTTGATCGGCATGGCGGAGCCAAAGCGTGGCCCTTCCCAGTAGATCCACTTTTCGTCGAGCGCGGCGCGCGTGCCGTCGATGATCACCTCCGCGCCGGGGAGCGGCTTCGCGCCGACCCCGACGTCGGCAAGGCCGGGGACGAGTGTCGCGAACAATGTGAAGGCGATGGCAAGCGGGCGAGGGGAGAGTCTCATAGAAAGCAGCCTGCCACAGCGTGGCGGATGGCGTAAACCCTTCGCGCTGCGCGAAGCCTGCGGGGCGGTGAGCTTCGAACGAGAGGGTTCTTCCAACCCTCGCCTACCGCTCGGCGAATTCCGCGACGCGGGACTCGATGATCTTCGTGACGAAGCCGGTGTTGTACTTTCCGCGCACGAAATCCGGATCGCGCATGATCGCTTCCTGAAAGGGAATCGTAGTCTTGATCCCGGTGATCATGTACTCGCTGAGCGCGCGGCTCATTCGGGCGATGGCGTGCTCGCGGGTGGTGCCCATGGCGATGACCTTGGCGATCATCGAGTCGTAGTGCGGAGGCACGGTGTAGCCGGCGTAGGCGTGCGAATCGATGCGCACGCCGCGACCGCCTGGAGCGTAGTAGAGTTCGATCTTCCCGGGGCTGGGCTGGAAATTTTGGAACGGGTTCTCCGCGTTGATCCGGCACTCGATGGCGTGGTACTTCCGCTGTGCGTTGTGCATCCAGTGGGAAAGTTTTTCGCCCGCGGCGATCTTGATCTGCTCCTTCACGAGATCCACCCCGTAGGCTTCCTCGGTGATGCAGTGCTCCACCTGGATGCGGGTGTTCATTTCCATGAAGTAGTAGCGCCCCTTGTCGTCCATCAGACACTCGATGGTGCCGGCGCCGACGTAACCCACTTCCTTGGCGAGGGCGACGCAGTCGTTGCCCATCTTTTCGCGGATCGCGTCGGTCATGATCGGCGAGGGGGTTTCCTCGATGATCTTCTGATTGCGCCGCTGCATGGAGCAGTCGCGCTCGCCGAGGTGGACCACTTCGCCGTGCGAATCGGCCATGATCTGGAACTCGATGTGGTGCGGATTCTCGATCAGCTTCTCGATGTACACGCCGGCGTTGCCGAAGGCTTTCTCCGCCTCGTTCCGAGCGGCGTGAAAGCCGGAGACGAGCGAACTGTCATTGTGCGCCGGGCGCATTCCCTTGCCGCCGCCGCCGGCGGTGGCCTTGATCATCACCGGGTAGCCGATCTGGCGGGCGATCTTGAGCGCTTCCTTTTCCGTCTCGACGATGCCATCGGAGCCAGGCGTGATCGGCATGCCGGCGCGCTTCGCGGTTTCGCGGGCGCTGTTCTTGTCGCCCATCGCGCGGATGGCGGCGCTCGGTGGCCCGATGAATTTGATATTGCAGCTCGTGCAGACGTCGGCGAAGTGCGCGTTCTCGCTCAGGAATCCGTAGCCGGGATGAATGGCATCCACATCGCCGATCTCGGCGGCGCTGATGATCCGGTCGATCTTCAGGTACGACTGCGAACTGGGCGCGGGCCCGATGCAGATGGCCTCGTCGGCGAGTTGGACGTGGAGCGAATCGACATCCGCCTCGGAATAAACCGCGAGCGTTTTGACGCCGAGTTCCTTGCAGGCACGGATGACGCGCAGGGCGATTTCGCCGCGGTTGGCGATGAGGACCTTGTTGAACATGTTGAGATTCGAGGCTCCGCGAGAAGTCAGCGGCGCTGTGGTGACAATTGAGAGTGGAGGGTTGAGAGTTGAGAGGATGAATGGTCTGAGGCGATGGGGAGAGGGCGTGCGCCTCTCAACCCTCAACTCTCAGCTCTCAACTTCTTCACTTCAGCCGAAAGAGCGCCTGGCCATACTGGACGGGCTTGCCGTTTTCCGCCACGACCTCGGCGATGACGCCGCGGGTTTCGGCCTTGATCTCGTTCATCACTTTCATCGCTTCGATGATGCAGACGACGGTGTCCTCGGTGACCTCTTGTCCCGGGGTGACGAATGGGCCGGATTCCGGCGAAGGCGTGCCGTAGAACGTGCCGACCATGGGCGAGGTGATCTCGCGCAGCTTTTCCGCCGGGGCGGCAGCGGCTGGGGCGGAAGATGCTGGTGCCGCGGCGGAAGGGGCGGCCATCGCGACGGGGGCGGTGGTCGTGATAACGGGCTGGAAGTCAGTCCCCTTCTTCAGGGTGATTTTGAAGCCTTCTTTCTCCATTTTGAAAACGGAGAGGTCGTTTTTCCTCATCAGGGCGATGAGTTCTTTGATGTCTTTTAAGTCCAATGAATGAGGCTTGGGTTACGAAAGGACTGGCATGTTACGCGGCGGGGCGAAATGAGGTCAAGCGGCGTGGCTTTTCTTGCCGGAGCAAGGAAACGCGCGGGGTTCCGCGCTGTGCCCGCAGATGCCGGGGCGAATCGAGGACTGACGGCCCACTTTGCGGGTGGGACGGAAATAAGAAAAGCCTGTCATCCCGAGCTGAGTGTAGCGAAGCCGAGGGACCTCGGCCTGCGAATGATCATTGATCTTCCTGCTCTCCGAGGTCCCTCGACTCCATTCTGGTCGCTTAGGCTCCCTCCATTTTGCTCGGGATGACACGCATTTCTGAATGACACGCTTTTCTGGATTTCGTGACGTTCTCCTAGCCCGCTGCCTTGAGAACTTCGATGGCTCGATCGAGTTCGGCCTCCGTGTTGTAGAAATGCGGGCTGAAGCGCAGGTAGTCGCGGCCGGCGCGGTGGCGCAGCGAGGCGACGATGCCGGCGCGTTCGAGCGCGGCGAAGAGTTTCGCGTGGTCGCGCTCGGGGTGGCGAAAGGTGGTGATGCCGGTGGCGCTCGGGCCTTCGCGCGGGCCGAGGACCTCGAAGCCGAGCGGCTCGATCTGCGCGAGGAGATGCGCTTTCAATTCCAGCAGGCGGGCGGCGACGGTGTCGATGCCGTGGCTGCTGATGAGCTCGATCGCGGCGCGCATGCCGTAGACGCCGGCGATGTTCAGCACGCCGGGTTCGTAGCGCTGCGCGGTGGGAACGAAGCGGATTTCGTCCTGCGCCTCGAAGTTCGGCGACGCGACATTCCACGCGCCGAGCAGCGTCGGGCGAAGCAACTCGAAGTGCTGCCGCTTGACCATGACGATGCCGATGGCGAGCGGGCCGAGGAGCCACTTGTGGGCATCGGCGCTGAGGAAGTCCACGTGGGTGACGCGAGTGGGAAAGGCGCCGAGCGTCTGGATGGCATCGAGAGAAAAGAGGATGCCGCGCCCGTGGAGGAGCTGGCCGATCGTATCGACGTCGATGCGGTAGCCGGTGAGGAAATGGGCGCTCGCGAGCGCGACGAGGCGGGTGCGTGGAGTGAGTGCGGCGGCGACGAGTTCGGGGGTGATTTCGCCGGGTTGCGCGGGTTCGAGGTAACGGACGGTGACGCCGCGGCGGGCGAGGTCCATCCACGGGTAGACGTTGGCCGGGTAATCGGCGTGGTAGCAGAGGACTTCGTCGCCGGGGTTCCAAGGGATGCCGTTGGCGAAGAGTGACAGGCCGAGCGAGGTGGGGCCGAGGAGGGCGATTTCGTCGGGGCCGGCGCCGATGAAGTCCGCGCAGATGCCGCGCGCGAGTTTGATGTCGCGGAGCACGTCGCCGAACTCCTGCGGATTTTCCGCGGAGAGGCGCGTGTAATCACACACCGCATCGGCGACCGGGCCAGGCAGCGCGGTGACGGCGGCGTGGGCGAGGAAGATCTTGTCGCGGCAGACCGGAAAGAGGGCGCGGCGCTGGGTTTCGTCGGGGTAGAGGTTCATCAGAATGAGACGGGCGGTGGAGTGAATCACCTTACGGGCGGAACGAGAAGGAAGACACCAGTGGTCGCGTGCCGAGTGACGGTAGCATCCGCATTCGGAAGAAATGACTTGCCCAGTCGTTTTCGGCGGGCGGTAACGAACCATATGAAGTGTTCACTCTCTTCCTCGGCAAAGTTCAATTGGACGCGGCGTGTGTTGGTGGTGCTCGTCGCGAGTGTTTTTGGCGTCGTTCCGGCGACGGTCCTGGCCGGCACGCAGTCCAGCCCGATCGCGATCACGCCGGATGACAAGTCCGTCTGGGTCGTCAATCCGGACGACAACAGTGTCTCCGAGTTTGACGTCACCACGGACACGCCTGCGCTGGTGAAGAAGCTCACGATCGGCAAGGAACCGAACAGCGTGGCGATCAATGCCGACGGCTCCCGCGTGTACGTGGCGACTTCGCTGGATGACAAGATCGCGGTGCTCGACGCGGTAAAATCGAAGGTCCTGAAAAAATTCCCGGCGGGCGGAGTCGAGCCATCCGCACTGGCGCTCTCGCCGAACGGAAACAGGCTGTACGTCTTAAACGCGGCGTCGAACACGATGACGGTTTTCGACACCGCGCCATTGCCGCCCACGCTCCTCTCGACCGGGGATTTGAGCGCGTTTGGAACAGCCCCGCGCGCGATCGCGGTGACCGATGACGGTGATGCCGACGACGCGGACGAGACCATCTTCGTGGCGATGTTTTACGGCCAGTTGCGAGCGGGGAAAACTTTCATCGATGAAGGTCAGGACGATCAGCGCGAGGGGCATGTCGTCGCCATCGCGACGGCGACCGCCCTTCCCGCGCCCAACCCAGTGGTGCTCGGTCCGCTGGCCAATGCCGGATTCAACTCGAACGGCCGGCTCGCGCCCGGGACATTGGTCGCGGGCACTCAGCTAGCCACCGTCGCCTCCACCAATCCGCAAACGTTCACCACGCCGACCGGCGCCTATCCCAACCAGCTCGCGGCGATCGCGCTGCATCCTTCCAACGGCAAGGCCTACGTGGTCAGCACTGCGGCGTCGCCAAACGGCCCGCTTCGCTTTAACCAGATGGCACAGGGGCTCGTCTCGGTTTTCGATGCAGCCACGCGCACGGAGACGACGGCGAGCCAGACGGATGCGAGCGTGCGCCGGACCGCCCCGCTGAATCTCAATCAGGGAGTCAATCTCGCGACCACGCCGGCGCCGCGCCTTTTCATGACGAACCCGGTGGCCATGGCCTGGCGCCCGGACGGCTCGGACGCCTGGGCCGTCATTCAGAATGGCAACCTGCTGGTCCGGCTCACGGTGGACGGCGGCGGCATTCCCACCATCGGCGCACCGCTCGTCGCCGGACCGAGCACGATCGTCCGCGTCGATCTGGAGAATCCGCCGGCCGGTCTCATCGCGGGCAAGGCGCCGCGCGGCGTCGCGATCAACAGCACCGGCACCCGCGCCTACGTGATGAACTTCGTCAGCAAGTCGGTGACCGTGGTCAACATTCAGAACCCCACCGCCCCCGTGATCGTCGGCACGGGCCAGTCTGCAAAAGTGGCCACCAAAGGCATTGCGGCGAAGGTGCAGGTCGGCGCCGAACTTTTCTTCACGGGCCGCGGGCCGGACGGGCGAATGTCGAGCGAGAGCTGGGGCGGCTGCATCGTCTGCCATCCGAACGGGCGTTCGGATAATGTCACGTGGATGTTCGATGCTGGGCCGCGGCAGACGATTTCGCTGGATGCCACGCTCAAGAAAACCGCGCCGCACGATTTGCGCGTGCTCAACTGGACGGCCGTGCGCGACGAGACGCAGGATTTCGAGCTGAACACGCGCAACGTCTTTGGCGGCCGCGGGCTGATCGATGACGATCGGGATTTCTACCTCATCGGCGGGTCCGCCAGCGGTGCGGATCTTGGCACCATCAATCAGTTTCAGCAGGTCACCGGGGCGGTCACGACGACGGGTGATTTCAGTGGCGGCGCCGCGTTGCCCACGCTCCCGGCGGGCCGACGCGATTTTGCCGTGGCGACGCTCGATGACGGCCGCGTTTACATCATCGGCGGCCGCAGTGGCGCCGCGGCGGGTACTTTGGTGACAGGCAAGGACACCGTGCTCGAATTCGATCCGCGTACGAACACGTTGAAGAGCCGCAGTGAAAAGGGCTTCACCCCGCGTCATTCATTCGGAGCCGCGGCGGTGAAGACGAGCGCCGGTGATCGCATCTACGCCGTCGGCGGCTATGGTAGCACCACGGGGACGGACGCGCCGCTGGCCACCGTGGAGGAATTCAATCCGAAGACCAACAAGTGGCGCACGGTCGCCCCGCTCGCGACGGGCGTGGCGCAGTTCGGGATCACTGCCGCCGGTGGAATCAATACCGCCGAACCTTTGCAGCTCATTCACGTCGTCAGCGGCAACAAAGGATCTGAAGCGACGCCCGCGATCCTCGATTCCTCGACGTTCACCGTGCAACGGTTCGCCCCCGATCCGAAGGGGCCGGGCACCTGGACCACCTTTAATCCTGGGAGCTTGACCCCGCGGCGCAACCACGGGATCGCCACGGCGCTGCGCGGCGCATCGTCGCGCGTCTTCATCGTCGGCGGGCAAAATGCGGCGGGCACGACGCTCGACACGGTCGAAGAATATGTGGCGCAAACCGTCATCGGCGTGAGCAGCACCCACACTTCCCTCCTCGACGGAGCGTCGGCTGCGCCGCGGAAATCGTTCGGCATCGCGAGCTCGCTGACCACCAACCAAATCTACGTCGTGGGCGGCACCGACAATGTCGGGGCCACGAAAAGCACGATTCTCGAATACACGATCAACGTTCAAGGGTCTGCCGCCGGCCCGCTGGGCACGCCGAGCGGGACGTGGGCCACGAAGAGCCCGCTTTTGGCCGGTGCGTCCGGTCTCCAGGTTTCCACTCCGCCGGGGGTGACGAATTTCCTCACCACGCAAAGTACCGGCCGCGACCCGCGCCAGGATTCGATCGAGATCTGGGTCGCGGCGAAAGTGCGCACGCTCCACGCGCCCGTGCCGAAAACCGATGCCGACGCCAAGGAGGGCCGGGCGCTTTTCGGCCAGGTGGGCCTCGTGCCGACGGCGCCGCTCCTCAGTTGTGCGACCTGCCACGGCGGGAAAAAGTGGACGCGTTCGCTGATTGACTACGAGCAGCCGCCTTCGCCCGACTCGAACCTCGGGCTCGGCAACGAAAAGGTGATCGGCGCGGAACTCCGGAGCACGAAAGCGCAGCCGCTCACCACCGATCCAAACACGGGCGTGGCGATCAAGCAGGGCGTGCTGAACAATGTCGGCACCTTCATTCCGAACTCCAACGGCGGCCGGGTGAACGAAATCCGCTTCAACGGCGCGGACGTCGCGCAGGCCATCGCGCCACTCGGCAATAACGGCTTCAACATCCCTTCCTTGCTCAGTGTGAGCGAGACCGCGCCGTATTTTTACAACGGTCTCGCGCAGACGATCGAGGAGGTGCTGAACGGCTCGCAGGATGGCAATAATCCCAACGCCTTGGTGCCGGCGGTGCGCGTCCATTTTGTTACCGACGCGGCGAAGCGCGCGAAGCTCATCCAGTTCCTGAGATCGATCGACGAACGCACGCCCACCTTCAAATAGCGGCGAGGCGGCGTCCGTTCATTACCTCGGGACGTCCACGTCAACTCTCGCCACAGGCGTGGCCTTCGGGGCGGGGGTGCCGAGGCGCGTGCTCACGGTGATCTCGCGATAGACGGTCGTCTCGCCGGTCTCGCGGTCCACGACGGTCTGGGAGCGCACTTTGAAATTTGGCTCGGGAGGTTTCGGCGGCGGGGGCCGCAGGTGGCTCAGCAGCATGAAGACACCGAGGTGGGCGACGAAGACGCCCATGGCGACGCAGCCGAAGAGCTTGAAGTTCACGGCGACCGGCGCGTCTGTTTCCCTTCCTCGATCAACTTCCAGAAACCTTTTTCACGGCCGAGTTGGTCATCCTCGGTCATCGGGAGTTTGGCCCGGAAGAGGAAGTCGCGGATGGTGTTTTTGTGGAGCACGCGATGGACGGTGATGCCCTCCGGGGCGCGCTCGAAGTAGATGCGGTAGTCCTTGGCGCGGTAGCGGAAGAGCCGCTTCCCGTCGCGCTCGACCACGCCGAATTTCTTGTCGTCGGTGTTCTCGATGTCTTCCGGAAGCACGTCGAATTCGTCGAGCAGGTCGAGCTGCATTTCCTTGGGCAGCGCGGCCATTTCGCCGGCGGAGATTTCGTTAAAGACGATTTGCAACATGGAGAGAGGGATGTCCGACGAACGCAGAACTTAGCCGCGCCGCGGAAAACTCAAAGACCGATGTAGCGGCGGACGACGCGGGGACCGATGCCGGTGAAGATTTCCCACGGGATGGTGCCGGCCTTGTCGGCGACCTCGGCGACTTCGATCATATCCTGACCCTGCGAGCCGATGATCACCACTTCGTCGCCGACCTTGGCGTCGAGCGTGGTCGCGAGGTCCACCATGATCTGATCCATGGTCACGCGACCGACGACTGCGCAGCGCCGCCCGCCGATGAGGACTTGCGCATTCTGCCCGGAGAGGTGCCGCTGAAAACCGTCCGCGTAGCCGACAGGCAGCGTGCCGATGGAGGTGCCGCGCTTGGTGATGTAGGTGCGGCCGTAGCTGATGCTGCGTCCGCCGCCCATCTGGCGGATGAGGGCGATGCGGGTCTTCCAGGTGAGGGCGGGGCGGAGGACGTGCTGCCACTGGGGCATCGGCGCGTGTCCGTAGAGCATGATGCCGGGGCGGACCATGTCGCCGGCTTGCTGGATGTGACCGAGGAGGCCGGCGCTGTTTTCGATGTGGACGATGGCGCCGGAGACGCCGGCATTGCGGAGCTGCACGGCGAAGGCGTGGAAGCGGACGAGCTGGCGCTGGGTGAAGTGATTGTCGTCATCGGCCGAGGGCAGGTGCGAGGCGAGGCCGGTGATCTTCACGCTGGGCAGGGCCATGATGCCTTCCGCGACTTTGAGCGCTTCCTCCTGCCACACGCCCATCCGGCCCATGCCGGTGTCCATGATCAGGTGAATCGGCACGGGCCCACCTTTCGCGTGGTCGCCGAAAGCGCGGGCCTCATCCACGTCCGACACGGAGGGAATGAATCCGGCGCGGACG
The DNA here is from genome assembly GCA_031424375.1 of Chthoniobacter sp. Lineage (GTDB taxonomy): Bacteria > Verrucomicrobiota > Verrucomicrobiia > Chthoniobacterales > Chthoniobacteraceae > Chthoniobacter. Next base: position 1,589 of record JANPHH010000285.1, on the reverse strand, counting down.
ATTTCCTCTCGCTCGTGGGGCAGCGCGGGACCAAGGATGAAGACTTCCGCTTTTGGCAGATGCGCGCGGACTTCGTGGGCCTCGGTCACATTCGCCACGCCGAAAAGATCGACGTGCGCGGCGAGCGCGCGGACGACCGGGCCGGTGCCGTGGCCATACGCGTTCGCTTTCACGATCGCCATGATCCGGCGCTCGGGACCGACCTGATTGCGGACGGCGGTGGCATTGTGACGCAGCGCGTCGAGGTCGATCTCGACCCAGGTGCGGGGTTCAAGGGAAGCGGGAGCGGGGGTGAGCATGGTGAGCGGGGCGGCGGGGCGGGCGACTCTCTCCCATCATTCGTGCGCGGCTTCAATCTTGTTCCGCTGCGCGAGCCACGAGATGTCTGCGAAGTGGTCGCCGCGCTTGCCTTCGACGGATTTTGCCTTACACACCAAGTTTTCACACGCCCACCAATTTATGTCCCGACCGCTTCCGCTCGTGATCGCCCTCCTCGGGTTCGCCTCTGCCGCAGTTTCCGCTCAGGAAGCCGCTGCGCCGTCCGATGATGGCGCGACGGCCACCGCGAGCGAGCCGAGTCTCGCGGTGAAAAAAGCTCCCGTGACCGCGCCCCCACGGCGGTTCGTTCCCACCTCGACGACTGCGCCGAAGAAGGCAGCCGCGGCGTCGTCGACCACGACCAGCGCCAGCAGTGCGAAAGCGCGCCGGTCGCCTTTCGTAGAAAAACGTGACGCCACGAGCCCAGCCGGCGCGACTACCGAAGAAGACCGCCCGCGGTCCTTCTGGGAGCGTTTGTTCGGTCGTCGCAAGGTGAAGGCCGCAACTCCCGCCCCGACCACCCCCGCGCCTGTGGTGCCGAAGCCGACGGCCCGCCCGCGCAAGCCGAAAACTGCGACGACCACCGCGCCAAAGGTGAAGGAACCCGCCGTGGCGAACGTGGCGGAACCCGGGTCCGATGGAGCGGTGACAACCCCGCCCACTGCAACAGCGACGCCCGTTCCCAAGCCACCGTCCGCGCCCAGGGCAACGCCGGCGCCCAAGGCGACGAAAAAAACCGGTGCCGCAACCACCGGTGGGCCGGCGGCCACGCCTGTCCGCAAGTCGCCCGTCGCGCCCGCCGCCGATGCGGATGCCGAAGCGCAGGAAAAATACCGCTATGAAGTCGCCAAGGAAAAGGCACTCCAGGACCCCGAAGTGCAGAAGCTGAAGGAAAGGGCCGACGGCGCGGTGAGCGACGATGAGGCGCGCAAGGCGCAGCGGGCTTACAACAAGGCGCTTTTTGGCAAGATGCGGAGTGTCGATGGCACGATCAAAGACCGCGCCGACCGCATCGAGGCGGCGATCTTGAAGCGGCTGGATAGTCCGGAATAAGCAGGGCGAAGCTTTCTCCGCGGAACGGCCAAGAAAGAGACTATCATCCTGAGCGAAGCGCCGCGGGGTGGCGGAAGAGGAAACGCGGGGACGGGTGTTCGGGGCGGCGGGGGGGCGGCGGGACCCGTGGATAAACCCCCCCCCGGGGGGGAAAAATTTTTTGGGGATGGGACGCGGCGGGGGCCCCCCCCCCCCCAAAAACCACCCCCCCCCCCCCC
>JANPHH010000284.1:0-2992 GCA_031424375.1 Chthoniobacter sp. | reverse complement strand
CAGTAGTTGCCCCACACGAGCATCTCCCTGCCGTCCACCTCGAAGCAGTGCTCGCCATCGAGCGGATGAAAATACCAGCCGGGCAGTTCCGGGTTCACCGGCTTGTGCGGCAGATAGTCTCTGCCGTCGCGATTCTTCACGAGGATCTCGCGATGCGTCTTCAGATTGTCCGTGCTCAGGAAAAGATGCGTGGTCGTGGCGAAGAGGATGTTTCCATTTTTCAAAATGACGCTGAACGTGATCGCGTCCGCATAGGAAAATTCCGCGCGGTACGCCCATGTCTTCGCATTGTCCTCCGAGAGGAAAATTTTCCCGTTGCCGAAACCGAACGCCTTGTGGTCGCGCTGCGAGTCGATGTAAGGCCCCTCCGGCGCGCCGCGGTAGAAGAAGTGTTCCGTCTCCCGGATGTCCGAGCGCGCGGCGTGCAGCGTGAAGGCGTCGGCGAGCACTAGACCGCCGATGGCGGTTCCGAGAAAACCGCGACGTGTGAGGGGCAATGCGGGGTGGTTCATGGTGATGTCGGTTGCGAACTATTTGTCACCCTTTTCCGGCTGCCAGAGCGGCGCAGGGAGCGTGACGTTCCATGCGTCGTAGCGCGCGCGGAGTTCATTGGCGCGTGCGGGATTTTTTGCAGTAAGGTCGGTGAGTTCCTTCACGTCGGCCGCGAGATTCACGAGCTTCGGCGTCTTACTCACGGGATGCGGTGCCTTGCCCTGCGCCTGCATCACGATCTTGTCGTCGCCCGAGCGCACGGCCCAGATGCGGCGATAGCTCATGCGCCAGAAAAGAAAGTCGTGCGGATCGCCACTGCGTTCGCCGGTGAGGAATGGGATGAGGTTCACGCCGTCGAACAAAGTGGTTTCGGCTTTAGCCGAATTCTCCGCAGCCGATTCGGCTGAAGCCGAAGCCACATTAATAGTCGCAATCGCGAGCGCAGTCGGCAGCAGATCGAGGCTGCTCACCGCGCGGTCGTAGGTTTTTCCCGCGGGTAGCTTCGCCTTCCACTGCACGAAGAACGGCACGCGAATGCCGCCCTCGAACATCGTTCCTTTTTCCCCGGAAAGCGGCGTGTTCAGTGAGCCGTTACGCTCCAGCGGGCCGCCATTGTCGCTTAGAAAGATGATGAGTGTGTTGTCCTCGATGCCGTCCTTGCGGAGCTGATCGAGCACGGTGCCGATGGCGTCGTCCATGCCGGAGACCATCGCGGCATAGGTGCGGCGGTTTTCATCCGCGATGTGCGCGAAGCGCGCGAGTAGCGCGGCGGTGGCCTGCTTCGGCGTGTGTGGCGCATTGAACGGAACGTAGAGAAACCACGGCTCGGATTTATTGCGATGGATGAATGCGGCGGCCTCCTTGCCGAGCACGGTGGTGAGATATTTCGAGTCGTCGGGTGTCTTCGGCGTCGCGCCGATCGTGTCGTGATTGCGTTGCAGCAAATTGTCGGGGCGCCAGTCCATTAGGTAGTCGTGACTGCCGCCGAGGAAGCCGAAGAACTCATCGAAGCCGCGCGCGAGCGGATGAAAGTGCGGCTGATTTCCGAGGTGCCACTTACCGACGATTCCCGTGCGGTAGCCGCTCGCCTTCATGAGCTGCGGAAAAGTTTTTTCCGTGAGCGGCAGCCCCTTTTTGCCCGATGGCCCGTTGCCCTCCCAATTGATCTCATGCCCGAAGCGCGACTGCGAACGCCCGGTCAGGAGCCCCGCGCGGCTCGGCGAGCACATGCACGATGACACGTAGCCGCTCGTACAGCGCACGCCATTCTTTGCGAGTGAATCAATGTGCGGAGTCGGAATGTCCGTGCAGCCCTGCACGCCGATGTCCGCGTAGCCGAGATCGTCGGCGAGGAGGATGAGGATGTTCGGCTTCGATTCCGCCGCATGTGCGGAGCAGGCGAACAGGAGAAAACAGACAGACGGGAGGAGTTTCATTTTAAAGACGGATTTCTATTTGAGTTACACCGATTCGCCCAGCTCGCCGGGCGGGATGACGTGAAGTTGCGCTTTCGCTTCCGGATCGTTCCGGTAGAAAGTTTGCCGCAGAAAGCCGTCATGTAAGGATCGCTCCCCGGACTCGCCGCATCGGGTTCGCCTGGGATCATCGTGACGACCTTCGGGGCCATTATCTCGTCCCACTTCATCAGGTCCGACAGGCGCCCATGAACGCAGTGAGTTTCGCCAGCAAATCCAGGAGCAGGACATTGAGGAGCGGAAAGGTGGGTCTCATCGAGTGGTCATTTTCAGCGACTACTGCCTGGATGATTTCTTCTCCACCGAACTGTCTTCGAGTTCCTTGAGTTTGTGTTCCGCGTGAGCGGTGAACTCGGCGGGATCGAGGAAGCCGTTGTTGTTCGAGTCCGCACCGTTGAAGTGTTGGTCGCTGTGGTGGCCCATCCTGGAGATCTTGCGGTAATCCTTGGAGTCGAGCTTGCCATCCTTGTTGACGTCGAGTCGAGCGAAGCAGGCTTCGGAGCCCTCGCTGAGAATCGCGAACGACGTCTGTTTGATGAGTGCTTCGACGAGTTCGGCGGAATCGAGGAAGCCGTCCTTGTTGGTGTCGCCCGTGGCGAAGTGTAGGTCGCCGTGTTTCGGAGCCTGCACGTCGAGTGGCTTGTATTCTTCGATCGAGAGCCTGCCGTCCTTGTTCTTGTCGGCGGCTGTCATGATGCGCTGCATCAGGGCGGCGGTGGGTTCACCGGCAATGAGTGATGCGGTGGCAAGGGTCACTACGAGTGCGACTCGTTTCATGGTCTTGGGAGGAGATGTGTTTAGTCCCTCACTCGATAGGAGTGGGGAGGTTTGCGATTTTGAGGACAGAAGAATGGGGACAGGAAATTGCCCTATTTAATTCTTCTGTCCCCACTCTTGCAGCGATGGTCGGGATGGCCGGAGCGGGCATACGTCAAAGTGTCCTATGAAGGTAATGCGACCGCTCGCTGAGGGCTGTGCCGCCGGGCGGTCTGAACCGCTCGACCTACGCGAGCAATGGCTTCACC
>JANPHH010000283.1:0-2333 GCA_031424375.1 Chthoniobacter sp. | reverse complement strand
AAACTCGGCTTTCTTCGGTGACACCACGCCTTCCACAAAACTCACGTTCTTCACCGACTCCACGGCTTGTTCGGCAGTGAAGCGATCCCACTTCAGCTTCTCGACATCCTGCGTGAAGAAACAACCGCGTCCGGCGATTTGAATGCCTTCGTCGCCGCTGATCGCCGACATATCCACGCCGCCCGCATCGTCGATCCGATTGTAGTCAAACGCCGCTTCATCGGGTGACGTGCCCGGCCCGTTGCCGACGATGAAAACATCGCCGCTGCGGAACTGGAGGTATTGCTCACGGCACGGTTCGCCCGACGGCAGCACGCGCTCCAGCACGGGGGTGAAGGTGGGCTTCGCATTGGTCGTCGCATCCTCCGGTTGCCTGCCATTGGGTGTCGGCACTTCGACTTCAGGACCGTCCACGTAGTCGGAGCGAACGAAATCTCCAGTCCTGGAGAAGGTGTAGTAGCGGTGACCGAGCATGGAGTGCTTCGGCGTGCCGCTAGCCGACACCATATATTTGTAGCGAATCGTCACCCAGTCGTGCGGCGAAACCGCCTCGGGTTCGCCCCACTCCAGCGACTGGTAGCTGTCAGCGGGATACTCGGTGCGCAGGCGTTTTTCCACCCACGCCCGCACTTGTGCTTGCGTGAATCCGACCGCCGGGCCGGTGATCTCGAGTCCCGGTGCATTTCCCAGCCACCTCTTGCCGTCTGTCGTCTGCCTGCTCGCAGCGCCAGACGCTCGCAGCGAGACAGCCTTTGCCTCCGCCTCGCGCAACTTCGCCTCGGCGATCGTGACTTCGCCTTTCGCTGTTTCAAACTCCGCAGGGGAAATCAGTCCGGCTTTCAGGCGGGCCGAGACAAGTTCCAACTGCCGCCGCGCGACCGCGAGCCGGGCTTTCGCGACCTGCACTTCATCGCCCGTCAGTTGCGCTTTCAGGATTTCCACCTTGTCCTTCGCCTTCTGCAATTCCATCGCGTCGATCGTTCCCACCTTGAACGAGGCCTCCATCTGCGCAGCCACGGCGTGCGCCTGCTGGAGTTCCGCTTCCAGGACGGCGCGGTGATCTTCCGACGGAGAAACAGGAACGTCCGCCACGGTCTGAATCAGCTTGTAACGAATCTTCAAGCCGCGTGGGTTGTCGCTGGTGCCGAGGATTTGCAGCACGCCTTTGGCTCCATCACGAGTCTTGAACCACCAGGGGCGCGAACCACTGGCGAACCCCCAATACAGATCCCTCTCGGTGACGATCTTGAGCCGGCCATCCGCATCGATGGGCCGGAACGAATCGAAATCATCGGTCTCCTCGCTCACGAACACACAGCTTTCCCGGTCGCCAAGCCTTTCAGGGAGATCGCTGCGGATTGAAACCAGCCGGTGAAATCCGTTCTCGCTCGGAGGTGGTTGCACGATGCGTTGCTCGGGAGCCGCTTCGACCATCGCGTCGGCGCCCGTCTGTTGAATCCAAGGCTCCCAGTCCGCGCCAGACACGCCGAACTTTTCCAAATCGGGACGCATGACGCTGCCTGACTGAAAATCGATGAAACTGCGATCAAACGGCAGCACGCGCTCGAGCACGGGGGCGAACGCAACCGTTTGACTTGAGTCTCCCACAGCCCGCAGGCCGGAGGCGAAGTAGGCGGTTGAGAATTTCACCCCGAGCAGGATGCCTGCTATGCCGGCGAGCAGAGCGATCCCATTGAGCAGGGAATTCGCACGGCGACGCAATACGGGCGCGAAGAGACACAGCACGGCGATCGCGAAGCACACGGCAACGAAAAGATAGTAAGTCGCAGGATAGAACCATCCGCCGCTGCCAAAGAACGAATACATCAACGGCTGCGTGCGAGCGACGCGCATCCCGATCAACAGAACAATTGCCGCGCATGTCCAAAAGCTCGCGAGCAAGTAGCGCCAGAGAGGCGATGTGGATTTGGCGCGGCTCGACGGCTCGTCCCCATCGAGCGTCCTGCTTTTCCCCGCAGGCTCGTGCCTGTTCACCGCGCGCCACACGGCGCGGATGAGGAAGAAGTCCATTGCGATGCAAAATAATAGCGCGGACAGGGGAATGAACGCTTCGTTTTCAAGCAGGAATTTGCCAAACGCAGTGCCGTATCTCGGTGGGTTGGCCCTACACAGGTTTCCCACGGCAAGCCAGATCGCCACATTCAGCGCGAGCAGCGGGAACAGCAGCCCGTCGAACACCGCCAGCCACATTCCGTGGAGCCTTCCCGCAGAGCGGCGGATTTGCGTCACCCCAATCCAGCCCAGCAACGTCGCTCCGAGCGGCGCGGTGAAGGCGGGCAGGAGGAATACGAAGAAGATCAGCGTCCAAAGGG
>JANPHH010000282.1:0-27975 GCA_031424375.1 Chthoniobacter sp. | reverse complement strand
TCGCGGGCATGATCATCAAGCCCAAGACTCGCGGATTCATCTGCCTCACGGCGCACCCGGCCGGCTGTGCGGCGCATGTGGACGAACAGATCGCCTACGTGCGGAGCAAGGGGGCGATCAAGGGTGCGCCGCAGCGGGTGCTGGTGATCGGGGCGTCGACTGGCTACGGGCTGGCCAGCCGGATCGTGCCGGCGTTCGGAGGCGGGGCGGCGACGATCGGGGTTTTCTACGAGAAGGCGGGCGAGGCGGACCGGACAGCGAGCGCGGGATGGTATAATTCGGTGGCGTTTGAAAAGGCCGCGCAGGCCGCGGGTCTCTATGCGAAGAGCATCAATGGCGACGCCTTTTCCGACGCGGTGAAGGAGCAGGTCATCGCCACGATCAAGGCGGATCTCGGCACGGTGGACGCGGTCATTTACAGCCTCGCTTCGCCGCGGCGCACGCACCCGAAGAGCGGCGTCACGTTCCAATCCGTGCTGAAGCCGATCGGGCCGACCTACACGGCGAAGACGGTGAACACGGACAAAGGCACGGTGGCGGAGGTGAGCATCGAGCCGGCAACGGATGAAGAGGTGGCGAGCACGATCGCCGTGATGGGGGGCGAGGATTGGGAGCTGTGGATCGACGCGCTCCAGGCCGCGGGGGTGCTGGCGGAGCGCGCGGTGACGGTGGCCTACAGCTACATCGGGCCGGAGGTGACGCATGCCGTCTACCGCGCCGGGACGATCGGCGCGGCGAAGGATCACCTGGAATCCACGGCGAAGCGGCTCCAGCAAAAGCTCGGCGCGAGCCACGGGCGGGCGTTCGTTTCCGTGAACAAGGCGCTGGTCACGCAGGCGAGCAGCGCGATCCCCGTGGTGCCGCTCTATATTTCGCTGCTCTATCGGGTGATGAAAGATCGCGGCTTGCACGAGGGTTGCATCAAGCAGATCGAGCGGCTCTTTGCGGAGCGCCTCGCGCCGGGAGCCTCGCCGCAGCTCGATCCGGCGGGCCGCATCCGGATCGATGACTGGGAGATGCGCCCGGAGGTGCAGCAGGCCGTCGCAGCGCTCTGGGCGAAGGTTTCGACCGAGAACCTGGGGGAAATCTCGGACATCGCAGGCTACCGCGCCGAGTTCCTGAAGCTGTTCGGCTTCGGCCTGCCGGGGGTCGATTACGAAGCGGATGCCGACCCAGTCGCGCCGCTGCCTTCGGCGGGTTGAGGCTCCAGCCATCTGCCGAAAATTGTTTCCGGGGGTGTCATCCCGAGGACCGAGGGAACTCTCCGGGAGCTTGCGAGATCCTTCGCAAGTTGCCAATGAACCCGCTGGCTTTCCAAAGCCGTTCGGAGTCGCGTGCGCAAGGAGCGGCGAAGTCCACTTCGCCGTCCTCCCGGCGCGCGCAGCGCCACTTTCCTCCCCCGCGCCTCCTCGAGAAGTGGCGCTGCGCGCGTTTGGGGTCGGCGAACTGGAGTTCGCTCCTTGGGCGCCCCGCATTCATCCCGCCCCCAGAAATCACGCCCGCGGGTTCGGTCACTCAGGATGACCCAAGGGAGAAGTGAAAATGAATCTCGGAAGACGCTCTACTTCGGGCGGTCGCGTTCCCGCCAGAATTCGGTGGCGTCGGTCACGGTGCCAAACTCGGAGGTGGATTGATTGAAGCTCCAGGAGCCGATGTGCTCGAGCCGCGGATGGCGGCGGAGGGCGTCGACGTTTTTCGCCGGACCGGTGAGGACGAGCGTCTCGAGCTGGCGGCACTCGAGGAGCGGCGTGAGGTCGAGGGTGGGGGGACAGGCTTCGAGCTGGAGCTTGCGCAAGGGCATGCCGCGGAGTGGCTCGATGTCGGTGAGCGCCGAACACGTCAGGCGAAGCACGTCGAGCGGCATGCCGCGGAGCGGCTCGATACTGGTGACGGGGTTGTTGATGAAATTGAGATCGATCGGTCGGAGACCGCGGAGTGGATCGAGATCCTTGAGGCCGCTCGATTGGACGGCGAGGATGTCGAAGGGGACATTGCGGAGCCCCTCGAGGTTTGAGACGCGATTGCTGAACTCGATCGAGATGCGGCCGATGCGGGTCTTGGTGACGGTGGCGACTTCGGGCGGATAGGCCGCGGCGACGAGCTTCTGGACCAAGGGGAGGCGTTTCTCGGCGTCGAGGTGGAGGTGCCGGCTGAGGGCGAGCGCCTCACCATTATGTCCGGCCGTGAAGAGCTGATCGTAGACCGGCCAGGAGAGTTCCGCGGCGTAGCGTTCGGAAGGCCGGCCCGCTTCCATGCGATCGAGGAGGACGCCGATTTCCGCCTGGCGCGCGTTGGCCGGGTCGAGCCTGGCCGCGGCCCGCAAGGTCGCGGCGGCTTCGCCGAAACGCTCGAGCCCGATGAGCAGATGGCCGCGCCGCCAGACGTCGGCGGGCCGGCCCGGTTCGAGCGACATGGCGGCTTCGAGCTGCGCGAGCGCCGGGCCAAAGTTCAGCACGTTCGCCTCGCGGTCGGCGAGTTGCCGGAAGGCGGGTGCGCTCCGTTTCAAGGCGGTGAGCGCGTCATTCGCGCGCTGCGCCTGATCGGTGGCGTGGTTGCGTTCGCGGATGAGATTGACGCTGAAGAAGACGGACAGGAAGAACATGGCGACGAGCGCCGCGGCGAGGGCGCGATGCCGCGCGATGAGGAGCTGGAGCTGCTTCCACGCGCCCGCATTCTCGGCGAGCGTGGCAAAGCCGGATTGGTAGGCGGTGATGTCCGCCTGCAAGTCGCTGATCGTCGCGTAGCGGTGCTCCCGGTCGAGCGCGAGCGCCTTGCGGCAGACGGCGACGAGGGATTCCGGCACGCGGCGCCCCGGAAGATGCGGGCTGACGAACGCGTTGCCCGGCCACTGGATCTCGCCGCGCTGCACTTTGAGCAGCACCTCCTCGGAGCGCCGACCTGAGATGGGCACGCGAAGGTAGAGAATCTGAAAGAGGATCGCGCCGAGCGAATACACGTCGCAGCGTGAATCGAGGGTCTTGATCTCGCCACGGGCCTGCTCGGGCGACATGTATTTCGGCGTGCCCAGCACGGTGCCCGCCAGCGTCATCAAGGTGGAGGGCGATGAGCCCGAACTGCTCGCATCCGCGGGATCGCGCGAGGAGCCGATGGAAGGCTGGGGCGTGGCGCTGGAGCCATTGGAGAAATCGGCGATGTCATCGCGCCCGACCACTTTGGCCAGACCCCAGTCCATGACGAGCACGACGCCGAAGTCGTCGAGCATGACGTTCTCGGGTTTCAGGTCGCGGTGCATGACGCCGCGGCTGTGCGCGAAGGCGATGGCGTCGCACACTTTCTGAAAAATGATCAACAGCGCCGCGAGCGGATACTTCTCGATCGTCGGCACGACGCCATCGGCCATCAGGTCGAGCACCTTCTTCAAGGTGATGCCGCGGACCAGCTTCATCGTGTAGTAGATCTGGCCGCGGTCATCCACGCCCACCTCGTGGACCGGGACGATGTTGGGATGTTCGAGCTGCGCGGTGACCTGGGCTTCGGAGATGAAGCGCAGCACGGAGCGCTCGCTGGTCCCGCCGAGCATCACCTTCATCGCCACGGTGCGTTTGGTCGGGCCTTCGAGTGCGCTGAGGATGGCGCCCATGCCGCCGAGCGCGACGGTTTCGCCCACGCGATAGCGATTTTGCGCGGCGAGTTCGGCGTTGAGGAAACGCTGGATCGCGCGCTGCGCCGCCGGGGCCACCGTCTCGGGTCCGGGCTGGAGCTGCGCCGTCTTTCCCGGGCGGCGGATTTCCACCTGCACGTCGCCGAGCCGCACGGGTTGATTCGGCGGCACGCGGGTGGCGCTGGTGACCTGTTCATCGCCCAGGTAAGTGCCATCCGGGCTGCCGAGATCCTCCACCAGCACCTCGTTCGCCGCGATGGTCAGCCGGGCGTGCAGATCGGCGATCCGCGGGAGATCCACCGAGATGTGGGCAGACGCGTCACGCCCGATGATATACTCACCTTCGGCCAGCGTGACGTGCGCGAGTTCGTCGCCGTCGTGCCAGAGAATGACCTCTGTCTCGTGTTTTGGCATGTATTCCCAGTATGGGGCAGCGGACCTGTTGCCCGAAAGTGGAGCTTCGGACAAGCGGGAACATTGATCCTACCGGTTCGCGGGTGCGATCAAATGGGGTGCCGCGAAGTCTGCACTTCCGGAGGGAGAAGGGAAATTAGCCGGTGGCGTCAGCCACCGGATCACGGAATAAAGCGCTCCGCCGGGCCGAATCGTCCGGCCTTCAATTTAGTTTGGTTTAAGCAGTCGCAGACCACTCGGGCAGATCCGCGAGTCCGCCGCCCATGAAGGTGTGGTGCCAGAGCTGCGTTGCCACTACGGCGGCGAGCCCCATCTCGACGGAGAGACGAGGGAAGGACTCCGCCTTCATTTGGCGGAAGTCGCGCCGCCAGCGGCGAACCTCGTGGGCGTCAAAATACCCGGTGCGTTTCAGCGATTCATCGCTGAGGAGCTGCGCGACAAAGGGCGGCTCAGGATCGATGTGAAAGGCATCCAGCGGCGCGCGGAAAATCACCTTCTGCCGCTGCGCGACGACCTTGGGCACCCAACGCTCGGCGAGCAGGCGAAGCAGATGTTTGTCACGCAAGCCCTTGAGCTTCCAACTCGGATGCAGCTTCGCGCAGAAGTCGAAGACGTCTTCGTCGAGAAACGGCGGACGCACTTCCACGGAGTTGTGCATCGCCACCCGGTCGCCTTTGGCCTGGAGCAGATGACCATTGAGCAGGACGCGGGCGGCCATCCAGATTCCGCGGTTGAGCGGATCCCAGCGCTTCGCTCGTTCGAGAGGGAAATCCAGTTCGGTCCACGGATTGTCGCGGGTCATCACCTCGCGCATCGACTCGCTGTAAAAACGCAACTTCGAGATCGCGAGCAGCCCGTAGGAATCGATCCAGGCATTCGGGCCACCGACCGCGCGCTCCACCTGGAGACGCCACGCGTGGGGGAAATGCGGGACGTTGTTCAGACGCAGATAGGCACGCCGCGCCAGATTGCTCATCGGCAGGCCGGGAATGACGTCGAGGTAGCCGATCAATTTCGCCGCCTTGTACCACGGATAACCGACGAGCCACTCATCCGCGCCTTCGCCGGTCAGCACGACCTTTTGGCCACAGCTGTGGACACGGGCCGCGAGTTGCAGCAGCGCCGCGCACGCGGTGTCGATCACGGGAGCTTCGGCAGCCGCGATGAGCGTCGGATAAGTCGCAAGCGCATCGCTATGGCGGAAGTCCTGCACGATCGGCGGCTTCGTGCCGATGTGCTGGGCCGAGAGGTTGGCGGCGCTGAGTTCGTCAAGATCGGGATCATCCACCCGCACGGTGTAGGTGTTGATCGCGGGACCTTTCAGATGGCACGCCATCGCGACGATCATGCTCGAATCGACGCCTCCCGAAAGATAGGCGCCGACCGGCACATCCGCCCGCAGCCGCTCTTCCACCGCGTGGAGCAGCACCTTTTCAAATTCGTCGATCAACTTCTTCGGATCCTCCCCGCGCTCTTCGTCCCCGGCGTCGGGGAAATTCATTTCCCAGTAGGCCCGCTCGCGGATCTCGGCGGTCGCGCCATTTTCCCGCCCGAGCTGGACGCTGAGAAATCGTCCCGGCGGCAACATCTGCACGCCCTCGAAGCAAGTGCGCGGCCCCGGCACCGCGGAGAAGGTGAACACGTGATCCAGCCCGCGCCGATCGGGTCGCGCGGGGACCATCCCCGACGCGAGCAGTCCCTTGATCTCCGAAGCAAAAAGCAACCAGTCGCCCTGCCGGCTCCAGAAGAGCGGCGAGATGCCGAAGCGGTCGCGCCCGAGCTGCAGCAGCCGCTTTCGCTCATCCCACAGCGCAATCGCGAACTGTCCTTTCAACCGCTCCCACATTCCCTCCTGATATTCCTCCCACAAGTGCGGGATGATCTCGGTGTCGCAGTGCGTGACGAGCTGATGCCCGCGCGCCGCGAGTTCCACGCGGCGCTCGACGTGATCAAACAGCTCGCCATTGAAGACCACCGAAACGCTCCGGTCCTCGTTGCTGACGGGCTGCTGTCCATCGGCCAAGCCCACGATGCTCAGCCGACGCGAAGCGAGCGCCAGCCCTGGCCGGTGGAGGAATCCTTCCTCGTCCGGCCCACGGTGAATGAGCGCCCGGGCCATTCGTTGGATGGCGCCTTCGGGCGCAGGACGCTGTCCGGAGAGGTCGATAATGCCTGCGATTCCACACATGATGTTGTTTGCTACTTCGCGGCTCGCGGGTCGAACAATCGCCTTTTCCCAGAAAACGGACGAAAAACTTTCGACGCGGAGCGCTCGGTGCGGTCCAATGCTGCCCCACCCACACCACAAACGTCGAGACGTGGAGTCCGACCGTCACCGACTCATTCGGCCAATAACCCAGCCGAATGTCGCCCCTTAACCGAACTAGACCGACTATGCCCGGAACCACTTCCCCTCTGCCCAAAGATCGAATCGCCATCATCGGCATCGGCTGCCGCTTTCCCGGCGGGGTCACAGACTCCGAATCATTCTGGAAACTGCTCATCGAGGGACGCGAGGCGGTTTCCGAAGTGCCGGCCGATCGGTGGAATATCGAGCGCTACTACGACGCCGTGCCCGCGATCGCCGGCAAGTCGATGGCCAAGCGCGGCGGCTTTCTCGATCAGATCGATCAATTCGACGCGCAGTTCTTCGGCATCTCGCCCCGCGAAGCTCCCTACGTCGATCCGCAGCATCGGCTGCTGCTGGAAACTGCGTGGGAAGCGATCGAAGACGCCGGCGTGGTCCTCGATTTGGAAAATGGAAGCGACCTCGGCGTGTTCGTCGGCATTTCACATAACGACTACCAGGGCATCCAGAGCACGGCGCACGATCACACCGGCATTTCCTCGCACACTGCCACGGGCAGCGCGCACTCGGTGGCGGCCAACCGCATCTCTTACTGCCTGAACCTGCGCGGCCCGAGCGTGGCCATGGATACCGCGTGCTCCTCCGCGCTCACCGCGGTGCATTCGGCCTGTGAGCACATCTGGGCCGGTCGCGGCGACGCCGCGCTCGCGGGCGGCGTCACGATCATGATTACACCAGGCGGGTTCATCGGCTTCTCGCAGGCTTCGATGCTATCGCCGGAGGGTCGATGCGCGGCGTTCGATGCGTCCGCGAGTGGCTTCGTGCGCGGCGAAGGCGCGGGCATGGTGCTCCTGAAGCGACTCTCGCAAGCCATCGCGGATGGCGACCCGATTCAGGGCGTCATCGTCGGCACGTCGATCAATCAGGACGGTCACACCAACGGCATTTCCCTGCCGAGCGCCGAAGCGCAGGCGCGGCTCGTTCAGGATGCGTGCAAAGACGCGGGCGTGGCGCCCGCCTCGATCGGTTTCGTGGAAGCTCACGGCACCGGCACCGCGGTGGGTGATCCCATCGAAGCGCACGCGCTCGCGGAAGCCCTTTGCCAGGATCGTGCCGCCGACGCACCGCTGCCGATCGGCTCCTGCAAAACCAATCTCGGCCATCTCGAGACCGCGGCCGGGGTCGCCGGCCTCGTGAAAGGTCTGCTCGTCCTCAAGCACCGCCAGATCCCACCGAGCCTGCACTTCACCACCCCGAATCCGCACATCGACTTCACCAAGCTGAAGCTCCGTGTGCCCACGAAATTGGAATCGTTCCCGATGACGACCGGCGAGCGTCTCGTCGGCGTGAACTCCTTCGGCTTCGGCGGGGCCAACGCGCACGTCATCCTCGCGGAGCCGCCGCCTTCCCTGCACGCCGAGCATGGCGAACCCTATCCCGACCGCGCCTGGCCGGTGACGATCTCCGCGCGCTCCGAAGAAGCCTTGCACGGCACCGCACTCAAGCTCGCCGCCTGGCTCACCGAACGCGCCAATGCCAACGGCAGTTCGCCCGTCCTGCCCGATCTCGCCTACACCCTCGGCGCGCGGCGCAACCATCACGCGCACCGCTTCACCCTCGTCACCCACTCGATCACCGACCTGATCCAGGAGCTCGACGCCTTCGCGATCAAGCAGGACAGCGTGAAATCGCGCACCTCCTTCTCCCCGCGCCCGGAACACGCGCCGCGCATCGGCTTCGTGATGAGCGGTCAGGGTCCGCAATGGTGGGGCATGGGCCGCGAGCTCATGCAGCACGAGCCCGTCTTCCGCGAAGTGATCGAGCGCTGCGACGCGGCGATGCGCCCGCATGCGCGCTTCTCGCTCCTCGAGGAACTCGGCCGCACCGAGGCCACCTCGCAGATGAGCCGCACCGAGATCGCGCAGCCCGCGATCTTTGCCATGCAGGTCGCGTTGGCCGCGCTCTGGAAGTCCTGGGGCGTGCAACCCGCGGCCGTCGTCGGGCACAGCGTCGGCGAGATCGCCGCGGCCTGCGTAGCGGGCGTGTTTTCGCTGGAAGAAGGGGCGCGCATCATCGCCCTGCGCGCGCAGTTCATGGACGGCTGCGCCCGTGGTGAAGGCACCATGCTCGCGGTCGGACTCGACGAAGACGAAGCCCGCGCCCTCATCGCCCGGCACGACCGTACGGTGACCATCGCCGCCTTTAACGGACCCCGCTCCCTCACGCTGGCCGGCGCGCGCATTTCGCTGGAAGCGATGCTCGCCGAACTGGAGCCGCAGGGCGTCTTCGCCCGGCTCGTCCGCGTGGATCATCCGTTCCATCACCCGCTGATGCAGCCCGCAGCGGAAGATCTCGAAGCCGCGCTCGCCGATCTCGTGCCGCAGGCGGAATCGATCCCGTTTTTCTCCACCGTCACCGGCGATCGCTGTGCCGGAGAAACGTGTGACGCCGCGCACTGGGGCCGCGGCATTCGCCAGCCCGTGCAGTTCGCGCCCGCGGTGAATGCGCTCGCCGATTTCGGGGTCGATGTCTGGCTCGAACTCAGCGCGCATCCGGCGCTCGTCCATTCCATCCAGGAATGCCTGACCGGCCGCGCTGGCGCGAAAGTTCCGGTCATCTCATCGGTCCGGCGCGAGCGCGAACACGAGTCCATGCTCGAGACCGCCATGGATCTCCACCGCGCGTGCGTCGCGCTGGATTTCCAGGCGATGACTCCCTCACGCCGCCTCCTCTCGCTCCCCGCCTACGCGTGGGAGCGCAGCCGCTGGTGGAATGAAGCGCCTGACTGGCGCGACAGCCGTCTCGCCGCCGGCGGACGCGGCTTCCTCGATGCGCGGATGCCGCGCGCCACCCCCACCTGGATCGCCCGGCTCGACAGCCGTCACATGGCTTTCCTCAAAGATCACAAGGTCGAGAGCCACATCATTTTCCCCGCTGCCGGATTCGTCGAGCTGGTGCTCGAAGCCGGCGTGAAGCTCTTCGAAGGCCGCCCGTTCGTTGTGGAGGATTTCGAGATTCGCAAGCCGCTCATCCTGCCCGACCCGGCCTCCGGCGTGCAGCTGGAGATTTCCTACGATCCGAGTGAGCGCACCTTCGCCATTCAGAGCCGTCTCGAACAAGGCGCCTCCTGGTCGCTCCATGTCGTCGGCTCGATGCGCGGTGAACGCACGGAGTCGCCCTTCGCCGCCACCAGCTTCGAGGGTTCCGCGGATCTCGAGTCCGTGGAAGTCGAAGGATTCTACCGCTACATGAGCGATCTCGGGCTGCGTTATGGCGACGAGTTTCGCCCCATCAGCGAGCTCGCGGCGGGCCAGGGAAAATCCGCCGGACGCGTGGCGCTCTCCGCAGCCATCTCCGATCGCGCGGATGAATACCCGCTCCACCCCGTGCTCTTCGACGGCGCGCTCCAGACCTTCTCCGCCGGTGCGGCAACGATCGAAGATCGCCGCGCGCGGATGAAGCTGCCCGTCCGTTTTGCCCGCATCCTTTTCCTCCGCTCGCCGGGCGCTTCCGCCCGCGTTCGCGCCGGCGTCATCGAGTGCAACGACGAGTTCGTCGAAGGCCGCATCGCGCTCTACGACGAAGCGGGTAAGCCGTGCGTGCTCGTCGATGGCTTCCGCGCGATCAGCGTCGCCAATGTCCGCCGTGGCGGATCTGGCAGCACTCGCGACGTGCTCTACCACGTGGACTGGGAACGAACGCCTCACGTCGGCGCGCGCGCGCCGCAAGCCCCGCTCCCGCTGGATCGGCTGCGTACGGTCGCGCAAGGCGCGCTCGACGATGTGCTCGCCCTCCGTGGCCGCGCGCGGCTCGAAAGTGCGATCGCACCCGGCGACGATCTCGCCGCCGCGCTGCTCGCGCGGGGATTGCGCGAAATGGGGGTCGCCGCGAAGACCCGCTTCACCGCGGAAACGTTGCGTGTCGCACTGCCCATGCGCCCGGTGTTTGAGCAACTGATGAAGAAGCTCGTGAAGCGCGGCTTCCTCAAAAACACGAAGGCAGGCCACACGCCGACCGCCGACTTCATCGCCGCCGCGGATACCGCGTCCGCGACGCTGCGCAGCTTTATCAACGAGCACTCCGGCCATCTCCCCGAGGCCTTGCTCGTCGCCGGAAACTGCGCCGAGCTCGGCCCGATTCTGCGCGGGGAAAAGGACGCCGTGCAGGTCCTCTTCGCCACCGGCGGCGCGGAGCTGCTCGATCAATTCTATGGCGACGGCCTGCTCACGAGCCACTGGCTCGCCGCCATCGGCGCGGCGGTCAGCGAAGCCGCGCGCGCGCTGCCCGAGGGGCGCGGCTTGCGCATCCTCGAAGTGGGCGCCGGCACCGGCGGCCTCAGCGCGCAAGTGCTGCCGCTGCTCGAGCGCGGCCTGCACAGCTACGTCTTCACCGATGTCTCCGCCGGCTTCTTCCCCGGCGCGATGCAGAAGCTCGCGGCATTCCCGGAAGTCGAGACGAAGATCTTCGATCTCGGGCGACCCGGCACGGAGCAGGATTTCGCAGCCGGTTCGTTCGATTTCATCATCGGCACGAATGTGCTCCACGCCGTCACCGACGTGCGCGCGACGCTGCGGAATCTCCACGACCTGCTCGCCCCCGGCGGCAGCCTCGTCTTCATGGATGTCGCCACGCCGCAGCTCTGGACCGAGTGCGTCTTCGGCCTGACCAGCGGTTGGTGGCGCTTCACCGATCGCGACCTGCGCACCGTTCATCCGCTCCTCACTCGACACCAATGGGAGAAGGTCCTCGGTGAAACGGGCTTCGTCGAAACGGCTTCGCTGCCGGGCCTTGTCGGTCCCGAAGGCGAAGGACAAATCGGGCTGCTCGCCCGCAAAGTGTGGCAGGAGTCGACCGTCGTGGCTGATCCCTTTTCCGAAACACCGGCGGAGAAATCATGGCTGGTCTTCGCCGATGAATCCCCGCTCGGCGACCGCCTGGCCGCGCAACTCCGCAAGACCGGACTGCGCTGCCGCATCGCCCGACGCGGGACGAAATTCTCGGCAAAAAAGAACGACGCGTTCACGCTGCGAGCGGAAGCCCGCGAAGATTGGGATCAGTTGTTCCAGGCCTGCGCGGAGGACGCGCCCGAGCGCATTATCTACCTGTGGAATCTCGATGCCGAGCTGGCAAAAGCGGACTCCATCATGGGCACCGACGCGCTCCTGCATCTGGCGCAGGCGCTGGAGGTCGCGCGGCCGATGGCGAAGCTCCGGATTGATTCCGTGACCCGCGGCGCACAGTCCGTCGGACGCGATGTCACCGCCACCGACGTGGCGCAGGCCCCGGCGATCGGCCTCTTCCGCGTCATCCTCAACGAATATCCAAACTACGTCTGCCGCGGCATCGATCTGCCTCCCGAGGCGTCCGCCGCGGACGACGCGCTGCTCTGGAGCGAGTTGCTCCGCAACGATCCGGAGCGCGAGATCGCCTTCCGTGGCGACGCGCGCTACGCCCAGCGTCTCGACCGCGGTCGTCCGCACGTCGAGCAATGGCTGGACGCGTCCGTGCCGCTGCGCCTGGAGTCGCGTGATCGCGGGCACCTCGATTCGCTGCGCTTCACGCCGCTCGCCGTGCCGCCCTGCGGTGCGGGTGAAGTGTTGATCGACGTGAAGGCCGCCGGAATGAACTTCCGCGACGTGCTCAAGGCGCTCGCGCTTTATCCCGGGGAAGCGCCGGACGCGCGCATCTTCGGCGACGAAGTCGGCGGCATCGTGAAAGCCGTCGGTGCAAACGTGAAGCACGTGAAACCGGGCGATCACGTCTTCGGTCTCGCCGGATTCGGACTGGCCACGGAAACGCTCGCCCGCGGTGGCGATGTGCTCCCGATTCCCGCCGGTTTGTCCTTCGAGGAAGCGGCGACGCTGCCCGTGGTTTTCATGACCTCGTGGCACGCGCTGAACAACGTGGCGCGCATCCGCAAAGGCGAGCGCGTGCTCATCCACGCGGGTGCCGGCGGCGTCGGCATGGCCGCGGTGCAGATCGCGCATCATCTCGGCGCGGAAGTCATCGCCAGCGCGGGCAGCGCGGCGAAACGCGCGCTGCTCGAAACGCTCGGAGTGAAACACGTGATCGATTCGCGGCGCGGTGATTTCACCGAGGCCGTGCTCGAACTCACCGGCCGGCGCGGCGTGGACGTGGTGCTCAACGCACTCGCCGGAGAAGCGATCCCGATGGGCCTCGCGTGCCTTGCGGAATTCGGCCGCTTCATCGAGATCGGCAAACGCGACATCTACCAAAACTCGCGCATCCCGCTCTGGCCGCTGCGCCGCAACGCTTCCTTCCACGTCGTGGCCATGGACGCCGTGTTCAGCGGCGACGAGGAACTGACGCGCGGCATGCTCACCGAACTCGCTGCGCTCGTGGAATCCGGCGCGCTGCGCCCGCTTCCCTTCCGTGCCTTCCCCGCGAGCCGCGTGGATGCAGCGTTCCGGCTCATGGCCGGCGGCAAGCACATCGGCAAAGTCGTGGTCTCGTTTTCCGAGTCGTTCATCCGGCGTCGCGGTGAGCCGCTCGCGGCACCGTTCGCGATCAAAGCGGATGGAACGTATTTGATCACCGGCGCCTTCGGCGGCTTTGGCCGCGTGGTTGCGCATTGGCTCGTGAAAGCGGGCGCGCGCCATCTCGTGCTCGCCAGTCGCAGCGGCGCATCCACGCCGGACGCGAAGGCCTTCGTCCAAAGCCTCGAAGCTCTCGGGGTCGAAGTGCAGGTCGCCCGCGCCGATGTCGGCTCCGCTGCGGACGTGGCGAAGCTGCTCAAAAAAATCCGCGCCGGCGCCCAGCCGCTGCGCGGTCTTTTCCACCTCGCCATGGTCATCGACGACGCGCCGCTCTCCGCGCTCACGACCGCGCGCATGCAAAGCGTCCTCGGTCCCAAGGCGCTCGGCGCCTGGCTGCTGCATGAAGGCACGCGCGATCTCGCGCTCGACTGCTTCGTCATGTTCTCCTCGATCGCCAGCATCTTCGGGAATCCGTCGCAGGGAAACTACGGCGCCGCGAACTCCTTCCTCGATTCGCTCGCGCATCACCGCCGCGCGCTCGGCCTGCCCGCGCTGACCATGAACTGGGGCGTGCTCGGCGGCGAAGGTTACGTCGCGCGCAATGAACGGGTCGCCGAATTCCTCGCGCGTCAGGGCACCACCGAACTCTCGCCGGGCGAGGTGATATCGATCCTCGAATCATCGCTCCGCGCCGGCAACGCGCAGGTTGCGGCGATTCGGGTCGATTGGGCGAAGTGGCGGACCTTCTTCCGCGGGATGCAGGAGAATCCGCTGCTGCAGCGCATCTTCGCCACGGTCGAGACTCACGAAAGCGGCGGCGCGACGAGCGACTGGCGGAACCGGATCGAAGCCGCGGCGCCCGACGAAAAGGAAGCCGTCATCGCGCAGGCGGTGCGCGAGGTCGTGGGCTCGGTCTTGCGGGTGAAGCCCGACACCTTGCGCGATGATCAACCGCTCACCGATCTCGGCCTCGACTCGCTGATGGGCGTGGAAATCGAGAACTCGCTCGAAGCCGCCGTCGGAGTCGCGCTGCCACCCGCCAGCCTGATGCGCGCCCGCACCATCGGTCAGATCGCCACCGTCATCGCCGCGCACATGGGCGGCACCACCCCCGCGGCGCCCGCTCCTGCGCCCGCGGCTGTGCCCACCGTGACCGCGGAAGTGGACCTCGACGCGCTCTCCGATGAAGAGATCGCCGGCCTGCTCGGCGAATCTGCGACCGACAACGTGTCCGCGAGCGAGAACGCGCTTTCCTAAAGCCAAGAATGTCCGCCGACCAACGCGCCCGTCTCAAGCAATGGCTGGAAAGCGGCGAGGCGAGCCTTCACCCGCTCACCTTTCCGCAACGCGAGCTCTGGGAAGCATCGGCCATCCCACCGGCTGATCCGGCGAATCACATTTGCTGCCTCATTCACGTGCAGGGTCCGATCAGCCCGGACGACTGCCGCACCGCGATTCAGAAAGTGGTGGAGCGACAGGAGGCGCTGCGTCTGTCGATCCTGCCGGGGAAAGAACGGCCCCTGCAAATGGTGCGCAAAAGCGGCGAGGCCAGCTTCCGCTCCCGCGACCTTTCACCGGCCGAGGCGCACCCCGAGGCGCTCGAGGAACTCGTCGGCGGAATCTTCCGCACGCCGTTCGATCTCGTGCAGGGCCCGCTTTACCGGGTGGAAATGTTTCGACGCAGTGCGGAGGACCTCGTGCTCGCCTTTGTGATTCATCACGCCGTCGCCGATGGTTGGACGCTCGGGGTGTTCGTTCGGGAACTGGTCGGCGCCTACCTTCATGGGAAAATGGGCAGCACCGAACCGCTTCCCGCGGTGCCGCTTTCCTACACGGCGTGGGGTGCGGCAGAGCGAGCGTTCTGGCAGCCGGCGGAGTTGGAAGCGCGTTCCGCATTTTGGAAAAAAACGCTCGCCGGAGCAGGCCGCCTTTGGAGCCCGCCCGCCGGCGCGCCGGAACTGCGGCGTTGGGTGTCGCACATTCCCGCGGAACTCTGCACCGGCATCCGCGACCTGACGAAACGAAGTGGAGCGACGCTCTTCAGCACGCTGCTTGCGGGCTTCCAGGTGACGCTCGCCCAGTGGACGGAACTCGACGACATCGTGGTCGGCACTCCGGTCGCCAATCGCGGCAAGCCCACCGTGCGCGAAACGATGGGTTATTGCTCCGGCGTCGTGCCGCTGCGCGGGCAGGTGGATCGCGAGCGCGCCTTCCTCGGCAACGTGCGCGCAGTGCATCAGTCGACGGTCGATGCCTTTGCCAATGCGATGCCATTTGCCGAACTCGTCCGAGCGGTCGGGGAGTCGGCCGAACCGGGAAAAAACCCGATCTTCGATGTGCGTTTCGCGCTGCAAAATCATCCGATCCCCGACGTCGCCATGCCGGGCCTCTCGGCGAAATTGCGGATGCGTTCGACGGGCACGGCGCGGTTCCATCTCGGGTGCGAAGTGACCGAGCAGGGCGACGCGTTGGAAGTCGTCTGGCTTTTTCGCCCGGGCCTGTTTTCCCAGGCGGAGATTGAAGACCTCGACCGCCTGTTCCACTGTGTCCTCACCAACGCCTGCCGCGCACCGGAGACTCGGATCGCGGCGCTCACGACCGCCCGCGCATGAACGCACCCACCGCCACCTACATCGAGCCGCACGAGCCAAACTGGATCAGTCGCTCGGCATTCCAGATCGTCTCGATTCTCTTTTTCTCCACGGAAGCCACGCTGGCGTGGGCCGTCGCCCGCGATTCGCTCTGGCTCGCCGTCCCGCTGGCCTTGATCGCCAGTCACTTCATGCACGGTCTACTCGTCGGCTTTCATGAAGCCTCGCACGGGATGCTGCGGAAAAGCCGGCTCTTCAACGATCTCGAAGGTGTGATGATCGGCGTGTTTAGCTTCCTGCCCTTCACGCTCTACCGCGTCGTCCATCAAACTCACCACGCGCACCTCGCCACCGAACGTGATCAGGAAATGTGGCCGCTGGTGCAGCCCACGACGCCGCGGTGGGGACGCATCATCGCCGCGTTTTTGGAACTCAACGCCGCGCTGGTTTTTTCGCCGCTGATTTTCCTGCGCGCGTTTCTTCGCCCCGGCTCACAGATCCGCAGCCCCCGGGTGCGTCGCCGCATCTGGGCCGAGCTGGCGCTGACCGCGGTGGTCTGGGCGGGCATTCTGTGGGCAGTCGATCAGTGGGGCGCCTGGAAATATTTCCTCTGGCTGTATCTCGCGCCGGCGTTCATCGCCGCGAACCTGCAAAGCTGGCGCAAATACATCGAACACGTCGGCCTGATGGGATCGACGGTAAATGGCTCCACGCGGAGCATCGTCGCGGAGACACTGGTTGGAAAACTCGTCGCCTTCACGTTGCTCCATGAGCCCTTCCATGGCGTGCATCATCAGCGCGCGGGACTGCCCCACGCGGAATTGCCCCTGCATGTCAGCGACCTCGAGCCAACAGGTCCCGGCGAACACCGCCCCTTCCTCAGTTATCGGCAGGCTCTCATGGATCTAACTCGAAGCCTCGCGAACCCGCGCGCGGGCGCGCAATGGAATCCTTCCACACGCGGGGCAACCGGACTGCCGACTTGATCCGATAAGGTGGTGAAACCCGAACCTAACTTCTCCGCCCACCGGAGACCGGAAGGTTCTCAACCACTACCTGATCATGAAACCATTCAAGCCCCTGCTTCTTCTTAGCCTTGCCGTCACCCTCAGTATCTTTGTCATCGGATGCGAAACCGACGGCGATGACGACGATCATGACCACCACCACGGCCGCGCTAGCAGCACCACCACAACAACGGTGGAAGAGCGTCGCGTCGTGCCGAGCGGCGCTGTCCAGCAAACCCGCGTCGAGCGTTATTGAGCGCGAGATATCGGATCAGCGAATCGAGCCGGCCACGACCAGTCTTGTTCGCCAGATCTCATGACCCACTCGTCACCGCGCGAATCCACCAGTTCCGATAGCGAGGTGGTGTTCGAGGCCGTCGGTCTCAAGAAGCACTATGACGATGGGCAGGTTCAAGCCCTGCGCGGTGTCGATTTTCGCATTCGCCAAGGCGAGTTTGTCGCCGTGATCGGTCCGAGCGGTTGCGGCAAAACCACGCTGCTCCAGATGCTGGGCGCGCTGGATCGACCGAGCGAGGGTGGCCTCTTCTACCGCGGCAAATCGCTTCCTGACTTAACCGATCCTCCTGCCTTTCGGGCGCACGAGATTGGATTCATCTTCCAGTCCTTCCACCTGCTCCCGACCTTCACAGCCGAGGAAAACGTGCAGATTCCCATGTTCGAAGGCGAGCGCCCGCGCGCCGAGCGGCGGAAGCGCGCAAGGGAGTTGTTGACCTCCGTCGGGCTGGGGCAGCGGGTTGGGCACTTTCCATCCAAGCTCTCGGGTGGCGAGCGGCAGCGCGTCGCGATTGCCCGAAGTCTGGCCAACGGCCCTTCCGTCCTTCTCGCCGACGAACCGACCGGCAACCTCGACAGCGAAAACGCGGGCCAGATCCTCGAACTGCTCTCCCGGCTGCATCGGGATGAGAAGATGACCCTCGTGCTCGTGACTCATGATATGGGCATCGCGAGGCGCGCTGAGCGGGCCATTCAAATGAAAGACGGTCGCATCATCTACGACGGCAATCCGGCCGCACTTTCCCTGGAGCCGCAAGCATGACCTTCTTTGCCGTTGTTGCCCGCGGCCTCCTGCGGCGTCCCGTTCGCACCGGACTCACTCTCGTTGGGATCTCCATCGGTATCGCGGCCGTCGTGGCACTGGTCGGAATGTCCCGCGGATTTGTCGCTAGCTGGACCGCGGGAATGAAGTCCCGTGGGACCGACATCGTCGTGCATAACATGCGCACCTCGCTCACGCCGAAGCCCTTTCCCGCTTCCGCACGCGATCGCATTGTTAACGTTCCCGGCGTGGCCGCGACTTGCGGCATACTTGTCGAACTGATGAGCATCGAGAACTCGGAGATGATGATCGTTTCTGCGCGCGAATGGGGCGGATTCTCGTGGGGTAACCTCAAGTTACTCTCGGGTCGCATGCCCCACGATGCCTCCGAGCGAGCCGCGATCCTCGGCAAGACCGCGGCCGAAGTGCTCGCGAAGAAAACTGGCGACACACTCCAGATCGAGACCGACGAATTCACCGTAGTCGGCATCGTGGATGGCGGCGCTCTCGTTGAAAATGGCTCGGTCATTCTCGCCCTGCCCTTGCTCCAGGAAATCATGGGCAACCAAGGCATGATCAACGCCATCGATGTCCGGGTCGCGCCGGGGACGGGTGAGGCCGAGACGCGGCGCATTTGCGACGAACTCTCCCGGCTGATTCCGGAGGCCCGCGCCCAGGTTGCCGGCGAGCACATTCGCGAAAGCCAGGGCTACCGCATGATCAACGCGATGAGTTGGGGCACCTCGTTGCTCGCCGTGCTCGTCGGCGTGCTCGGAGTGATGAACACCATGCTGATGACGGTCTTCGAGCGGAAGCAGGAGATTTCTGTGCTCCTCGCGATCGGCTGGAGGCCCGCGCGGATCGTCCGGATGATCCTGTGGGAGTCGGCGCTGCTTGGCTTCTTCGGAGGCCTCGTCGGCGTCGCGCTCGGAGTCGTCGGCGTGAACCTTTTGAAGAACCTCCCCGCGATCCGTGGGCTGCTCGAGCCGGAGTTAACGGTCGGCCTGATGCTCACCTCGGTGGCGATTGCCGTCGTCGTCGGTGTGGTCAGCGGCCTCTACCCAGCGTGGCGCAGCTCTCGTCTCACCCCCAGTCTTGCCCTGCAGGGTTAAACCTCACCACCGACTCCAGCATCCTGCCCGAATATCCCGAGACATTTTTCCTCATGAATCTCTACTTTGCCGCCTTCGCCTCCAGCCTCCTCTCGTTGGCCATCGCCACCTCAGCCGCCGAACCGGAACCAGCGGCGATGTCTGCGTCCGAACTTGCCGGCCGCCTGAGCGCCAAACAACAAGACGGCAATTCCTACATTCGATTGAAGATGGATGTGGCCGGCGGTGCAAAGGGAACGCTGCAACTCCAGATCAAATCTCGCGCCACTCGCGGGTCGACCGAGTTGGTCTATCAGGTTCTCTTTCCCAAGGAGCGCAAAGGCGAATCTCTCCTCCTGCGTAAAGCAGGCGGCGGAATCACTGGAACGCTTTTCACTCCGCCGAACACGACCCAGCCGCTGTCGAAAGGGCAACTCCAGCAGGAATTGTTTGGCGGGGATCTCTCGTATGAGGATGTCATTGAGAATTTCTTTGCATGGGGACAACAAGCGATCATCGGCAGCGAAACGCTCAATCGAGTGAACTGCACCATCCTCGAATCAAAACCCGGCAAGGGAGATCACTCATCTTACGCCAGCGTGCGCACGTGGGTGGATCCCCGCAGACTGGTGCCGCTGCGCGTCGAAAAATTCGGCAGCGGCGGTCGTCTCGTCCGCCGCATCGACACGACGCGTGTCGTCACCGACGATCTGGGTCGCGCCATCCCCGCCAACCTCACCGTTCGGGGTTCATCAGGCTCCGTGACTGAATTCGAAGGCTCTCGCCTCAAACATGGCGTCACGTTTTCCGATGCTGAATTCACTCCGGAAGGACTCAAGGCACTCACGGGACATCCGGTGCCCGCAGAGTAATCTATGGCACCTACGATCGCGCTCTCTGTTACCCCGACGTGCCGGCTCCGCTGAGATCGAACGGCGGAGATGGATGAATGAACAACGATGGGCCAGCTTTCACTTCTGAAGCACCGGCAAGGCGTGCTTGACCGCCGTCATCAGCCCCCCATGAACCGTCGCACCTGGATCAAGCAAACCGCCGCCGCCACGGTCGGACTGTATCTCGCGAAAACTCTCGACGCTGCGCCAACACCCGCACCGCTGATCGTCGATTGTCACACCCACTTCTACGATCCGACGCGACCGCAGGGAGTTCCGTGGCCACCGAAAGGTTCGCCGCTCCATCGCACCGTATTACCGGCGGATTGGCGTGCGGTGGCCGCGCCTCATGGCGTGACGGCGACGGTGGTAGTGGAGGCGAGCGAATGGCTGGAGGACAACCAGTGGGTTCTCGATCTCGCTTCGCACGAATCAGACATCGTGGCCTTCATCGGGAATCTCGATTTCACCGCTGCGCAGTTTCCAAAATATCTCAGTCGCTTTGCGGCTAACCCACTTTTCCGCGGACTTCGGTCGCGGGACAAACGCGCGGCGACTGAGTTGGTCCGAGGCGGAAGGGCGCTGGCGGAACGCGGGTTGGCGCTGGATCTGAATGGCGGGGTGGAGCTGGTCGCGAAAGCGGTGGCGCTGGCGAAAGAGGTGCCCGAATTGCGGATCGTGATCAATCACCTCGGGGCGGCGGGTGACCCGCGAAAGCTGGCGCAGGAATGGAAGGACGACGTCCGCCGCGCCGGGCAGGAGCCGAATCTCCATATGAAAGTGTCCGGGCTCGTGGAGCAGACAGATGCTCCGGACGGGCAGGCGCCACGCGAACCGGGCTTCTACTTGCCGATCCTCGATCACCTGTGGGAGAGCTTTGGTGCAGACCGGTTGATCTTTGGCAGTAACTGGCCGGTGTCGGACAAAGGAGCGCCTTACGATGTTGTCTTCAAGATCGTGCGCGCGTTCTTCGACGGGAAAGGTGCGGTAGCGGCGGAGAAGTATTTCCGCGGAAACTCGCTCGCGGCATATCGGTGGGTGGCGCGGTAGGGTTCGGGAGACCGGTCAGCGTTTGCTGAACAGGTTCCAGCCGCTCGGCTTCTCTTCCTTGTTCTGTTGCACCTTCAGTTGCCCGAGGAGCGATTGCAGGCCGATGTAGATGCGATGCCACTGGCTCTCGACCTGCGCGGCGGTTTCGGGCTGATCGGCGAGGTGCCGCAGCGACGAGGAATTTTGGAACAGCGTCAGCACGTCCTCCTTTTTCGGAGCACCCTTATCCACGGAAGCAAGGATGCCTTCCAGCCCTTGCATGATCAGGCTTTTGATTTCGAGAAACTCCGTCTCGTCTTCGCGGGAGAATATCTTATCCCGTGCACGGTTCACGTAGTGGTTAAACAGTTTCCAGCACTCGATGTAGTTTTCGAGGTGGAGGATGAATTCATCGAGGTTCTTGTAGTGCATGGCCGGCGAGTGATGGGGCTGCGTGAGTTGCAGGGTGGCGGGGGTCAGAAAAATGAGGACGCCACCGCGGAGGTCGCGCGCCGAGATGCTGAGGCCGCTAAAGTGCAGGTTCAAATCCGTAAGCGACAGATTGGATTCCTGCGCGCGGCGAAAGGCGGCGAGAACCATCGAACCAATCTCGTGGATCGTAGCGTGGGAGAAGCTCGACGGTAAAGTGGAGGCGGCGAGGTTGCCGCCGCGATGCAACGTGAAGCAACCGCTCGGGAGATGGAGCAATTCGCCGCCGTGCGGCGTCTTCGATGCGCTTCTCAGGATGCCCATTGTGCTTCGATGAGTCTTAGCTGCTCGCGGATCGCGGTGAGATCGGATGAACGGGTAAAGCCCACACCCAAGTCATGGGTGCTCCCCGGAATCACGGCAAGATGGCGTTGCGACCCGAGGCACTCGAGACGCAGAAGCTCGCCGGCTTCCAGACGATCCCCCAGCACGCGCGCCGCGCGCACGGTGTGATGCATCCAGGCGGCGAGGGCCTCAGGATCCTCGGCGGCCCACTGCTCGATCGAGGCAGGATCTTCGGCGGCGACACGCACCGCGAATTGAACGCCGCGGAGGCGCGACAGCGTGTGCAACCCATCCGGAGCGGCCGCCGGCAATCCCTCATTGGCTTCGTCAAGCGTCTGCGCGGTCTCCATGAGGAGACTTTCGTATGAGCTGAAAATGGTCCGCGGCCGCGCCGAATCGGCGGGTAGCATTTCGAAGCTGCCGGACTTCCAGCGCAGCATCTCGAGAAACGCATCTTTGCCCAGCACCTCGCCAGTCGCGGCATCCACGATTTCGCCATTGAGGATCCACACGCGGCCTTCGCCGGTGGCGCTCTGCACCTTCAGGACGGTGGAGCTTTGCGTTAGGCACTCGAGCTGGACGATATCGACGAGCGTCTTGCTCTGCACGCCGCGGAAGCCGCCGCGGTCTTCCCGCTCGAGCATTGATTCAATACAGTCGACGAAGGCGATAATCTCTTTCCCGGTCTTCGGTTTCTCGAGGTAGAGGTCGACTCCCATCTTGTAAGCGCGGGCACGGAATTGTTCGTCGTCGGACCCGGTCATGACGACGCAACGCAACGTCGGAAAACGGCGGCGCACAATCGCGAGGACCTGGAATCCGTCCATCGACGGCATGCGGAGATCCACGAGGAGCAGCTTGAAGGACTCGCTCTCGAGCAGAGCGAGCGCACGCATGCCGGTATCCGCCGTGTGGATTTCTGGCTGACTCGGGAGCCGCGCGAGGATCTCCTGATATATCTCAAGAATGTCCTGCTCATCGTCGAGTATGAGAATCTTCTGACGCGGGGCCATGGGATTCAATCCGAGGCGCGTCGGAGCGTCGGGGGAAACAAAGAGTAGTGAAGGCGCATTTCCAGACTTGGATCAGCACGTCACACGCCAGCCTGCTCATCGAAGCCAACTATCTTGTAGTGTGCGGTCGTGTGGCATCGGGCTTGCTGACTCAGGGTTGCGAACCAGCCGACATGATCTCCTTCTTTCACCGAATCTTTGGATCCTCAAAGGAGATCACCGCCCCGACTGCAGCAGCGGTGGCGACGGTGGTCGAACCGGCCAGCACGGTCCCATCCGTGGAGGTCGCCCGCTTGCGGCTCGCAGCGATCCTCGAGCGGTTGCCAGCCGAGTTGAAACCACTCGTCCTGCAGATGCCCGCAGACACGGTCACGGTCGCACTCCCCGTGTCCACCATCCTCAAGCAACTCGCGTCGGGCAGCGTGAAGGTTTCCCTCGCGACTGTGCACCGGCAGGCGCCGGCCGGCGTGCTCGCGCCGTTGCCTCCAGGAGACAAGCGACTCATCGAAGTTCCGCTCAGCGAAGTCTTCCGACACGTAAGCCCGCAAGGCCTGAAACGCCGGGCGGACCAGCGGTCGTCCGATGGCTCACGCAGCGATTTCAGTCTCTTCGGCAATGCCGAGCAGCCATATCAAATTGCACCGACCGCACCGGAGGGGGATCTGGTTCCGAATTCGCCGGCAGCGCCCCCCCCCGTCCCGCTCGCATTTCCCCCTGTAGTATCACCTCCGCGGGGGGCGCCGGCGGCTCTCAATGGCGAGCCCGCGCCACCGTCGCTGCCCGAGCGCCTGATCGCCCCGCCACCGGGACTGTTGGGCCAAACGCCGACTGCTGGCGGAATCATTGCCCCGCTGCGGCCGCCTTCCTCTCGTGAGGCTAGTGCCACTTCCACCGTGGCAGTCCCCGATCTCGCGCTCGTTCGCCCCGTAGCACCACCCGTTACGCAGCATCCAGCGCCACTAGTTGGGAAGCCCGCGGCGCCGCCCGCGGTCTGCCCTGCGGCAGAATCCAGCGATGCCTGCGTCGCCGTCCCGCTTGCTTCACTGAGCGGCGCATGGCCCGAGCCGATCCGCAGGGAACTCGAGGTGCTCAATGGTTCAGCGCACGTCGCATTGCCGACCTCGCAGGTTAAAGCGGGTCTCGCCCGCGGACGGGTCAGTTTCACCTGGGGGCAGATTCGCGGATGGTTGCAGCCCGCCCTCCCGCAGCCGAGCGCAACCGATGACGCGACCGAGCTGACCCTGCCGCTCAAGATCGTCGCGCCGGTTTTCCTCGTTCCCCAGAAACGAGCCAAAGCGCCCGAGCCTTCCGAATTCGAAACCGACATCCCCGCGCTCTTCAACAGCCAACGCACAACACCCGCCGGAGCCGATGCCGCCGAACCAACCCCGCAGGCAGATGAGAGCCCAGCGGCAGTCGAGCCCCGAGCAGAAACCTCTCCGGAAGCGAGCCTAGCGGCGCCTGCCGAGGCATCCACAGCGGCAGAAGCAATCAACCCGGCGCTCCTCGCGCCGGTACCGGCCGCCGAGCCGGCACCCGTAACCATTGGTGAACTTTTTGGGGATCCCTCAAAGGTCGAATGGACTCCGGCAGATCTCGTTGCCGGGCTTGCGCAACGGCCGGGAGTCCTGGGCGCAGTCGTCGCGCTGCAGGAAGGGTTACTCGTCGCGAACTCGCTGCCCGCCGAATTGAACGGCGAAACGATCGCCGCCTTTCTCCCGCAGATCTTCGCGCGCCTGAATCAATACGCCGGTGAAATGCAGTTCGGAGAAATCAATGACCTTCTCGTCACCACCCACGGCGCGCCCTGCCAGATTTATCGAGTCGGCTTCGTATACTTTGCCGTGCTTGGAAAACCCGGCGCCACTCTCCCCGCGTCTGAGCTGCGTCTCGTCGCCAATGCTCTCGCGGATCAGGCACCGTCACAGGCCCAATTCTAGTTAGATACCGACATGGCAATCATCAATCAGGCGACCAAGGAATTGCAGGTCAAGATCGTCTACTACGGTCCGGCCAAGAGCGGCAAAACGACCAACCTCGAGCAGGTCCATCAAAACGTGCAGGTTCCGGAGACCGCAGCCAAAGGAAAGCTGACTTCTCTGGCAACGAGCAGCGACCGCACCCTCTTCTTCGATTTTTTCCCGCTGGAGGCTGTGGCCATCAAGGGCTTCAAGACCAAATTCGCCCTGTTCACCGTGCCGGGCCAGGTGATCTACAATGCAACCCGGCAAATTGTCCTCCGCGGCGTGGATGGCGTCGTTTTCGTTGCCGATTCGCAATACGATAAAATGGAGGAAAACGTGGAGACGTTTAAGCATCTGGAGGATAACCTGAAGACCCTCAACCTGAAGCTCGAAGATATCCCCTGCGTGCTTCAGTATAACAAGCGCGACCTGCCGGACGCGGCGCCCGTCGAGTATCTCGATTTCCTGCTCAACAATCGTGAGGTGCAGATGCCTACATTCGAGGCGAGCGCCTCCAAGTGCGAGGGCGTTTTCGAGACGCTGAACATGATCACCCGCATGCTCCTCCACAAGTTCCTCAACAACGGGGTGCGCAAGTAACTCACGGCGATGAGCCAGTTTCCCGCACTCAACCAGGAAGACCTAGATCACTTCGACGCCGTGTTCGTCGAATTGCTCGGGAAGAGCGAAGCCAGCCTCGCGTTGCTCGTGGAAAAAGCCGGTTACCTGATCCACCAACGAGGCGCACAGACCGAGGTGGATACGACAACTTTCGCGACGCTGGGATCGAACGCCTACAACGCCGTGCAATTCATGGCGCAGCTCGTGAATGAGACCAACTTCACCAGCATGTATCAACAGGGAGAAAAATTTAGCACCCTGATGGTGAACGTGGAGGAAAACTCGATCCTCGTGCTGATTTTTCCCACGCATCTCACCGTGGGCTCGATGAAGTACTTCGCCGGGCCGGCTGCCAGGGCGCTTGCCGCGCGAGTCGCCCTGGCCTCGGGGCGCGGCCCCTGCACGAGCGTCGATCTCAGCGACATGGACGCCTCCGACGTGCAGGCCGCCCTCTTCCAAAAGAACGACTAGCCGGCTACGACCACAGCCGCTTCCACCAGCCGGCCACGGGATCGAGATCAATCTCCCGGGCGCGCTCCACCGCCTGCTCCACGGCTTCCCGCACGGCTTCGGAGGAGTCGGCAAAACCCTTGCGCGTTTTCTTCGCGAACGGCGAGAGCATGGAGCGCAATTCATTCAGCGCGTCGTGGATCGGTTCGGGTTCGCGGCGCGTTTCCAACGAACGCGCGATGAGACCCAGTGCGAAGCCGACGGCGACGGCCCCGACCAAAGCGGGAAGGGGATTTCCGCGGACATAATTTTCTGTCTGGCGGACGAGGTCCTGCCCCTGTGCTTTGAGGTTTTCGGTGGTGTTCATAGGGTTTGGGCAACGCTGCGGCTATTTTCGACGGTCGTATGCTTCGGCGATCTTGACGATTCCGAGGATGAGCAATGCCGGTCGCACCAGCGCGAGCGCGATGCGGACGATGGCCGCGAAAATCGCGCCGACCGGCAGCACGGTCAGAAAAATGCCGGCGATGAAGGCGAGCCCGGCCGTCTTGACGGGTTCCTCGCGCACGGATTTCTCGGCGCGGGCTTTCCAGTCGTCGAACTTCGCGCGGAGGTCGGAACAGCATTCAGTGGGACGTTCGGGATCGGATGACATGGCGCATGGGATCTAACACGGGTCCGGGCACGTGGCGAGTGGCGTCCACCCACCTCCGGTGGCTTGGGGGAAAGAAACGGGTTGGCAAGGCTGCGCGGTTTGCTACCTTGCGCCCCTCCAATGGTGGCCATAGCTCAATGGTAGAGTCCCAGATTGTGATTCTGGTTGTTGCGGGTTCGAATCCCGTTGGCCACCCCACTTTCCCTCCCGCCGCTCAGCGCCGGAGGTCGTAACAGGCGAGCCAGTTTTCGTCGCGCAGGTAGAGCCGACCGCCGGCCAGCACCGGCGCGGCCCAGCAGGGGTAAGTCAGTTTCGGAACCTGCCAGCGGCTGAGTTCTTCGAGCGTCGTGGGGTTCGGCTTAAAGAGGCCGAGCAGGCCGGCTTCGCCGAGTGCGATGAGTTTGCCATCCGCGAGAATCGCGCTGCCGCGGCCAAAGACATTCGGCGCTGCTTCACCGGCAGCGAGCTTGGCGTGGCCGCCGTTCGGCCAGCCTTCGGCGCGGTCCCACGCCACTTTGCCGGTCGCGAGTTCCACTGAGCGAAAGCGCGCGTCGGGTTCGTTGCGACCGCTGAAGCCGAAGACGTGGCCCGCTGTGAGCACCGGGCGCGTCCAGTGCATCTCGAGCGCGACGCTCCGCCAGACTTCGGTCACGCCCTTGCCGTCAGGATTCACCTGGAGCAACACGGAGCCGTTTTTGAAATAAGCGGACGAAATCAGAATGCGGTCGCCGTCCACGATCGGCGTCATCGCATTCACCGATGAATCCTGCCGGGCGCGGAACCAAAACGAAAACCGGTGCTCGCCCGTCTGCGGATCGAGCGACACCAGCCCCTGCCGGGTGACGACGATGAGGTGCCGCTGGCCGTGGATCGTGGCCGCGACGGGCGTGCAGTAGCTCGCCTGCTTTTCAAACGCCGGATCGCTCCGGCTCCACACGACGGTGCGCTCGCCGGGCCAGCCGGTCATCGGCACGCCGGTCCACGTTTTCTCACCCACGTTTTGCCACACCGTCTTGCCGGTCGCCGCGTCGAACGCGACCACGCCGCTGTTTGGCTGTGCGCCGATCTGCACGATGAGCAGTCCATTCTCGAGAATGGGCGAGCTGCCCGCGCCGAAGAAAGCCTCGGGTACGTCGAAGTCATTCAGCGTCGCGCGAAACCAGATGACCTTGCCGTCCTTGAGATCGAGGCACACGAGCACGCCTTCCGCGCCGTAAGTGTAGCAACGGTCGGCGGTGAGCAGCGGCGAGCAGCGCGGGCCGTTGTTGTAGCCGAAGGGGTCTCGGAAATTGGACGGATATTTGTGCTGCCAGAGCGTGGCGCCGGTCGCGGCGTTGCAGGCTTCCACGATTTCCTCGCCGCCCACGCGGTGATGGATGACAAGCACGTCGCCGCGGATTGAAGGAGCGCTGTAGCCGGTGCCGATCTGCTTTTCGAAAACGAGCTTCGGTCCGGTTTTCGGTAGCGCGTCGAGCAGACCGGTTTCCGGCGAAGTCTGGTCGCGATTTGGCCCCATGAATTCCGGCCAGTCGGCAGCAAGCGCAGCGGATGAAATGAGCAGGCTGGCGAGGAGAGAAAAGGGCGGCTTCACGGAGAGAGGGTGGCGGGGTGCGCGGGAAAATTCAATCGCCTCAGAGCGGGCGAAGAATTTCCAAACACCGTGTCATCCCGAGCGGAATGGCGGGAGCCTGAGCGACCAGAATGCAGTCGAGGCTTTGCGAGAGGTCCGTGGTGCCGTGGGGACAATCGAGGGACCTCGGGGTGCCGGAAGATCCATGATCCTCCGCAGGTCGGGGTCCCTCGGCTGCGTTACACTCCGCTCGGGATGACACGCGTTTTTGATTTTGATCCACTCACTTTGCGGTGACGCAAAAATTTCAAAAACCTGTCATCCCGAGGGGATTGGAGGGTGCCTACGCGACCAGAATGCAGTCGAGGGACCTCGGGGTGCCGGATGATCCATGATCCTCCGCAGGCCGGGGTCCCTCG
>JANPHH010000281.1:0-2606 GCA_031424375.1 Chthoniobacter sp. | reverse complement strand
CGCAAGGTGCTCGTCGAGCAGATCAATGGCACGCTCGTGACCATCGCAAAGGACGTGAAGATCCAGGTGGAATTCAATCCCGCGCAGGTCGGCGCATACCGGCTCATCGGCTACGAAAACCGGCTGCTCGCGAAGGAGGATTTCAACGACGACAAAAAGGACGCGGGCGAGATCGGCGCGGGTCACACCGTCACCGCGCTGTATGAAATCGTCCCCGCCGGCCAGCGCCCGCCTGGCGTGCCGAGCGTCGATCCACTGAAGTACCAGCAGCCTCCGCTCGACGAATCACGCCCCGCGGCGAAGCCCTCCACCGAGAGCGGGAAGGCCGCCGCTTCCTCCGAACTCCTCACCCTCAAGCTCCGCTACAAGCAGCCCGACGCCGACACCAGCAGGCTGCTCGAATTCCCCCTCACCGACCGCGGCGAGACGTGGGAGAAAAGTTCGCGCGACTTCCGCTTCGCCGCCGCTGTCGCCGGGTTCGGTATGCTGCTCCGCGAGTCGCCGCACAAAGGCAGCGCCACGTGGGACACCGTCCGCGAGCTGGCCGTGGAAGGCCGCGGGGAAGACCGCAGCGGGTATCGCGCGGAGTTTGTCACGCTGATCGACAAGGCCCGTGCGCTGAGTCGGTGATCGGTGGGGCAGACGAGCCGCAGCGAAGGCCTCTTCGCTGCTGGTCAAGGCAGGAATGACCGCGGATTACACGGATGGACGCGGATTTCAGCGAAAGCGGATCCGCGCGGAAACCCAATCCGCGAAATCCGCGGTAAATCCTCCCGCGAGCCGCCGCACGCGTCGCCGACGAGCCCGCGCGCAGCGCCCATCGAAAAAACCTGTCATCCTGAGCGGAGCGCCGCCGGGAACTGAACCGCGCGGAAATGCCGCCGGGCGCGCAGTCGATGGACCTCATACTTCCTCCCCGCGTCGCAGCGAGATTCGTGGCGGCGTTGCGCCGAGCGGTTGCCCGCAGGCAGAGCCGGAATGGAAGCGTGAGGTCCTTCGACTACGCGCCGGTCCGCCGCGCCTCGCGAACGAGCCAACCCCGGCGCTTCGCTCAGGATGACATGGATTTTTCGACCGCGTTGCGCCTCACCCGCCAAAGCGCAAACCCGTCCTCAGCGCCTCCGCGGTGAAAAAATCCTACCGCAGCGCCGCGTCAAACTCCTCAAACGTCTTCGCCTTGCGGATCGCCGCGTTCACCCGGTCCAGCCACGCATCATGCGACGGATGCGCCAGCGTCACTACGCGCGAGGTGCCGTTGCTCCGGAAGGTCATCTCATCCCACTGCAACGACTCGATTTCGCGGTTGAACTTCGCCACGGCCCGCCCGCGGAAAAACGCCCGCGTCGTCTCCGGCGGAGAAAAGATCGCCGTCTTGATGTCCTCCTCTTTCACCAAGCGCCGCATCTGCCCCTCGCGCTCCAGTTCATAGTAGAGTCCGCGATCCCAGTTCACGTTGTGGTATTCGAGGTCGATGGATTGGAGCCACGGGTCGGTCCACTCCAGACCTTCGCTTTCCTGGAAAGTGGTGAGCAGAAACTTCTTGGCCACCCAGTCGAGCCGGTCGCGGCATCTCCAGTAGTCGATGGCGAGGTCGTCGAGCACCGCGCGCCACTCCGCGAGCAGCCATGGCGTGTCGCCTTCCTTGGCGCAATGCTGCTCGGCCGCCGCGAGGTAGAGCCGCTGGATGTCGATCGCGGAAATCTTCCGGCCATCGCGCAGCTCCACGATCCACGCGCAGCTCGTATCGCGGCTGATCTGTTTCGTCGCCTCGATCGGATTCGCCAGCTCCAGTGCGGGCGCATGGCCGGTTTCGATCAACTCCAGCACGAGGCTCGTCGTGCCGATCTTCAGCGCGGTGGCAAACTGCGACATGTTCGCGTCGCCGATGATGACGTGAAAGCGCCGGTAAGCCTCCGCGTCCGCATGCGGCTCGTCGCGCGTGTTAACGAGCGGGCGGCGGTTCATCGTGTCGATCGAGCAGAGCACGCTGAAGAAGTCCGACCGCTGCGCGATCTGGTAGATGCCCGGCGTGCCGGCGGAGTCTTCACCCTCCACGCCCATCTTTCCCGCACCCGCAAAAATCTGGCGCGTGACGAGGAAAGGCACCACGTCGCGCACGATGCGATCCCACGGCACGTCGCGCTGCATCAGGTAGTTGTCGTGGCAGCCGTAGCTGTGGCCGATGAAGTCGGTGTTGTTCTTGTAGAGCCGCGCCTCGAGGCCCTCGGGCAGGGTCAGATTTCGCCGCCGCGCGCACTCGGCGAGAATGCGCTCACCCGCTTGGTCCTGCGCCACGATCTCGTGAATCGTCGAGCACTCGGGCGTCGAGTATTCGGGGTGGGCGTGGTCGTTGTAAAACCGCGCGCCGTTGCTCAGCACGAGGTCGCTCTTGATCTCCTCGAAGCTGAGCGGGCGGTTCTTATCGATCTCGAAATAGGCCGCTTCGTCCGTGTCCTGAAGCAGCTCGGCGGCGCGGAAGCCGCGGGCGTCGTTGTGCGGATCTTCAAGGTTGTAGTCCCACTTCATCGACGCGCCATGCGCCGTGTAGCTGCGCACGATCTCGATGGATTCGCGCACCACATCCAGATCCTCGAGCCCGTCGACCG
>JANPHH010000280.1:0-33108 GCA_031424375.1 Chthoniobacter sp. | reverse complement strand
CGGGATCACGATCCACGGCACCTTCATCCTCGGCCTCCCGGGCGAGACGCGGGAGACGATCCGGGAAACCATCGAGTTTGCGAAAGAGGTCGATCCTTTCTCCATGCAGGTGAGCCTCGCCGCGCCGTATCCGGGCACTGAGCTGTATCGGCAGGCGAAGGAGAATGGCTGGTTCGCGGGCGATGCGGGGCTGGTGGACGAGCACGGGCAGCAGGCGGCGGCGCTGGAATATGCGGACCTGAAGCGGGACGAAATCTTCGCGGCGCTCGAGCGTTTCTACAAAGCCTACTACCTTCGCCCCCGGCCCATCGCGCGCATGGTGGGCGAGATGGTGCGCGACTGGGATGTGATGAAGCGCCGGCTGCGGGAAGGGGCGGAGTTTTTCAAGTTCCTGCGCCTGCGCAGCGCCTGAAACACGGAGCGCGCGGCGAGTCGCTATTGCCGAAGCCGCACCTTCATGCAGAATGCCTGCCCCGAACGATGGGAGCCAAACTGCACATCCAACCGAAAAACGCCGAGCCTTTCGAGGTGCGCGTAGGGAACACCGCCAGCATCGGACGAACCCGGGAAAACACGATCTGCCTTCACTTCAGCCCGCTGGTCTCCCGGCAGCACGCGCTGATCCGCTGCATGAATGCGGTGCAATACCAGCTCATCGATCTCGGCAGCCGCAACGGCACCTACGTGAACGACCAGCGCGTGGTCATGCCGGTAGTGCTCGAGGCCGGCGCACGCATCCGGGTGGCGGATAACATCCTCACTTTCCTCGAGGACGAAGCGCAGGAGGAGGACGTGAGCATGACGGTGGAGGCGTCGAACGCGACGACGAGTTCCGGGCTCTTCCGGCCGGTGGCGCTGCTCGTCTGCGACATCCGCGGCTTCAGCACGATGTCCGAGCGCATCCCCGCGGCGGACCTCGCGCAGCTTCTCGGCAAATGGTTCCGCGAAGCGGCAAACTCGGTCCAGACCGCGCAGGGGACGATCGACAAATTCATCGGCGACGCGATGCTCGCCTACTGGGCGGGCGCGCCGGATTGCGACATCGTGCTCGCCACCGCGCAGCACCTCCTCAAGCTCGCCGCCGCGCGCTCCTGGCCGGGCCACGAAGAGTTTCGCATCGCTGTCGCGCTGCACTATGGGCCGGCGACCTTCAGCGACATCGGCCTCGCCGGCGGCCGCGACGCCACGATCATCGGCGACGCGGTGAACACCGTTTTCCGACTCGAGGCGGTTTCCAAGGAACTCGATCAATCCGTGGTGCTCTCGGAAGCCTTCGCGGATCGCCTGATCAATCCGCCCGCACTCAAGGATTTCGGCGAGCAGAGTCTCAAGGGCAAGACGCAGATGGTGAAGGTCTTCGGGCTGAAGAAGTAGCCGTTTCGGGCTGCGAAAAACCGCTCGCCCCGCGGCCGGCTCCCGCGCATTCTCGGCAACTCAATCGCCATGTCCCGCCCTCGCTTCCCCCGCTCCGTCGCCGTCCTCACCGCCGCCATTTTCTGCACCGCCGCAGCGCGTGCGGACGTCAAGCTGCCCACCGTCATCTCCGATCACATGGTGCTCCAGCAGGAGACGCCCGCCACCGTGTGGGGCTGGGCGGCACCGGGTGAAAAGGTGAGCGCAAGCTTCGCGGGCAAGACCGCCGAAGTGGTGGCCGATGCGGCTGGAAAGTGGCGCGTGAAGCTCGAAGACCTCCCGGCGGGCACGGCGGGAGACTTCGTGGTGAAAGGGAAAAATTCACTGACCGTCAAGGACGTGATCGTGGGCGAAGTGTGGCTGGCTTCCGGCCAGTCGAACATGGAGTGGATCGTCGCCAATGCGAAGGACGCGGCGCAGGAAATCGCCGCCGCGAATTTCCCGGCGATCCGCATTTTCACCGTGCCGAAAAACGCCCAGGCGGAGCCGCAGGAGGATCTGCCCGGGAAATGGGAAGTGGTCTCGCCGGAAACCGCCGGACATCTCACCGCAGTGGGATATTTCTTCGCGCGCCGGCTGCATCAGGAACTGAAACAACCGATCGGCATCCTCCATTCCTCGTGGGGCGGCACGCCGGCGGAACTCTGGACGCCGAAGCGCACGCTGGCCGCCGATCCTGACTTCAAGCCGATCCTCGATTCCTGGGAAAGGAAGGTCGCCAACTTCCCGAAGGCGAAAGCCGACTACGATGCCGCGCTCGAAAAATGGAAGGAGGACGAAAGGGCCGCGAAGGAAGCCGGCAAACCTGCACCGCCCCAGCCGCGTCCTCCGCAGGGCGACACGGCCATCGGCAGCCCGTCCGCGCTTTACAATGGGATGATCGCCCCGCTCACGCCCTACACCATCCGCGGTGCGATCTGGTACCAGGGCGAAGCGAACGCCAGCGCCGCGCGACTCTATCGCAAGCTCTTCCCGACGATGATCCTAAGCTGGCGCCGCGCGTGGAATGCGGAGTTCCCGTTCCTCTTCGTCCAGCTCGCCAGCTACAATGCGAAGAAAGTCCCACCCACCGGCCAGCCCGAGGAAAGCCAGTGGGCCGAGCTGCGCGAGGCGCAGACCATGACGCTGGAACTGCCGCGCACCGGCATGGCCGTGGCGATCGACATCGGCGAGGCGGACAACATTCACCCGAAGAACAAACAGGAGGTCGGTCGCCGCCTCTCGCTCATCGCCGAAGCGAGCGTCTACTACCGCGAGCAGGAATACTCCGGACCGCTCTTCGCCGGAGCGCAGACCGAAGACGGTCGCATCCGACTGAGCTTCCGCAATTCGCAGGGCATGAAGGCGGCGGATGGCGGGAAGCTGAAGGGCTTCGCGATCGCGGGTGAGGACAAGAAATTCGTCTGGGCCGAGGCAGAGATCGAAGGCGATCACATCGTCGTCTCCAGCCCGCAGGTGAAGGAACCCTACTCCGTGCGCTACGGCTGGGCGGACGTGCCCGACTGCAATCTCGTGAACGAAACCGGCCTCCCCGCGTCGCCCTTCCGCACGGATTCTTGGCTCCGCTGACGGCCGTCCTCCTACGGAAATGAATGCTCGCTCGCGTTGGGTCGCCGGGATCGTCATTGCCGTCCTGGCCGTACTCGCCGCGATCCTCGCGGCAAACTGGTGGGTGCTGCGCCAGTCCCGGCTCCACATTGTAAAAACCTCCGCCGAGCTGCCGCTGCTGGAGGTCGGCCTCGTGCTCGGCACGTCGCCACGGCTCGCCGACGGAGGCACGAATCCATTCTTCGCCGGACGCATCGGCATCGCCGCCCAACTCTATCGCATCGGGAGCGTGAAGCATCTGCTCGTGAGCGGGGACAACGGAAAAAAAACCTACGACGAACCGACCGCGATGCGCGACGCGCTGATCGAAGCTGGCGTGCCGACCGCGGCGATCACGCTGGATTACGCCGGCTTCCGAACGCTCGATTCGATGGCTCGAGCCAAGGGGGTCTTCGGCCTTCAGCGCGTGACGGTGGTCACGGATGACTTTCACCTCCCGCGCGCGGTCTTCCTCGCCCGCGCGCTTGGGCTGGAAGCGTTTGGGTTTCCGTCCAGCCGGGTGCCATTTCGCTGGTCGATGAAAACCCGCGCCCGCGAAGTCTTGTCGCGGGTGAAGGCCTGCCTCGACGTCTACGTACTACACACGCAGCCGAAATTCCTCGGGCCGCCGGTGACGCTGGAAATTGCGCGGTGATTACGGGGCGGGCCAGCGGGCGGAGTGCAGTC
Organism: Chthoniobacter sp.; assembly: GCA_031424375.1. Lineage (GTDB taxonomy): Bacteria > Verrucomicrobiota > Verrucomicrobiia > Chthoniobacterales > Chthoniobacteraceae > Chthoniobacter. The sequence goes on along the minus strand of JANPHH010000280.1, from coordinate 29,421 downwards.
GAAGAATCTCTGACTTCTCTTTCCCGCGGTCCGAACAGTCCCGGCGCGATGGGGTAGCCAGAGGTCCTTCGACTTCGTCCCTCCCCGCCTTCGCCCACGAGGGACTCCGCTCAGGATGACAGCGTGTTCGGACACCGTGGTCTTTTTCCATTACCTTCGACTGTAGCGCTCGCTGCCAGGCGCCTGGCTACTTCACCGGCGCAGCCGCCTTCGCTTCCGCAGCTTTCTTTTCAGCATCCGCCACTTTCTTCGCCGCTGCGGCTTTCGCGGCTTCGGCGGCTTTGGCTTCGATTGCGGGCCAGCCTTCCTGCGCCTTCTTGAGCTGCGCTTCGTCAAGGCCGAACGCCTTGAGCACGCCCAGCGCCATGAGCTTGTTGCCCGCGGCGTTCATGTGAACGCCGTCGCCGGTGAAGGCGTTTTTCCCCGGCATGTTCGCGGCCTTGATCTTTTCCTGAAACGTCGTGTTCAAGTCGGCGATGCGCAGCTTTTTGTCCTTCGCGAGCTGGCGCAGGAAGTCGTTGTAGGGCGCGAGCGCTTTGTTCTCCGCGTTGTTCAGGTCTTCCTTGATCACGGTCGCGGTGAGGATCACGGGCTGCGCCCCGCTGGCCTGCGCGCGCTCGACGATCTGCGTGATGTTTGCCTTGTAGGTCCCTTTGTCCGGCTCGCTCGGGCTCCGCTTTTCGTAAGTCTGCGCGGCGGCTTGGGCGTCGTCCAGTGGCACTCCCTGTTTGCCGTGCCACACATCGTTCACGCCGCAGCTCAGCGTCATCCAGTTCGGCTTCTTGCTCAGGACATCGCGCTCGAGCCGCTCAAGCATCTGGTTCGATTTATGGCCGCTGATCCCGGCGGGAATCGGCGTCGCCTTCACGCCATTGGCCGCGAGCCCGGCAATCACCAGATTCACGTAACCCGCGGGACTGCCCCAACCTTGCTGGGTGATCGAGTCGCCGAGGAAGGCGATCTTTTCCCCGCTCTTCACGGCGATCTCGGCATGGACGATGGGGGTGAAAAGCGCGAAGCCGGCGAGTGCGGCGCTGAGGATGAGGCGGGGGGAAGTGGTCATGCGTCTCTTTTCCTCCGCGGTGCAAGGCCGTGGCAAGTGGCGAATCGCTGGCTGCACAGTTGCCCCGGCGGGAGCCACCGCGCATGTTCACGGGCCGCTCATGCCCCAGCCGGTTCTATTCGAACATTACGAAGTCCTGACCCGCGACGACGGTTCGCTCTACGAACTCGGCCGCGGCGCGATGGGGGTGACCTACAAGGCGTTCGACACCAGCCTGCGCGTGCCCGTCGCGCTCAAAGTGATCAACGCGGCCTACCTCGACAGCGACATCGCGCGGCAGCGGTTCGTCCGCGAGGCGCAGTCCGCGGCCAAGCTGCGGCATCGCAACGTGGCGACCGTTTACCACCTCGGCACGGAGGGCACGGATTGGTTCTACGCGATGGAATTCATCGACGGCGAAACCGTGGACGCGCTGGTGCGGCGCCACGGCCCGCTCGATCCCGCCCTCGCGCTGCAAATCGCCGCGCAGGTCTGCCGCGCGCTCAATGCCGCGATGCCGCACGGCCTCGTCCATCGCGACATCAAGCCGGCCAATCTCATGCTGCTGCGCGAGGATGAGGATCTGATCGTGAAGGTGATCGACTTCGGTCTCGCACTGAGCGGCCGGAGCGACGAGGCGAACCTCGAAGCCGGATTCGTCGGCACGCCGCACTTTGCCAGCCCCGAGCAGCTCACGGCTCGGGAGGTGGACGTGCGTTCGGATCTCTACAGCCTGGGCATCACGCTCTGGTATCTGCTCGCCGGACGCGCGCCCTTCAACGGCTCGTTCAAGCAGGTCGCACGGCAGCATCTCTCGGTGCCGCCGCCGCTCGATCAGGTGCGCGAACTTCCCGAGCCCGTGCTCGCCGTGCTCCGCAAGGTGCTGGAAAAAGATCCCGCCCAGCGGCACCAGACCCCGCAGGAATTCCGGCGCGCCCTCGATGACGCGATCGCGCAGATCGCCGGCAGCGGCGCGGCGGTGGCGGCGGAGGGAAAGCTCGCGACGCTGCTCGACGAGGCGCCGGACACCACGACCGATGCCACCTTCGCCCCCGGCAGCCTCATCGCCGGCCGCTACAAGATCCTCAAGTCCGCCGGCGAGACGAACACGGGCCGCGCCTTCCGCTGCTACGATCGGGAGCATCAGCGCGACGTGAAGGTCCTCGTCCTCCATGCCGAGATCACCGGCCCGGCCTATACGCAGTTCGAGCGGGAGGTGGAGAAGGTGCTGCCCATCGCGCATGAGAATCTGCTGCGCATCTACGAGTTCGCCGCGGCCGACCAGATGAGCTTCGTGGTCATGGAGTGGACGGAAGGCTTCACCGTGCTCGAACTCCTCCGCGCCCGCCGCGAGCTCGCTGCTCCAGAAACGCTGGCGCTGCTCCAGCAGGCGGCGCGCGGCGTCGATCACGCGTTGAAGACCGGGCTCACGAATCTCGACTTCGCGCTGCACCAGATCGCGATCCACTTTCCCCAGTCCATCGACCGCGAAAAGCTGCTCCGCACCCCGCTGCTCACCTGGCCGCCATTCTCCGTGAAGCTGAATCCGCTCGGCGCGAGCCAGGATCTCGCCGCATCGTCGCAGACGTGGGCCGGCGGGCAGACGATGGTGCCGACCGCACCCGCCGCCGCCGAGGGAGTGGACGGGCGAATGCGCGCCGTGCAGGCGCTGGCCGCGGTCGCCTACGAGCTGCTCGGCGGGGCGACTTCCCCACGGCAAACGCCAGGCGTCCCCACTGGCGAGGGTCGGCGATACACCCCGATTGCCACGCTCAGCGAAGAGGGCAATGAGGTGCTGAAACGCGCGCTCGATCCGAAGCAGTCTTTCGGCAGCGCGGGTGAATTCTACAACGCGCTGAAAAACCTCGAAGTGCTCGGCATGCGCCCGGCCACCCTCCACACCCCGGCGCTTTCGCTCAGCGCCACCGAACTCGCCGCCCCGCCGCCCAGCGCCCGCCGCACGACCGCCCCGCCGGCACCACGGCAGCGCGTTCCAGTCAAATTCATCGGCGGCCTGCTCACCGTCGCGGCCATCGGCGCCGGCGTCTATTTCCTGACGCCGCGCACGGACCCTGAAGTGCGATCGGATTCTCCCACCACGCGCGACGAAACGCCTCCCGTTCCAGCGCCGACGCCAGATCCCATCCCCGTCCCGGCGACTCCCGTGCCGATCGACCGCGCGGCCCTGCTGCGCGAGGCCATCGCGGCAGCCGAAGCGGCGGAACGCGGCGGCGACGCCGTGGAGGCGGTGGGTGCATGGCTGCGCGCCGCGCACGCATTTCCCGAGTCCGACACGCCGCGGCGCCGGCTCGACTTCGCGATCGATCCGCTGCGAAAGCGCCCCGAGCTCCAGAAGCCGGAAGTATTCGCCACCCTGAAGCCGCAGCTCATCGAAGCCGCGCAACTCGATTCCCTGTCCGCGGCAATGTTGCTCGGTGAAGCGCTCCAGACCACCGAGGTGAAGGAGGCGGTCGCGTGGTACTCCGTGGCCGCCGCCCGTGGGCGTCCCGAAGCGGCGCTGCAACTCGCCCGGCTCTACGCCCGCGGGGTCGCCGGTCCTCCGGATTTCGCCACGGCGTTCCTCTTCTACCGCAGCGCCGCCGAGGCGAACGACCTCGCCGCCAAGACCGCGCTGGCCGAGTGCTACCTGCTCGGCAAAGGCACCGAACGCGATCCGGAACTCGGTCTGAAATGGCTGAAGGAAGCCGCCGAACTCGGCAGCCTCCGCGCGATCAACCGGCTCGCCGACAGCTACAATCGTGGCCTCTACGGACTGCCCACGGACCACAGCGAAGCCTTCCGGCTGTGGGCCAAGGTCACCGAAACGAAGGATCCGACCGGGGAATTCCGCCAGCCGATCGGCGAGGCCCACGGCAATCTCGGCACACTCTACCTCAGCGGCCGCGGCACGAAACTCGATGAAAGTCGCGCGATCGCGCTGTTCAAGGAAGGCGCACGGCTCGGAGACCCCGGCTCGATGTTCTACCTCGGCGTCTGCATGGTGGAGGGCAGCGCCGGCGTGCCGCGCAACGCGATCGAAGGCCAGCGCCTCATCATCCGCGGAGCCGTGGGAAATCACGGCGGCGCGCAGAAATGGTGCCGTCAGAACAACGTGCCTTTCACCGCGCAATAGCCGCCGCCGAGTCGCGCCTTGCCGCCCCATTTCGCGAGCGATACATAACACCGCATGAAGCGCGCCCCCCTTTCCGCCACCGCACTCGTCACCGCCACGGCGTTTCTGTGCGCGGCCTGCTCCGACCTTCCGCCCGGCCAGCCGGGACCGTTCTCAAACGGTGCCGTGGCCGGCGGCAACCTCGCCCGCGCCGCGACCGTGACCAGCGCGGGCGAGTTTGCGACCGGCAGCAGCGCCGGAACCGTGGCCGCCGCGACCGTGGTGATCCTCGCCAAACATCAGGCCTCACTCCGCCAGCAGCAGGTGGCCCGAGCGAACGCGAAAGTCGCGATCGCGAAGCTGCAGAAGAAAGCCGCCGCCCGTGCCGCGACGCCGCCGGCTTCCACCCCGACGCGCAAAACCGGGGACAGGCCGAAAATCGCCGAGAAGAAAAACCCGCAGCCGCAGCCGCGCATCCCGCGCTACATCGCGGTCGAAACCGTGAAAGACGAACGCACCGCCCCGCAGGCGGCAAAGGCCGTCGTGATCTTCGACACCGACACGCAGGAGATCGTGGGCAACAATGTCTACGACGTGAAAGCCGCGCCGTCGGTCGGAACCACCGCGAAATTTGAGACCTACACGGCGGAATACGTCGGCAGCGGCTCTTAGTTCGACTTTGGTGGCTTACCAAGCGCGGAGCCGAAAGAAGCAGCAATGGGCGAAAGACGGATGCGTCTTGGAACCCATGGTTCCTATTTCGAGTCCTTTCGATTTTTTCGGCCACCCGTCTGAATGGTTACTAAAGTAGAATTAGGGAATGTCCCGGATCTCACAAAGTCCTGTCATCCCGAGCGGAGTGTAACGCAGCCGAGGGACCTCAGCCTTCGGGAGATCGTGCAGTTCTAGGTCATCCGAGGTCCCTCGACTACATTCTGGTCGCTCAGCCTCCCTCCATTCCGCTCGGGATGACAGCCGTTCGCGGGATGACCCAAAGGAGCGCAGGGATGAGGAAAAGTGGCGATGGCCCGAAACGGTCCGGGGGCGGTTCAAATGGGCTTGGGGCGGCTCGATATTCGTGAAAGCGGGGGGCATGGTTCAATTCCTGCCCCCATCTTCCTTTGAGCAAAGGCATGTTGGAACACGGAGGACCAACCGCCGCGCGTCTCCCCCCGGGGACCGCTGCGGCAGGACAAGGCGCCGGTGACTCGCTGACCGAGCAGGGTGCTCTCCCGTGCGCAGTCCCGGCTAATCCGATTCCCGCGGTCAGCGCGAGCGCTTTGCTGAATTCAACGCCCGGTCAGGCGAGCAGGCCGCCCTCGGCGAGGACGCGCTTGAGGAGTCGTTTGCCATCTTTGAGCACAAAGGTGAATTCGTTCGCGGTGAGCGGGCCGTCGACGGTGAGTTGCGACGATTGCTCGGCGATCTTTTCCCGCTCCTTCTCCATCCATTTTTCGAGGTCCGGCAGGGCCGTCGCGGTGTCGCGCCAGAAGTCCACGCGCTCGAAGGCGAGTTCGCGGAAGCGCTTCACCACGAAGTCCCGATCGAGGAATGCGAGGAGGTTGCCGGCTTTCGGCCCCATCTCTTTGTCGAGCAGCACGCGGTAGATCGCCTTGAATGCGACCGGCTGTTCGATCGGCGTCATCCGCGCGACCTCGAAGATTTTCGACTGCAATGCGTCGTCGGTCCACTCGACGCCCGGCAAGGCGTCGGCGAGCAAATGGAGGAAACCACGCTGCGCCGCGCTGAGTTCGGCGGCACGCGTGGGCAGCGTTTCCTGGAGCTTCGTTTTCTCCTCTTCGGCGGCGTAATCGGCGAGCCACTTGTGGACGGACGCGATGCGCTGATCGAGATGATGCCGCTCGATCTCGGTGAGCGGAGCGCCCTTCCGCTTCTCGACTTCCTTCACGATGTCCAGATGCGGGAGCTGCACGAGCGCGCTCACGACCTGGAAATTGACGGCGAAGTAGTCGCCATCATCCGGCCGCAGCTTCGCAAGGCGGTAGACGCATGCTTCGTCCGGCGTGGAGACCTTCTCGCGCTCAGTGCGAACGTGGTAGCGGTCGAACTCGTTGTAGAGCTTGATGATCCCCTCCTCCTTCGCGTCGAAATTCACCGGCGAGTTTGGCTTGGTGCGGATCATGAGAAAGCGCAGCACTTCGGGCGGCACAAGGTCCGCCATGTCGCGCGCGCTCACGCCGATGCCGCGGCTCGACGACATCTTCGCGCCGCCGACGAGGAAAAATTCATACGGCACGCGCAGCGGCGGCTCCTTGCCGTAGATCGCGCGCAGGCACGCTTCGCTCACATCGCGCGAACCGCCCTTGGTCGAGTGGTCCTTGCCCGCGCCCTCGATGGTCACGGGGAACGCCACCCACTTCGCGCACCACTCCAGCTTCCACGGCAGCTTGCCGCGACCGTCGAAGGGCGAGACCTTGCCTTCGTATCCGCAGCCGCGGCCGAGGTTGAGCTTGGTGTTCACGCATTTGTCCGGGCGGCAGCGATAGGTCACTTCCTTGCCGTCGTAGGCGGAGACTTCAGTCGTCGCGATGCAGCCGCACTTTTCGCAGATGACCTGAAACGGATGCCAGTGCTCGGGCCGGTCGCTGTTCGACACTTCCTTGTAAACCCGCCGCACCTTGTCCGGTGCGCGCAGTATCGTATCGATCGCCTCGTTGAATTGCCCCGCGCGATAGATGTCGCGCATCCGGTAGGTTTCCACCTTCACCCCGAGCTCCTCGAAGACCTGCCAGAACTCGCGCATGTAGTGCTCGGCCATGTCGCCCTCGCCACCTCCAGGAGCGGGCGTATTGCAGAGCGGGCGGCCGATGTATTGGCCGAAGTGTTCGTCCTCGCCCTTGGGAATTTCGTCCACGGGATCGTAGTCATCGACTCCGAAGAGGTAACGCGCCTCGATGCCTTTCTCGCGCAGGGTGCGGAAGATGGCGTCGTGGATGAGCACCCCGCGGAGCGCGCCGACGTGGACCCGCCCGCTCGGGGTCTTCGAGTCATTGATGATCTGCGGGCCAGTGACCCGGGCGGCGATTTCTTCAGTCCAAAACATGGCGATAGATGGGCAAAGTGGGGCGCGAACTGTCCACGAATCCGCCCCGGCATCAAGCAGAAGCCGCGCAGCTCCGGCCGCGCCCCGCGCTCAGAAACCACTGATTTATGCCCGCGAAAAACGCGAAAGGTCGCGGAAGGGATTCCGCTCCTCTGACAGCGTTTCGTGTTTCGCGTCCTTTCGCGTGTTTCGCGGGCCGCCCTCGATTTAATCAGCGGTTTCCTCAGGGCCGCGCCGCGAATCTCGTCCCGACCCGCTTGCCCGCGGCAGCATCCACGAGCCGCCCGGCGATTCGCCCGCTCACGACATAAGTCAGGATGCCGGCGTCCACGGCGACTTTCACGGCCTGGAGTTTTGACGTCATGCCGCCCACAGAGAAGCGCCCCTTCTCCTCGCGCGCCAGCTTCGACGCGGCGGCGATGTCCGTGACTTGGGCGACGGTCCGGCCCTTTTCATCGAGCAGCCCGTCCACGCTGGTGAGCAGGATCAGCCGATCGGCGCCCGCGAGCATCGCCACTTCCGCGGAGAGCCGGTCATTGTCGCCGAAGCGCAGCTCCTCGACGGCCACGGAATCGTTTTCATTGATAATCGGCACCACTCCGCGCCGCGCGAAGAGATGCTCGAGGGTCGTCCGCGCATTAGCGTGGCGCAGTCGGCTGTCGAGATCGCCGTGCGTGAGGAGGAGCTGCGCGACGTGCAGCCCGTGGCGGGCGAATTCCTTCGAGTACTTTTCCATGAGCCGCGACTGCCCGATCGCCGCGCACGCCTGCCGCGCCGCCAGTTCCTCCGGCCGCGCCTTGAGCCCCAGCACGCCGAGCCCCGCCGCCACCGCACCACTCGATACCACGGCGCATTCATGCCCCGCCTTCACCAGCATCGACACCTCCGCCGCAAGCCGGCGGAATTGTTTCGCATCCAGCGACACTCCCCGCGCGCTCGCGAGAATGCCGGAGCCGAATTTGAGCACGATACGCAGACGTTTCTTGGCCATGAAGAGTGAGTGTGTGGTGCAGACTGGCTGCGAGGGGCGCGCAGTCTAGCGGCGCTCGCCGGTGCCTCAAGGGGAAAGGAACTCAACTCCCCGGCGAGTCCTTCCGCAGGGATTGGTGGAGGTAAGGGGATTCGAACCCCTGGCCTCTTCATTGCGAACGAAGCGCTCTACCAACTGAGCTATACCCCCGTTCCCTGGCGGAGCGGGGATTTACGGCGACTTTGCGGATGCCGTCAAGTCCGCTCGCCGCGTTTCCGCGAACCCGCGCCACGGTCGCCGGATCGCCGCATGTCGGTGCGTTCCGCCGGCTTTCGGAGCGCGACGCCGCGCGGTGCGAAAGTGGCATCATCATGCCGACGAAGCCAAAGGCTCGCATCCCGCGCGGATTTACGCTCCGGTAGCCGCACACCTCATGATCAAGCCCCCGCCGATTCCGAACAGCGATCACGAAACCTTCGAGAAGCTGCAGGCGGCACGAGGGCGCATCCTCGAGGAACTCGGCAAGGCGATCGTGGGTCAGCACGAGGTTATCGAGGAAATTCTCATCGCGCTTTTCGCCGGCGGCCACTGCCTCATCACCGGCGCGCCGGGGCTGGCGAAGACGCTGCTGGTCAAAAGCATCGCGCAGATTTTCCACCTCGAGTTTCGCCGCATCCAATTCACGCCGGACCTGATGCCCACGGACATCACCGGCGTGGAAATCCTGCAAGACACTCCGACCGGGCGGGCGCTCACGTTCGTGCCCGGCCCCATCTTCGGCAACATGGTGCTCGCCGATGAAATCAACCGCACCCCGCCGAAGACGCAGGCTGCATTGCTCGAAGCCATGCAGGAGCATCAGGTCACGGCGAGCGGGCGGCGTTATGTGCTGCCCGAGCCGTTCTTCGTCCTCGCGACGCAAAACCCGATCGAGATGGAGGGCACCTATCCCCTGCCCGAGGCGCAGCTCGATCGGTTTATGTTCAATGTGGTGATCGACTACCTGCCCGAGGCGGATGAAGTGGAAGTGGTCCAGCGCACGACCTCCACGGGCGGCGCGAAGATCGAGCCGCTCTTCACCGGCGAAGACGTGCAGCGCTTCCATACGCTCGTCCGCCAGGTGCCGATCGCCGAGGATCTGGTGAAAATGGCCGTGCGCATCGCCGCGGCCACACGCCCGCGGCAGCCGGGAACGCCCGACTTCATCAATAACTGGGTGAGTTGGGGAGCCGGCACCCGCGCCGCGCAGTTCCTCACGCTCGGGGCGAAAGCGCGTGCGTTACTGAAAGGTCGCGCTCACGTGACGCCGGAAGATATCACCGCACTCGCCGGGCCGGTCCTGCGGCATCGCGTGCTGGTGAATTACCGCGCGGAAGCGGAAGGCGTGACCGTGGGCCAGGTCATCGAACGCGTGCTGGCCGCGATGAAGTAACCGCGCGATGGCCGCACCGACCCCAGCCGCCGGATCGAACTTCCTCGATCCCGCCGCGCTCATGGCGATCCGCAATCTCGAGCTGCGGGCGCGCACGGTGGTCGAAGGTTTCTGGCACGGGCTGCATCGCTCGCCGTACCACGGCTTCTCAGTCGAGTTCACCGAATACCGGCCCTACGTCCCGGGCGACGATCCGCGTTACCTCGACTGGAAACTCGTCGGCCGCACCGACCGCTATTACATCAAAAAATACGAGGACGAGACGAACCTCCGCTGCCACCTGCTCGTCGATCAAAGCCGCTCGATGAGCTACGGCTCGCTCGCCTACACAAAGACGGAGTATGCCCGCACGCTTGCCGCGACGCTCGCGTGGTTTCTCGCCCAGCAGGGCGACGCGACCGGGCTGCTGACCTTCGACGAAGCGGTGCGCGAATACCTGCCCGCGCGGCATCGTCCGGGGCATCTGCGCCACCTCATGCTCGCGCTGGAAAAGCCCGCAGGCGGCGCCGCGACCGATCTCGTCGCGCCGCTCCGCCGCATCGCCGAGCTGGTGCGAAAGCGCAGCCTCATGGTGCTGGTGAGCGACCTACTCGCGCCGCCGGAAGCCATCGAACTGCCACTCTCGCTCCTCACCGCCGCCCGCCATGAAGTGGTCGTTTTCCAAGTCCTCGACCCCGCGGAACTCAGCTTCGACTTCGCCACCGCCGCGCGGTTTCAGGACCTGGAGACGGGGCGCGACATCTTCCTCGAACCGACCCTCGCCCGCACCGAATATCAGCGCCGCCTCGCCGAGCATCTCACCGCGGTGAAAGCAATCTGCGAGAAGCTCGGCATCGCCCACGTGCAACTCTCCACCGCGCAGCCGCTGGAGACGGCGCTCTTCGATTTCCTCAAGGTCCGCGCCGACCGCGGTAAACTCATCCGCCGGAGGAACGCCGCGTGAGTTTCCTCGCCCCGCTCTTTCTACTCGGCGGTGCGGCGATCCTGGGACCGATCCTTTTCCACCTCATCCGCCGGACTACCCGCGAGGTCACGCCGTTCAGCACGCTGATGTTTCTGCAGCCCACGCCGCCGCGCGTGACCAAACGCAGCCGCCTCGAAAATCTCTGGCTGCTGCTCCTCCGCTGCCTCGCGCTCGCACTGCTCGCGCTGGCCTTTGCGCGGCCGTTCTTCGTGCAGCCGGCGAGTTCACTACCGCTCGCCGAGGGCGTGGGAAAACGCACGGTGCTGCTGCTCGACACGAGCGCCAGTATGCGACGCGAAAAGCTCTGGACCGATGCGCTCGCGAAAGCGGACGCCGTCTTGCGCACAGCGGCACCCGCGGATGAGGTGGCGATCCTCGCCTTCGATCGCACGGCGCGCAGCGTGGTGAGCTTTGAAGAATGGCGCGCGATGAAAGTGGACGAGCGCAGCGCGGTCACGAGCGGTCGCCTGAAATCGCTCGCGCCGACCTGGGCCGCCACGCACCTCGACACCGCACTGCTCCAGGCCGCCGACCTGCTCGATCAGGCGGCGAAGGACGGGCCGCATCCGCGCGAGATCGTGCTCATCAGCGACCTCCAGGAAGGCAGCCGCATCGACGCGTTGCAGGGTTTCGAATGGCCGCGCGGACTCGATGTGGAACTGATGCCGGTGCGCGCGGAACAGCTCGCGAACGCCGCGGTGCAATGGCTCGCCGAGGGCGAAGAAACCGGACCGGTCGATGAAGAAACGCCGCCCCGGCTGCGCGTGTCGAACGCCGCGGAATCCAAGCGCGATCAGCTCCAACTCCGCTGGGGTGATGCCCCGCTCGACGTCTACGTTCCCGCTGGTCAGAGCCGCATCGTCCGCCCTCCGAAAGCGCCCGCCGTCCGCACGCAGCCGCTCGCGCTTTCCGGAGATGAAGTCGACTTCGACAACCGCCTCTTCCTCCTCCCACCGCAGCCGCTCGTGCTGCCGATCCTCTTTGCCGGCGCCGACACCGACGAAGATCCGCGCGGCTCGCTCTACTATCTCCGCCGCGCTTTCCCCAAGACCCGCCGCCAGCGTGTGGAGATCACCGCGCACCGCAACGACGAAGCGATTCCCGCCTTCCAGCTCCAGCAGGCGCAGCTCCTCGTGCTCAGCGACAGTGCGCCGGAGGCTGCGATCGCCAGCGCGCGGAGTTTTGCGGAAAGCGGGCAGACCGTCGTGCTTCCCCTCACCTCTGCCACCGGCGGCGCGACCCTCGCGCGGCTGCTCACACTCCCTGCGCTGACCACGCCCGAGGCGAGCGTAAAGGACTACGCGCTGCTCGCGCAGATCGATTTCCAGCACCCGGTTTTCGCGCCATTTGCCGATCCGCGATTCAGCGATTTCACGAAGATCCATTTCTGGAAACACCGCCGCCTCGATCCCGCGGCGCTGCCCGGTACGCGGGTGCTCGCGCGCTTCGACAGCGGCGACGCGGCGCTCACCCAGACACCGCTCGGCAAAGGAAACGTCGTGGTCTTCACGAGCAGTTGGCGACCGGTGGACAGCCAGATCGCGCTGTCGTCGAAGTTCGTCCCGCTGCTCAGCACGCTCCTCGAGCTAAGCGGCAACGCGCCCGCGCAGAAGGCGCAGTATTTCATCGGCGAAGAGATCGCACTGCCCGTCACGGAAGCCGGCTTCACGATCCGCAAGCCGGACGGAAGCGAGGCGAAGGCGACGGGAAACTTTGCCGCGACGGACCAGCCCGGCATTTACACCGCGACGCCGGGCGGGCTGCGTTTCGTGGTCAATCTCGCGCCCGAGGAAAGTCGGCTCACTCCGCTCGCGGCGGACCGTTTCAACGCGCTGGGCGTGCCGCTGCGCAAGGCGGCCGCGACTTTGCCGAAGGCGGATCCAAAACGCGAAGCGCAGGCGCAAGCCGCGGAGGTGGAGAGCCGCCAGAAGCTGTGGCGCTGGCTGCTCGCCGCGTCGCTGTTTGTCCTGTTGCTCGAAACGCTCATCGCCGGGAAACTATCGCGCCCCACCGCCGTTCCACACGAAGCCACGCCATGATCACGCCGCTGCTCCAAAACGCTCTCTCACCGCTGGTCGATCGTCACCGCCGGGTCCGCACCCTCTTTGCGAGCGGCGTTGCGTTGCTCCTGGCCGCCGCGCTCGGCGCGACTTTGCTGCTCGGGCATGCCAGTCGGATCAAGGCGCTCGTCCTCTCGATCGTGGTCTTCGCCCTGGCGCGACTCATCGCGCGGTGGTGGGTGGAGAATTGGGAGCCGGACTATCGCGAGGTCGCGCGCAAGATCGAGGAGCGCCATCCCGAGTTGCACGCGCTCCTTCGCACCGCCGTGGAGCAGCGGCCGGACAAGGCCACGAAACAACTCACCTATCTCCAGCAGCGCGTGGTGGCGGATGCCGTGGCGGCGACACGCAAACATGAGTGGCTCGACAGCATCCCGCGTTCGCGCTGGTTCGGCGCGTACGCCACGCAGATGGCCGGCATCGCCGCGCTGTTTGCCGCGTTTTATTTTGTGAAGCCGACGCCGCGCGAGGCAGTCGCGGCGGTCGATGCGGTCGCGATCAGGGATGCGGTGACGGTCACGCCCGGCGATGCGGAGCTGGAGCGCGGAAGCGGGCTGGTGGTGCTGGCGAAGTTTCATCGCGACGTGCCGAGTGAAGCGGTGCTCGTGCTCATGCCGAAAAATCAGCCCGAGCAGCGGATGCCGCTGGTCAAAAATCTCGGCGATCCCGTGTTTGGCGGAGGCTTGCCGGAGGTGGACGCGGACCTTTCCTACCGCATCGAATACGCCGGGAAAGCCACGCGCGATTTCGCGGTGAAGGTCTTCGAGTATCCGAAGCTGGAGCGCGCGGATGCGACGTTGGATTTTCCCAGCTACACAAAGCTGCCGGAGAAAAAGATTCCCGACACGCACCGCGTCAGTGCCGTGGAAGGCTCGACGCTGGCGGTCAGCTTCAACCTCAACAAGCCGGTGAAATCCGCCACGCTCGTGGCGAAGGACGGAACGAAGGTGCCGCTCACCGTGCCAGCGGACAAGCCGGTCGCGGAGCTGTGCGACTTTGCGCTGCGCGCGAGCCAGGCCTACGAGTTGCAGCTCGAAGACGCCGATGGGCGGAAGAACAAGGTGCCCGCGCAGTTCATCGTGGAAGCGCTGCCCAACCGGCGGCCGGAGCTGAAGGTGGCGACGCCGAAGGGCGATTCGCGCGTCTCGCCGATCGAGGAAGTGGCGTTCCGCGCCGAGGCCTGGGATGACTTCGGTCTCACGCGCTACGGCCTGAGCTACACCGTCGGCGGCGGCGCCGAGCAGAATCTGGAACTCGGCCAGGAAAGCGGCGCGGATGAGAAGAAGCAGCTCGCCCATTTGCTCAAGCTGGAGGAAGTCGGCGTGAAGCCCGACGATCTCGTCTCGTGGTATCTGTGGGCGGAAGACACGGGGCCGGATGGCATGGTGCGGCGTACGGCGACGGATATGTATTTCGCGGAGGTGCGGCCGTTTGAGGAAATCTACAAGCAGGGCGAAGACGGCGAAGGCAAGCCGGGCCAGGGCGAGGAAGCGGAGAAGCTCGCGGAGATCCAAAAACAGATCGTCAGCGCGACGTGGAATCTGCAACGCGCGGAAGCCGCCGCGGCGTCGGCGCAGCCCACGGCGAAATACCTCAAGGACGAGCCGGTGATTCGCGACTCGCAGATTGAGGCGCTGAAGAAGGCAACGGAACTGGGCGCAAAAGCGGAGAGCGCAAAGACGAAGGCGCTGGTGGAAACCGTGACGCGCGAAATGACGACCGCGGTGGAGCGCCTCGGCGAGGCGGCGAAAACGGCGGAGCCGCTGCCACGCGCGCTGGCGGCGGAGAAGGCGGCTTACAATGCGCTGCTCAAGCTGGCCGCCCATCAGTTCAATGTGTCGAAAAGCAAAAGCCAGAGCGGCAAGGAGGCAAAGGGCAGCAAGCAGGATCAGCTCGATGAACTCGAACTGAAGGAGGAAAAGAAGCGCTACGAAACAAAGCGCGAGGCCGCGCCGGAAGAGAGCAAGCAGCAGGCGGAACAGCTCGCCATTTTGAACCGGCTGAAGGAACTGGCCCAGCGGCAGAACGACATCAACGAGCGGGTGAAGGAACTGCAAACGGCGATGCAGGAGGCAAAGACGGACAAGGAGAAGGAGGAGATTCAGCGGCAGATCAAACGGCTCCGCGAAGAGGAGCAGCAGATGCTCGCGGACATCGACGAGACGAAGCAGAAGATGGAGCAATCGCCGCAGCAGGCGCAGTTCGCCGAGGAGCGGAAGCAGCTCGACCAAACGCGCACCGAGGCGCAGAAGGCGGCCGAGGCGATGGAGAAAAACGAGCCGTCGCAGGCACTGGCCAGCGGCACGCGGGCGCAGCGCGATTTGCAGAAGATGCGCGACGATTTCCGGAAGAAGACGAGCAATCAGTTTCGCGACGAGATGCGCGACATGCGGACGGATGCGCGCGACCTGGCGCAGCGGCAGCAGGAGATCGCGGAGCAACTCAAACAGGAGGCGGGCAAGCCGCAGCGGCAATCGCTCGATGCGAGTACTGAGAAGGAAAAACTCGGCGAGGAACTCGCGCAGCAGCAGACGAAACTCGGCAAGCTGACCGACGACATGAAACGCGTGAGCGAGCAGGCGGACGCCGCGGAGCCGCTGCTGGCCAAGGAGCTTTACGACACGCTGCGCAAGACCGCGCAGGCCGGCACGGGCGACACGCTGGAAAAGACGCAGCAACTCGCGGAGCGCGGTTACCGGCCACAGGCGCAGAAGTTTGAAGAGAAGGCGCGGGGGGAAATCGAGGAACTCAAGACGGGCGTCGAGAAGGCGGCGGAGAGTGTGCTGGGCGATGAAGCCGAGGCGCTGCGGCAGGCGCGGGCGGAACTCGATGCGCTCACCCAACAGCTCAACCGCGAAATTGCCCAAGCGCGGCCGGACCTCGCGGAGGGGGGCGATGCGGAGATGTAGGCGCCGGGTGGCGCAGTCGAGCCGAGTGCCGGCGCCGGCGACCCGCCGGGGCCACCGCAGACGGGCCCGGTTGCAGAGAAACCGACGTCACCCGAGGGCGCTCCCGGCGAGTCGCCGGCAGCGGGACGCGAGTCGCGTCCTCCACCCGGAGGGAGAAACGCGGGCGACGAGCAAGGGCAGCAGCCCGGCAAAGACGGCGAAGGGAAGACGCCCGGCCAGAAACCGGGCGAAGGAGACCCGTCGGGTGCAGGCAAGCAAGGCCAGCAGATGGCCCAAGGTGCACAACCGGGTGAAAAGCCCGGCAACGGCAAGCAATCCGGAGAAGGACAACAACCCGGCGACGGGCAACAACCGGGAAAGGGGCAGCAGCCCGGAAAAGGCGCGCAGACCGCGCAAGGCCAGCAGCCCGGCGAGGGCGACAAAGGCGAACAACCCGGGAAAGGCCAGACCGCCCAGGCAGGGCAGCAGCCGGGTGAAGGAAAGGGCGAAGGCGCCGCGGGGAAGGATGGCGCGAAAGGCCAACCGGGCGCACAACGCCCGGGCGCGAAGTTGGCCGAGCTTTCACGCCAGCGGCAACGCGAGGGCGCGGAAGGACGGGGCAGCCCGTGGGGCGGACCGACGGACGGCGAGCAGGCGGGACCGCTGACCGGCGAGAAGTTCGTCGACTGGCAGGACAGGCTGCGCAATGTGGAGGAGATGCTGGATGCCCCGGAACTCCGGAACGAAGTCGCGCGCGTGCGCGAATTGGCGAAGGGGGTGCGCGCGGAGTTCAAGCGGCACAGCGTGAAGCCGAATTGGGACCTGGTGGACTCGAAGATTCGCGCTCCCCTCGCGGAGTTGCGCAACCGCGTGACGGAAGAACTGGCGCGCCGCGAGTCGAAGGAAAACATCGTGCCGATCGATCGCGATCCCGTGCCGACGAAATACGCGGAGCGGGTGCGGCGGTACTATGAAGATCTCGGCAAGGCGCAATGAGGTGCGATCGAGAGAGTGCGTCGAGTTTCGAAACAGCGTGTCATCCCGAGCGCCGTCGTCGCGCACGCTGCTCTCCCGCACGCTGTCATCCCACACGCTGTCATCTCGCGCACTGTCATCCCGAGCTCCGTAATCCTGCACTCTGTCATCCCGAGCGGAATGGAGGGAGCCTAAGCGACCAGAATGAAGTCGATGGACCTCGGATTGCAGGGAGTTGCATGATCATTCGGACATCCGAGGTCCTTCGACTCCGTTACACTCCGCTCAGGATGACAGCGTTTTTAGAGGCCCGGTTTTTCCGCAAAGGGACAGTGAGGATGACGGGAGGGCGGGAGTGATCTGCGGCGCGCTCTATCTCGCCGGACGCGACTGGCTGTGGCCCGCGGTCGCAGCCTTTGCGGTGACGCTCGGTTTTGTCGCCGCGTCGTATCTGCGCACGAGCGCACCGCGCGGACTTCGGGTCGCGTGCGCTGCGTTGAAGCTGCTCGGGATTGCCGCATTGATCGCGTGTGTGCTCGAGCCGATGTGGACCGGACAGCGGGCGAAGCCGGGCGCAAATCTGCTGGCGATCGTGGCCGACAACAGCCTGAGCATGAAGCAGCACGGGCGCGGGGAAACGGAGACGCGCGGGGAAACGATGCTGCGGGTTCTGACCGGAGAGCGGAATCTCTGGCGGACGTTGCTCACGGAGAGTTTCGACGTGCGGAACTACTTCGCCGACTCGCGGCTGCAGGCAACGCAGGATTTTCGCGAAGTGAATTTTGCCGGCCGCACTTCGGCGCTGGGCGCGGCTTTGAAGACGATCGGCGAGCGGCACCGCGGGCAGCCGCTCGCCGGGGTGCTGCTGCTCACTGATGGCGTCGCCGCCGATCTCGAAGGTCTCGACCTCACTGGGTCGCCGCCGATTTACCCGGTCGTCTTCGGCAGCGAGCAACCGCCGCGCGACCTCGCGATCGCGAATGTCTCGGTGGCGCAGACTTCCTTCGAAGATGCGCCGGTGACGGTGCAGGCGGACGTCACGGCGGTGGGCGCGCCGGGCGAGGAAGTGGTGGCGAAGCTCGTGGCGATCGAGGGCGGAAAGGAAGCAGCGAAGCCGGTCGCGGAGCTGACGCTCACCGTTCCCGCGAACAGCGAGAAGCTCGTCTTCCGTTTCCAGATTCGACCGGAGAAAACGGGCGTCCTTTTCTACCGGCTGCGTGTGGCGGCAAAGCGCGAGTGGGATGCGAAACCGGAGGCGAGCAGCGAGGCGACGCTGGCGAACAACGAGACGGTCGTGACCGTGGATCGCGGCACCGGCGCGCAGCGCGTGCTCTACGTGAGTGGGCGGCCGAACTGGGAATACAAATTTCTCCACCGCGCGATCGAAGGCGACGCGCAGACACAGCTCGTGGGCTTGATCCGGATCGCGAAACGGGAGCCGAAGTTCGAGTTCCGCGGGCGCGCGGGCGAATCGAGCAATCCGCTCTTTCGCGGCTTCGGCGATCAATCGAAGGAGAATGTGGAGCGCTACGACAAGCCGGTGTTTGTGCGGCTCGGGACGGAGGATGCGTTCGAACTGCGCGATGGCTTTCCGAAGACGGCCGAGGAGCTTTTCAAATACCGCGCGGTGATCGTGGATGATCTCGAGGCGGAGTTTTTCACGGCGGATCAGATGAGTCTGCTCCAGCGGTTCGTGAGCGAACGCGGCGGCGGCTTCCTCATGCTGGGCGGAATGGAGTCGTTCGCGCAGGGATCCTTCGCACGCACGGCGGTGGGCGACATGCTGCCGGTGTATCTCGATAAAGTGACGGCCCCAGCGGCAGGTGCGGTGCTGCGGCTGAACTTCTCCCGCGAGGGCTGGCTCCAGCCGTGGGCGCGGCTGCGCAACAACGAGGCCGACGAACGCGCGCGGCTCGCGGCGCTGCCGGAGTTCGACATCCTCAATCACGTCCGCGAGGCCAAGCCGACGGCCACGGTGGTGGCGACGGCGACGGATGGCCGCACGACTTATCCCGCGCTGGTGACGCAACGCTTTGGCCGCGGGCGCACGGCGTCGCTGCTGATCGGCGATCTCTGGCAATCGGGACTCGGCGATGAAGCGCGGCAGAAGGATCTCGGCAAGGCGTGGCGGCAACTCGTGCGCTGGCTGGTGGCGGACGTGCCGGCGCCGATCGAACTGCGCGCGGAACCGGAGCCGGGCGGCGAATCCGTGCGGCTGCTGGCGCGGGTGCGCGATGGAAAGTTTCTGCCGGTGGAAAATGCGGCCGTGACGCTGAAGGTGCAGGCCGTGGCGGGCGGCGCGCCGATCGCGCTGCAAGCGGAAGCGTCTGCGGAAGAACCGGGACTTTATGAAGCCACATACATTCCCCGCGAGGGCGGCGGTTATCGCGTGGATGCGGTGGTGGCGAGTGACGCGGGCGCAGCGCTGGGCGACGCGGCAGCGGGCTGGACGACGGATCTCGCCGCGGCGGAGTTTCGTTCGCTCGCGCCGAACCGCGCGCTGATGGAATCAGTCGCGAAACAGACCGGCGGCGAGGTGCTCACGGCGGATCGACTGGAATCATTCGCGCGGGAATTGCCGGCGAAGCGCGCACCGGTGACGGAGAACTGGACGGAGCCGCTCTGGCACACGCCGGCGATGCTGCTCTTTGCGCTCGGCTGCTTTGTCGGGGAATGGGGACTGCGCCGCTGGAAAGGACTGGCATGAACTGGCCGCGATTCCTTTTCACCCTGGCTACTGCGCTGCTGCTCGGCGCAATCGCGCGCGCGGAAGATCGGGCGGCGGTGATCGTGGCGATCGGTGCGGAGGGTGATCCGGCATACGCGGGAGTGTTTGAGCGGTGGGCGGGGCATTGGGAAACGGCGGCGCAAAGCGCGGATGGGCCGGTGGTGAAGATCGGAACGGATGACGCGAAGGATCCTGCGGCTGCATTGCGCGCGGCGATCGCGGCGAATGCGGGCGAGAGCGTCGAGCCGCTCTGGCTGGTGCTGCTCGGGCACGGGACGGATGACGGCAAGGAACCGAAGTTCAACCTCCGCGGCGCAGATGTGAGCGTGCCGGAACTCACCGAATGGCTGCGCCCGGTGCGGCGGCCGGTGGTGATGATCTGCGGATTTTCCGCGAGCGGCGCGTTTCTCAAACCCTTCTCCGGCGCGGGCCGCGTGATCGTCTGCGCGACGC
Organism: Chthoniobacter sp.; assembly: GCA_031424375.1. Lineage (GTDB taxonomy): Bacteria > Verrucomicrobiota > Verrucomicrobiia > Chthoniobacterales > Chthoniobacteraceae > Chthoniobacter. Next base: position 9,733 of record JANPHH010000280.1, on the reverse strand, counting down.
GGTCGGGAAGGGAAAACAACTTCGCGCGCTTCAGCGGTTTTCTTTCCGAAGCGATCGCCGATTCGGCGGCGGACCTGGACAAAGATGGCGCGACTTCGCTGCTCGAGGCGTGGCTGGCCGCGGCGCGGAAGACGGCGGACTTTTACAAAAACGAAGGACGCATCGCGACGGAGCATTCGCTGCTGGATGACAATGGCGACGGGAGCGGCACGCCGGCGGATTGGTTTCAGGGCGTGCGCGCGGTGAAGCGGGCGAAGAACAATCAGCCGCCGGACGGACCAAGAGCACAGCAACTTCATCTGGTGCCGAGCGCCGCCGACCGCGCGCTCTCGCCCGAGGCGAAAACGCGGCGCGATGCGCTGGAGGCGGAACTCGGGCAACTGCGCGAGGCGAAGGCGTCACTGAGTGAAGGCGAATACTTTGCGAAGCTGGAGGCGATCCTCGTGCAGATCGCGCGGATCTATCGCGAAGCGGGAAGCGCGAACTGACAGAAGGTCATTCCACGAACTCAATCACGCCAAACCGCTCAGGGACGTGGAAGGTGCCGAGGCGGGAGGGCGACCAGGCGCTGAGTTCGCGTGGCAGGCCGGTCGGGCGGTCGATCCGGAGGAAGTTCGCGCGCCACCTCGCGCCGGGGCGCGGGGACTCGGGGGTGATGCTCGCGAAGGGGATCGCGAACTCCGCGGTCCAGCTCGTCGCGGTGCGCGTGACCGCGGTGCGGAGTCCGTCGCAGCACCATGCGAAATCTTTAGCATAGCCGCTGCGGTTGCGGCGGAGGACGAGGTCGAGCACGGCATTGAGCGGGTTTACCTCGATCTCGAAATAGGTCGCGAGATCGCCAAAGGGATCCACGAAAATCTCGACGACTTCCTCTTCGTAGAGCGGTGCGTCCCGCTGCGTGAGCGTCGCCCACGCGTTCGTGTCGGCGCAGTGAAAAAGCACGCGCCACTCGTCGGGCGTCCATCCGCAGCGGACCGTGGTGGATTGCTGCGGCGGGGCCCCGGTGACGGTGTCGGAGAGCGCGAGCACCGGCAGTTCCGGCCAAGGCGCGAGGTCCGCGGCGGCGGCCACTTCCGCGAAGCTCCGCCGCAGGCAAAATGCCTCTGCGATATCGGAAGCGCCGGGGCTCAGAGCGGTGGCGGGATCTGGTAGACCATGGCGATCACGCCGCCCGCCGCGAGCAGGGCGAGGACCGCCACGGCGATGAGCGCGATGCCCACGGAATCGCCGCCTTTTTTCTTGGTCTGAAAGGGAGAGGCGTTGGAAAAACCGGCGGGCCGCGCGCTGGCGGCGGCGGGCACAGCGGCCACCGTTGCTTCGGCTGGGATGGGCCGCGACGCAGCGGGCACTTCCGAGCTGTAGAGCACGCCCACGCTGCCAAAGATAATCGTGTCGCCGTCGCTGAGCCGCACGTCTTCGCCCTCGGCGAGTTCGCGGTCGTTGTAGCGCGTGCCATTCGTCGAGCCGATGTCGCGGAGGACGTAGTCGCCCTCGTCGCGGGTGAGCTGGGCGTGCCGGCTGGAGACGGAGGCGTGAGAAATCTCAATGGTGTTCTCATCGACGCGACCGACGGTGATCTGATCGTCCACGAGATCATGCACGACCTCGTCGCCATCGGGGAGGGAAACGGTAAACTTGGGCATGGCGCGGAAGCTAGCAGCGCCGGACGCGCGGCGGCAAGGGGACAAACCACCGTTTGGGCCGGGAAACGCCTTTCGCCCGCGCGACCACGCCGTCACACTGGGATTCATGATCTTCCCCCGAACCATCGCCGCGGCCGAACCTCATCTTCAATCCCGCCGATGACGCGGGCTGAGGCGACCCGCTGCGCCTTGCAGCGGCGCCCATGGCGGAGTGCGCGGTGCTTCGCATTCGCGCTTGCGCTCGGTCGCGCGGGGCAGCCCAATGGCAGGCGTTCCATGAGCAGCACCGTGCGTTCATTCCTCCTCGCGGGTCTCCTCGCCGCGCGCCTCGCAGTGGGTGGCGAAATCCACGAAGCGGCCGCGCGTGGGGATATTCCGGCGCTCAACCGCCTGGCCGCGGGCGGACCTGCGGCCCGCGCCAGTATCGATAAGGAGGGCCTGACCGCGCTGCATCTCGCCGTCATTCATCGCCAGCCGGAGGCGGTCGCGACGCTGCTCAAACTCGGGGCACCAGTCGAGGCGCGGGATCGCGAGGGCCAGACCCCGCTGCATCATCTTGCGCATTCCGTGGAGGAGAGTGTGCTGACGAATTTTCAGCGCTCGGGCGGCGGACGTTTCGGCGATGCCCTTGCCGAACTGACCAAGTCCGGACAATCCGTCACCCCCGGCGCCCTGCTCGGCCTGCTCCGCGCGGACATTGCCGGGGACGATGACCCACTCCGGTTGCTGCGAAATTTCACCGCCGCGAGCTCCCCCGCACAAATGGACGCCGAACTCCTGAGCACCCGCGCCTTGATCGCCGCCAATGCCAACGTCCACGCCCTCGACCGCGAGCGCTCGACCCCACTGCATCATGCCGCGATGAGCCCGCGGCCGGACCTCGCCCGCGCCCTGATCGAGGCCGGAGCGAAGGTGAACGCGCAGAACAGCACGGGGCTCACGCCGCTCCACAATGCGGCGCTCTTCGCCAGCCCGGCGACCGTGGAATACCTGCTCAAGCAAGGCGCGGAACCCGAAGGCCGCTCGATCCTGATTGGCGTGCCGCCGCTGCTCATGGCGGTGACGCGCGGGGACTCAGCCGTCGTGTCGAAGCTCCTCGACTACAAGGCGGACGTCAACGCGCTCGGCCCCGATGGCGAGACGGGGCTGGCCCGCGCGGCGGTCCTCGGCGCCACCGAGGTCGCGCGAGTCCTGATCGACCGCGGCGCGCGGGTGAAGGTGCGGTTTGCGCGGGTGAATCACACGCCGCTGCACGTCGCGGCGGAGCGGGGATTTCTCCCGCTGGTGAATCTGCTTCTGGACGCGGGCGCCGAGGTCGATGCGCGCGACAGCAATGGCTTCACGCCCCTGATCGACGCAGCCGAGCAGGGGCGAACGCTCGTCGTTCGCGCGCTGCTGCTCGCCGGCGCGAAAGTGAACCAAACGAACACCACGGGGCGCACGGCGCTTTGGCTCGCCGCATCCCGCGGCCACGAAGAGACCGTGACCTACCTGCTCAATCACGACGCCGACCCGACGCTCGCCGGCGCCGACGGACAGGCGCCGCTGCACACCGCCGCCTACAACGGGCGACCCGGCAGCCTGCGCGCTCTGCTCGCGCGCAAACCGGCCCTGAACAATCTCAGTCGCATCGGCACGCCGCTCCACGCCGTGGCCGCAGGTCCCCTGCTCCGCGCCATCGCCAGTGCCCAGACGCGCAGCGGTTCCCCCGCGAAAAGCGCCATCATTCCAACCGACAGCGCCGCTTGCGCCAGGCTGCTCATCGGAGCCGGGGCACCGCTCGATGCACTCGAATCCAACGGTCTGACTCCCGTGCAAACCGCCGCCGGATTCGGCAACAAAGCCGTACTCGCGGTCTTCGCCACCGTCTCACCCGCCACGCTCACCAACCGGGACTCCCAGGGCTTGACGGTCCTCCACCACGCCGCCCGTGGTCCACTCATGCCCGGCTACGCACCGGAAGCCCAGCCCGCGCTGCCCGCGGAGATGCTTTCCGGCTGCGCGGAAGTCATCGCGATGCTGCTCGAACGCGGCGGCCGGACGAATATGAAAGATGCCATGGGACTCACGCCCCTGCACCACGCCGCCGGCGCCGGCAACGTGCCCGCGCTGAAGGCGCTGCTCGCCGCCAAGGCCGACGTGCGCGCCGTGGACAATGCCGGATCCACGCCACTGCACTGGGCTGCCGCGCGGGGCCGCGTGGAGACCGCCACGCTGCTCCTCGCCGCGCATGCCGGCCGGGACGCGGCGGACGGCGAAGGACAGACCCCGCTGCACATGGCAGTGGCCGCCGGCCACCTCGAGGTCGCGCGCGCCTTGCTCGACGCAGGCGTGGAGCCCAACCTGCTCAACCGCCGCGGCCAGAATGCGCTCAGCTACGCCGATGCCTACAACCGCCCGGAGATCGCCCGCCTGCTTCGCCAATACGGTGCGAAAGCTCAACTCCCCCCGCATTCACCCGACCAACTTTGAGCGACCGGCCGGGGTGCCTTGCTGACATGACCTTGCCGGAGAAACAGCAGCAACTCGTCAGCCGCCTGCTCATCATCGAGGACAGCCACGAGCGGCTCGCAGCCATCACCGCCCGCGGGCGCAAATGGCCCGCGCCCGGCGCTGACGAGCGCACGGAAGCGACGCGGGTCGTCGGTTGCGTTTCGCCGGTGTGGCTCGCGCCTTCCCTGGATCAAGGTCGGTGTCGCTTCCGCGTCGCCGCCGAGTCGTCGCTCGTTCTCGGCCTCGCCGCGCTGCTCTGCGAACTCTACGACGATGCGCCGCCGGCCGAAGTCGCCGCGTTCGAACCCACGCTCTGCGCGGACCTCGGGCTCGAGCGGAATCTCTCCCCCACCCGGCTGAATGGCCTCGCCAACGTGCGCCGCGTCATCCGTGAGTTTGCCGCCGCGCAGCTCGGGCGTTGACGGTTGAAGGGAGCGAAGCCGAACACTCCAGCACTGTCATCCCGAGCGGAATGGAGGGAGCCTGAGCGACCGGAGTGAAGTCGAGGGACCTCGGAGTGCGGTAGATCCATGATCCTCCGGAGGCCGAGGTCCCTCGGCTTCGTTACACTCCGCTCGGGATGACAGGCGGGAGGAGTTCTCGGATTGGGATGGACGCACCGCGCTGCACGGCCACTGCTTCACCCGCCGCCCCGCGCTACCACTGGTGCGCTGGCTTCGTCCAGGTGCCGCCGACCGTGACCTTTGTGAGGTCCACGCGGGAGTTGTCCTGGATCAGCCGGGCGATCCGTTTCGTCTCGAGGCGCACGCAGCCATGGGAGGCGGGGAACTTCGGGACGATCGGGAAATAGTGGAACGCGATTCCGCGGCCCTGATGAAACCACGTCACATACTCCGCGCGGGAATCGCTGTTCAACCGGCGCGCAAAACCTTCGACGCTCCGCGTGCCTTTCGGCGTACAATGAGAACCCGAGCGGCGGCTCGTTGGGCCGAGGTCGCAGTTCAATCCTTTGTTGCCCGCGCCGGGCGAACTGCGGAACGGGCCCGTCTCCTGCGCCGAAGCCTTCGGGCCGGTCCACGTCAGCCGCACCGAGTGATCCGGATCATCGAGGCTCACGTCGATCAGCTTGATGTAGGTATTCGGAAAGTCGGAGTTGCGATACGGGTGGCTGGTCGTCGCGGCGGGCGAGACCGCCGGTGCCGATCCCCGAGTGGGTTTCGCTTTTGCCGGTGGTTTGACCTTCGCGGCGGGCTCCGCCTTCGCGGTCGCTTTCGCTGCGGGCTTTTTCTTTACCGCCGCGCTGGGTTTCTTCGCTGCTGTTTTCGCCTTTTTCGCAGGCGCCGATTTTTTTGCCGGAGTCTTCTTGGCCATAGAGTCGCGAGTGTTTCCCCGCCGCATCGAGAAGGCAATCCTCTCTCTCGCACCACGCGGTCCTTTCCACGCCTCGCCCTTTCTGCGATACATCCGAGCTTAAACGATCCATGGAAGAACCTCACGTCGAGCAAGCCACCCTCGAAGACCTGCCGCAGCTCACCGATCTCCTCGTCGAGCTGTTCGCGCAGGAAGGCGACTTTACGCCCGATCGCGCCAAGCAAATGCGCGGCTTGCGCCTGCTCCTCGAGCAGCCGAGCCGCGGGCGGATTTTCGTCCTGCGTCAAAATGGAACGATCCTCGCCATGATTAACCTGCTCTTCACGATCAGCACCGCCGAGGGCGGCTTCGTGATCATGCTCGAAGACGTGATCGTGCATCGCGATTTCCGCGGGAAAGGCTACGGCCACAAGCTGCTCGCCCACTGCATCGACTACGCGAAGAAGAAGGATTTCCTCCGCCTCACGCTGCTCACCGATCGCGTGAACGCGCAGGGCCAGGCCTTTTTCAAGAAGCACGGCTTCGTCGAATCCGCGATGATCCCGCTGCGCCTTGTCCTGACGACGCAGGCTTGAGCTGATGCCGGATTCTTTCGTCGATCTCGGCTTCGCCCGCGTCGATACCGACCGACGCCGCCGCTGCGGTTTTCCCGAGGTCGTGTTCGCGGAAGGGAAAACCGCGTCGCAGGTTCAGGCCATCGCCCGGACGATCCTCGCGCAAGATCCCGTCCTGCTCGTCACCCGCGCCACCGCCGGGCATTTCGAAGCGATCGCCGAAGTGTTTCCCGCCGCCGTCTGGCACGAACGCGCACGCTGCGTCACGGTGGAAATCACGCCACTCGCCAGGCTGCCCGGCACGATCGGCATCGTCTGCGCCGGCACCTCGGATCTGCCCGTGGCCGACGAAGCAGCGGTCACGCTCAGCGTCTTCGGCAATCACGTCGAGCGCATCACCGACGTGGGCGTGGCCGGCCTGCACCGCCTGCTCGCCGAGCGCGAACGACTGGAAAGCTGCCACGTCCTCATCGTCGTCGCCGGGATGGAAGGCGCGCTGCCCAGCGTCGTCGCGGGCCTCGTCAGCAAGCCCGTGATCGCCGTGCCTACGAGCATCGGCTACGGCGCCAATCTCGGCGGGCTTGCCGCGCTCCTCGGGATGCTCACCTCCTGCGGCAGCGGCGTCACCGTGGTGAATATCGACAATGGCTTCGGCGCCGCCTACGCCGCCGCCCAGATCAATCGACTGGCGCATGGAAGCCGCCCCGCCTGAGGCGAGCGAGGCGTAGGTGGAAGAGGAACGGGCTTCCCGGTGCGCCGCGCTTCGTGGTTAAGCGAGCAGCGGCAGGAGCGAAACACCTGAGTCGCCAGCACCCGATCCGAGCGCAGAGCCGAGGATCTGCGCGGTGCTTTGGTTTACACGATTCTGCCCTGCACGAGCCGGCCAGCGAAGTCGCGGTTCAGCGATTCCACGGCTGCGGCGGCGCGGTCGAGCCGAAGAGCCACCCGGCCACGCCCGCAGGCTGGATATCCGTGCCAGACCGCGTAGTGATGAACATCTGCCATGAGTGATCTCGACACAGCGCTCGCCGCGATCCGGCGGGAGGATGATCCCAACCGCAAGAACTTGCGGGTGGCGGAACTGGTGTGCCGTTGTTTCCGGGAGATTGGTTGTGAGCCGGTGGTGGTCGGCGGTTCGGCGGTCGAGTTTTACACGGAAGGCCGCTACGTCTCGGGCGACGTGGACTTGTGTTTCACAGGGCCTCGCCTGCCGACGCCGCGGGAACGCGAAGAGATCATGGGGCGGCTGGGAAGATCACTCGGGGTGCGCCGCTGCGAAGTGGCCGGCGTGCTCGTGGATGTGCTCGGGCGCGTGGAGACGACGGCACGGACGCCTTTTCAATCTGCCGGGGAACTGAGGCTCATCCAGATCGAGGAGTTGATCGCGGGAAGACTGCTCGTGGCCACGGTCCCGGCGCGCGACGAAGAGCGGCTGGAGGTGGCGCGAGTGCTGATCGCGCTAGTGGCCCGCGGACTGATCGCTGCGGATCGAGCCGAGATGCTGCGCGTCGCGGATTCGCCGGACTACCGTGTCGGCACCGAACTCCGCGCGATGCTGTCGGAAGAAAACTCAAGGGGCGTCACCACCGAATGAAACCGCAGCCTTCCGTAATCCTGGAACGGGTGACAACGTGGGAGGAATGGGAGCGGGGTCGCGCAGCGCGGCGAGCGGTTTGCGATGGGATTACGAGAGGGAGGGAACTGCGCCGGACGGACGGTGATCCACGCAAGGATGCGCTGCTCCGGCAACTCAACAACGGCGAGCGAGGCCAGCCATTTCCGCCGCTCCCCCGCTAAATTGGCGAAGGGCGTTGTGCCGGTTCGAGGGAGGAGCGGCGCGATCAGGAATGGCGGGAGCGGCGGGCGAGCAGCGGACCGGCGGCGAGGGCGAGGAGGAGGAGGGCGCCGGTGAGGATGCCGGAGAGTTCGCGGGAGTAGGCGGTGATGCTGACGATGCGCGAGAGGCCATTGCCGAGGATGGCGATGGCGGCGACGCCGAGGAGGGTGCCGTGGACGCTGCCCCGCCCGCCGAAGATGCTGGTTCCGCCGAGGACGACGGCGGTGATGGCGGCGAGTTCGTAGCCGGTGCCGGCATTGGCGCGGGCCTCGGTGACGCGGGAGACGAAGATGACCGCGGCGAGTCCGGCGACGGCGCCGGCCAGGGTGTAAGCGAGCGCGAGGTGGCGGGTGACGGGCAGGCCGGCGTAGCGGGCGCCTTCCGGAGCGAAGCCGATCGCGCGAAAGCTGCGGCCGAAGGTGGTGCGGTGAACGAGCAGCCAGACGCCGAGCGCGACGACGGCGAAGATCCACGCCTGGATGGGGACGCCGAGCGCGAAGCCGTTGCCGAGGGTGAGGAAGCTGGCGGGGAATCCGGTGAAGGCGCGGGTGCCGGCGGTGAGGGCTTCGGCGAGTCCGCGGAAAAGGGAGAAGGTGCCGAGCGTGACGATGAGCGGCGGGAGATTCAGGCGGGTGATGAGCGTGGCGTTCAAGCCGCCGCCGAGCGCGCCGATGGTGATCGCTCCGACAGCAGCGACCGCGGGCGGAAGCGCGGCATCTTTCCACAACATGCCGAAGGAAACGGCGCACAGACCGACGAGCGAGCCGACGGAGAGGTCGATACCGCTGGTGAGGATGACGGGCGTCATGACGAGCGCGAGCAGGCCGATCTCGGCGGATTGCCGGAGGATGTTGGCGATGTTCGCGGGGGCGGAGAAGTTGCGGCCGACGCTGCTGAAGTAGAGGACCTCGAGGACGATGACGGCGAGCAGGACGAGCTCGGGACCGAAGCGGGGACGGCGGCTGGAAGGGGTGCTCATGAGCGGCGGGAGCGGAGGCCATCGGCCATGACGGCGAGCAGAATGACGAAGCCCTGGATGGCTTTTTCCCAATAGGCTTCGACGTGGAAGTGGGTCAGCGCGGGGTTGACGTTGGCGAGCAGGAGCAGGCCGGGGAAGACGCCCCACAGCGTGCCGCGACCGCCGCTCACGGCGACGCCCCCCACGACTGCGGCGGCGATCACTTTCAGCTCGAGGCCGTCGCCGCTGGTCGGCTGGACCTGCGGGGATTGGACGACATTCAACACGGCGGCGAGGCCGGTAAGCGCGCCCATGAGGACGAAGACGCCGAAGGTCGTGGTGCGGGGATTGATGCCGGCGAGGCGCGCGGCTTCGGCATCGGAGCCCACGGCGTAGACGCGGCGTCCGACGGCGAGGTGACGCATGGCCCACGCGGCGGCGGCGAGGAGCGCAACGGCGAAGGTGATCAGCGCGGTCTGGCCGGCGCTTTGCGGGAGGCCGAACCACTGGACGCTGGGCGGCAGATTCAGGAGGCGGCCTTGTTGCCAGAGGCGGAGCGCTTCATTCCACGTGACCATGGTGGCGAGGGTGACGACGATGGACGGGAGGCCGAGGCCGGCGACGAAAGCGCCATTGAGCGCGCCCATCGCGGCACCGGCGGCGATGGAGCCGGCGATGGCCACGGGGAGCGGGATCTTGGCTGCGGCGAGGAGTCCGGCGATAACGGAGCAGAGACCGAACTGCGCGCCGATGGAGATGTCGATCTGCCGCGAGATGATGATGAGCGTCATGCCAATGGCGGCGACGAGCGCGGGCGTCTGCGCGGTGAGGCGGGAGAGTAGCGGCGATTGCGCGATGAAGTGCGCCGCGAAAATGGCGCGCGCGAGCCGGAGCAGCGCGTGCGCGGCGGCGACGG
>JANPHH010000279.1:0-1723 GCA_031424375.1 Chthoniobacter sp. | reverse complement strand
CCGCCGCGCGGTAGGTCTGGAGGTTTCTCAATTTCACCGCAGCTTCCTCCCGCTCCCCGCCGGTGCGCTGCGCCACGAGCGCTTCGAGTTCCGCAATCTCGCCGTCCAGTTCCGCGAGCGCCAGCTTCACCGACGCGTGATGTTCAGCGCCCGGCTGCCGTTCAAACGCATCCACCACCGCGCCCAATCGCGACGTCTCAAGCGTCTTCGTCTTTGCCACGGGATCCGCCGTGGGAGTGGCTGGCGCAACCCTCGATGGCGAGGGCACCGGCCACGGCGAGCAAGGCGAGGCTCCGGGCTTTCATGCGCTTGGCCCTCTGCGGCCCATCACAAATGCGAGCACGGCGAGCACGATGAAGACCATGAAGAGGATCTTCGCGAGGCCGACGGCGGTGCCCGCGATTCCGCCGAAGCCGAGCACGGCGGCGATGAGTGCGATGACGAGGAGGGTGATGGCCAGGTTAATCATAATGGTGTGTGGTTTTACCAAGGATCGCGCCTGCATCGCTTCGCGCGCGTGTGTATTTCGGCGTTGCGAAAAATGAAGGCGCTATCCTGAGGAAAAAAAAACGCCTACCGAAGTGCGCGGGGTTTTCAGGAACTCCTGGGAAACAACGAAAGCCTTACGCCTTGGGCGCGGTGGCCTCGCTCACGGTGTTGATGTCCTCCGCATCGGCCTCTTTGAAGATCTTCTTCGCGCGGTCGATTTGATCGCCGTTGTCGGTGTGAACGGAGACGAGGTAATTGCCCTTCTTGAACTTTTCCTCGTAGCGCTTGGCTTCGATCTCGGGAATGCCGAGGCCGATCAGGCCGCCGACGATCCCGCCCGTGGTGGCGCCGATGGCCGTGTGCTCCATCGCCCCGCCGAAACCGAGCGGGCGGCAATCTCAGTACGCAAAAAAGCGTCTCACAGAGTCGCCCCGAACCAGGCTCCCGCTCCGCGGGCATCGCCATCACCGACCGCGAAGCAGTGTCGCGCATGGCCGGCGCGCTCGCGGCGCTGACGGGCTCCGCTGGGTTTTACATTTACTCGATCGGCTTCTGGGCGGCGGTGCTCGCCTCGCTGATCGGGGTCTGGCAGACGATGCCGAGCGTTTTCGCGGACTGCTACAGCCTTTTGCGCCGACTGTCGCCCGCGCAGCGCGAGGCCACCACCCAACCCGGCGCGTGCCACAACTCAAAGCAAAGCGGGAGCAGATTATTTGCTCTGTTCCCTGGGTCGGAGGGATTGGCGCGGCGCGGGAACCCTCGGAGTCTGGGCGCGGACTTCTTCACGCCCCGCTTTACCCCGTGAATCCCGAGCCTTGGGATTCTCACGCGGATCCGATGGGTGTTTGTTGCTCGCGAAGGTTTTTGCTGGCTGGCTTGGCGTTTGTTTTTTCATAGCGGCGATATTCCTGCATTGGCGATCCTGAATGAAAATGGCTAACGAGCGGCATCCTTGATGGCGTCGCCCGTTTTCCGCGCCGCGTCCTCCACGGAATTGCCGACGCGTTTTGCCGCGTCCTCCACCTTCTCCACGCCAGTCCGCCCGTCCCGCGAGGCAGGCGCGAGCGGAGCCGCGGCTTGAGCCACCGTGAAACGCGCCAGTTCCGCCGCGCGGTAGGTCTGGAGGTTTCTCAATTTCACCGCAGCTTCCTCCCGCTCCCCGCCGGTGCGCTGCGCCACGAGCGCTTCGAGTTCCGCAATCTCGCCGTCCAGTTCCGCGAGCGCCAGCTTCACC
>JANPHH010000278.1:0-2727 GCA_031424375.1 Chthoniobacter sp. | reverse complement strand
CGTCGTCTTCCCGCAGCCCGGCGTGCCGGCGATGATGTTGAAGGAAAACTCCGGGATGCCGCCTCCAAGGATGTCATCGAGCCCGCGCACACCCGACGGCATTTTGCGGATGACGACCTTTCCCGGCTGACTGACGACTTTCGTGGGCGGCTTCGTCTTGGCCGCGGCTTTAGGCTTCTTCATGAGTGATCTCCTTTGGTGAAATTCAAGTCTTCGAGGGAAATTTTCGGCCACACTTCGCGCACCAGACCCAGCGTGAGATTGTCCCCGATAAAAGCGACCAGCAGCCCGAGCAATTGCGCGACCAAAACAACGCCGCCCATCGTGAGTTCCTTCCGCTTTGCCTGGGCCTCCAGCTTGTCCCACCCATCCAAAGAACCCTCTGCCGTAACCTGCACAGCCGCCAGCCACGGCACTTCCGCGCCAGCCACGGCGAGCGCCCGCGCGAGCACCGCCCGAAAGCCACCCTGTCCCATCAGAGTCGCCAAATGGGGACGCAACCGCTCACAGACTTGAAAGGCCGCCGGGCGACCCGGCTCGGACGATTTGTTTTCCTTCATCTCGTGAGCGATGAGACGTGCCGCCAGATCCCGCATCTGTGGAGTGGCCCGGCTCATGGAGAAATGCGGGTAGTGCGCGCTCCCGCCCCATTGATCGCGCGCAGGTTGGTGCCATTCGTGGGAGGACCAATGGCAAAGGGAAGTGCCCCACTCGCGCGACGAGTCTGTTCATCCGCCGCGGCGCCGATTGGCTGGGGCGATCGCAGAGGAGCAGTCATAGCCCTCGCAGCGTGCTCCCTTTGTAGTGCGAGCGCAATCAGCGATCCCCCTTCGTGAACTGCTCCGTAATGTGAGCCACCACCACACCTCCTTTGGTCAGCACATCGCGATTGATCATCGTCCGCCCATCCGGCTGGAGATACATCCATTGCGACATGTGGACGCGGGTCAAAGGATTGCCAGGAGAGAGATCGAGCGTGAACTCCAGATGGAAGACATTCCCGTAAGCTTCACCGCGAGCTTCTCCCACGATGCCTGTACCCGTGGCTGTGTAGCGGTGGGCGTCCAGGCGCTTGATCCGCCACGATCGGTGCGACCGCCTCCCATTTTCAAACGCGAGATCTTGCTCAAAGTGAAACGTGTCACCTTCCCAATGCCCTTGAGTCTGCGTGGTAAGCACCTGCCTCGGCTCCCCGCCGCGCGATTCAATGACGCCCCACGAATGCGTGCGCCCGTTGAAGGTTGAAGTAAACACCGGGATCAAACACGGGCTTGCCGTCCTTAAAGCTAGCCGCCTGCCGGCTCGCACAGCCACCAAAGGTGATCGCGAAAATTGCGAGCACGAGGCAAGAGAACGGACGGGCGCCGCCAAAGAAAAGAACCATGTGCGAACTCATCGCAGGCCGGGCACACGGCGGCCGTCTATTGATGATCGTGCGGCTATCTACGGTCAGCGTGCAGGCGAGCACCGATGGAAGAAGTAATGGAACTCGAAGCTCTTCAGGGTCGATAGCCAATCCGAACTCTAGCCGCCCAACCAACCCAACCCCATGTCAAAATCGGTATTCTGTATCGCCGCCACCCAAGGTCGGGCCGAAAGCCTCGTCGAGCGTTTGCAAGCCCAAGGCTTCGCCGCTTCTGAAATCTCCGTGCTGCTTCCCGGCTTGTCCGGCACCCATGACCTCAACCATGTGCGATCGATCAAAGCCTCTGAAGGCGTGGCCGCGGGTGTGACTGCCGGCGGTGTTGCTGGCGGCGCACTCGGACTCCTCGCGGGCATCGGTGCGCTGGCCATTCCTGGAGTCGGGCCATTCATTGCAGGCGGACCATTCATGGCCGCACTGAGCGGCGCAGCCCTCGGAGCCACGACTGGCGGAATCGTCGGCGGCCTGATCGGGCTCGGCATTCCCGAGATCGAAGCCAGGCGCTACGAGGAAAAGCTCAAGAAGGGAAACTGCCTCATCTCCGCGCACGCAGACAACAGCGACCAGATCGAGCGCGCGAAAGCCATCTTCAGCGAAGCGGGTGCGGAGGACATCAATACGGTGAGCGACGCCGCCGCGCCGAAGGCGTAAGGCTTTCGTTGTTTCCCAAGAGTTCCTGAAAACCCCGCGCACTTCGGTGCGCGGTTTTTTTTTCCTCAGCTTAGCGCCCTCGTTTTTCGCAACGCCGAAATACACACGCGCGCGGAGCGATGCAGGCGCGATACTTGGTAAACCCACATACCATTATGATTAACCTGGCCATCACCCTCCTCGTCATCGCACTCATCGCCGCCGTGCTCGGCTTCGGCGGAATCGCCGGCACTGCCGTCGGCATCGCGAAGATCCTCTTCATGGTCTTCATCGTGCTCGCCGTGCTCGCATTTGTGATGGGCCGCAGAGGGCCAAGCGCATGAAAGCCCGGAGCCTCGCCTTGTTCGCCGTGGCCGGTGCCCTCGCCATCGCGGGTTGCGAGCGCAAGACCGTGGTGGTGGAGGTTGCGCCAGCCACTCCCATGGCGGAGCCCGTGGCAAAGACGAAGACGCTTGAGACGTCGCGATTGGGCGCGGCGGTGGATGCGTTTGAACGGCAGCCGGGCGCTGAAAATCACGCGTCGGTGAAGCTGGCGCTCGCGGAACTGGACGGCGAGATTGCGGAACTCGAAGCGCTCGTGGCGCAGCGCACCGGCGGGGAGCGGGAGGAAGCTGCGGTGAAATTGAGAAACCTCCAGACCTACCGCGCGGCGG
>JANPHH010000277.1:0-20739 GCA_031424375.1 Chthoniobacter sp. | reverse complement strand
CTGCTCGCCGATCCCCGGCCGGTGCTTGCGCTCGCGCCGATGCAGGACGTCACGGACTACCCCTTCTGGAAACTGATGACGCGCTACGGCGGCGCGGACCTCTACTACACGGAATACTTCCGCGTCGTGCCGCACACGAATCACCTGGAGAAATACATCCTCCGCTCGATCACCGAGAATCCCACGGGCCGCCCGGCGATCGCGCAGATGATCGGCAACGACATCCCCGCGCTCGTCCGCACCGCGCGTCTGCTCCAGCAGCACCCCGTGGCGGCGATCGATCTGAATCTCGGCTGCCCCGCGCCGGTCGTGTACCGCAAGTGCGCCGGCGGCGGCCTGCTCCGCGAACCCGCGCGCATCGATGCCATCCTCGGCGCGCTCCGCGAGGCGATCATGATCCCCTTCACGGTGAAGACGCGGCTCGGGTTCAAGGACGACGCCGTCTTCGCGGAGTTGCTGCCCATTTTCGCGAAGCACCGCATCGACCTCCTCACCGTCCACGGTCGCACCGTCGCCGGCGGCTACACGAGCGACGTGGACTACACGGCGATCGCCCGCGCCGCCGCTGCCATGCCGTGTCCCGTGCTCGCCAATGGCAACCTCTCCTCCCCGCGCCAGGCCGCCGAAGTGCTCGCGCAGACCGGTGTGCGCGGACTGATGATCGGACGCGGCGCGATTCGCAATCCGTGGCTCTTCACCCAAATCCACGCGCAGCTTCGCGGCGAAACTCCGCAGCTTCCCGCCGGCCGCGAAGTGCTCCACTACATCCTCGCGCTCTACGAGGCCACCATTTCGCCGGAGGTGGCCGACGCGCAGCAGGTGCAGAAGATGAAGCGCTACCTCAATTTCATCGCTTTCGGCGCCGAGCCGACCGGGCGATTTCTGCACGACATCCGGCGCTGTTCGACCCGCGCCGATTTCATGGCCATCTGCCGCGAGCACCTCGACCACGACGAGCCGCTGGCGCTTGATCCCGCCGCGACGCCCGCTCTCGCAGCGTAGCTTATCGGCGCGGGAGCGTTTTACAAAACCTGTCATCCTGAGCGGAGCGCCGTGTGGAGGTTGGCGGGGGAAGGTGGTGGTGGGGCGTGCGGTACGGCGCGGAGTCGAAGGACCTCATGCTTTTTCTGCCCGGTGGGCCAATGCGGACCTCCGCGCCGCCTTCGCCCGAAGAACTAGCGAGAGGTCCTTCGACTGCGCTCCGCCCACCTGCGCCCGCCTCCGCTCCGCTCAGGATGACAGGTTTGTTTTTGGACCGCTCCGCTTTTTTTCTGCCCGGTGGGCCAATGCGGACCTCCGCGCCGCCTTCGCCCGAAGAATTAGCGAGAGGTCCTTCGACTGCGCTCCGCCCGCCTGCGCCCGCCTGCGCTCCGCTCAGGATGACAGGTTTGCTTTTGGACCGCTCCGCGTGGGCGCTACCCGCTCAGTTTTCCTTGCAGCGGCGCGCCGGCCGCCTTGCCGATGCTCGGCTTGAAGTCGATCGCCACCGCACCGTCGGTGAAGCGGCAGGTGACCACTTCGTGATGCGGCGTCTCGATAAAGCGCCACGTCAGCTCCAGCGTCGCATCGTCGCGCCACGTCGCGCTGGCCGCGAGCGGATGCCGCGTGCCGGGCGCGGGCGCGCCACCGGCGATGAGTCGCGGCGGTGTGCCGGGGAACGCGGTCTCGCCCGCCTTCCAGCCCTGGACGCCGTGCGTGATCGTGTGGGCATCGGCGGTCAGCTCGATGAGATCTTTGCTGAAGGTGAATCGCAGGTTGCGCAATCCGCGGTCATTCTCCGCGAGCGCAAACTTCCGGCCACCGAGGTGGGCGGAAAGCGGTGACGTGGGCTGCGACGCGGGAATCGGCAGGGCAAGCGAACGCAGCGTGGCGGCGAGCTTTTCCTGCGGGGCGTTTTCCGCCGGGAGCGGCCCGGCTTTCACCGCGGGAAGCAGATGCTCCCACACGAGATCCAGCTCGCCCTGCATGTTCGGCGATTCGCCGGTCATCGCGATCACCAGCTCCTGCTCCGGCAGCACGATCGTGAACTGCCCATACGCTCCATCGCCGCGGAAGCCGCCATGCTGGCAGCGCCAGAATTGATAGCCGTAGCCTTGCAGCCAGTCGTTCTGCTCCGCCGGCCGTGCGGGCTTCGCGGGCGCGGGCTGCTGGATCTTGAAAGTGGTCGCTTCCTGCACCCAGGCTGAGGGAAGGAGATCGGCCCCTTTCCACTGTCCCTTTTGCAGATAGAGTTGACCGAATTTCGCCAGCGCCTCAGTCGGGACGCTCAGCCCCCACCCGCCGGTGCAGATGCCGCGCGGGCACGTTTCCCACGTCGCGCCTTCGATCCCGAGCGGGCCGAAGAGCCGCTGCTGGAGATACCGCAGGATCGGCTGCTCCACCGCTTTTTGCACGATCGCCGAGCACATGTAAGTCGCCGCGCTGTTGTACATGAAGACGCTGCCCGGCTCGTGCGCGATCTCGTGGGCGAGGAACGCTTTCACCCAGTCCTGCTCCTTCACCATTGCGCTGGTCGGTTCCTTCGCGCTGCCCACGGCCATGGTCAGCAGGTGCTTCACCCGCAGCGCGGCGAGCTGGTCGCTGACCATCAGGGGCAGGCGATCGGGGAAGAAGGACGAGACCTTGTCGTCGATCTTCAGCTTTCTCTCCGCGACGGCGAGACCCACGGCCGTGGAGGTGAAGCTCTTGCTCATCGAGTACATCGTGTGCCGGAGCGCCGGCGCATACGGAGCCCACCAGCCTTCGGCAATGACCCGACCGCGGCGGGCGATCATCACGCTGTGCAGTTCGTGCTTCGCGGCGGCGAGGCCATCGAGGAAAGCAAGGATGCCCGCGGAGTCCACGCCCATCGACTCCGGGGTGCTCCGCGGGAGTCGCGCAGCTTCCGCCGCCCAGGCGGAGCGGGAAGCAGGGAGCAGCAGCGCGGTGGTGCCGAGGTGCTGGAGGAAGGTGCGTCGGGTGATAGCCATGCGGCGAGCGTGGAGGGAGCCGCGGAAGCGCACAAGCCGCGTCGTCTCGGAATGGCGGAGTTGTGGATTGTTGCTTGTTTCGCCGGGTGTTTTCATGCGCCGTATGAATTTCCCCTCGCTGCGTGCATTCGCCGCTCTCGTCACGCTCACCGTCTCCGCGGTGGCGGCCGACTATTTTCCCCCGCCGGACAAAGACGGTGGCTGGCGGGAGGCGAAGACGAAGGAAGACGCGCGGTCGAAAGCCGGGCTGGATCTGGACTGGCTGGAGCGCGCCTACCAAGTCTGCGAACGCGGGACGCCGAATGGCGGGCTGCTGGTCGTGCGGCACGGGTGGCTGGCGTTTGAGCGCTACTTCGGCCGGGCGAGCCGGGAGTGTAATCCGGATACGGCTTCGACGGGGAAGGCGTTCACGAGCATCGCGGTGGGCGTGATGCTGCACGAGTTTCGCGAGAAGATTCCCGAGGGTTTGGACACAAAGGTTTTCACCGAGAAGTATCTGCCGGAGGCGCTGCCGCTCGATGATCCGCGCAAGGCGGAGATCCGGCTGGGGCAACTGCTTTGCATGTCGGCGGGGTACTGGGGCGAAGGGCAGTCGCCGAGCGGGTGGGTGATGGGCAAGGTGCAGCCACTCCAGCCGAAGCCGGGGCAGAACATCCGCGATCTCGACCTGTCGTCGATCCGCGTGCCGCTGTGGACAGACCCCGGCGCGGGGTTTTCCTATTCGTCGCCCGCGCCGCACATCGCCTCGATCGTGCTGCGGCGGGTGACGGGAATGGAGCTGCCGGATTACATCCATGAACGGCTGGCGAAACCGCAGGGCTGGGGACCGTGGGCCTATTGTCTGCATCGCGGTGACTTCCTCATGCCGCACGCGAACGGCGCGGGGAGCATCGGCATCCGCGCGACGGATGCGCTGCGCTGGGCGTGGTGCCTGGCGAAAGGGGGACAGTGGAATGGCAAACAGCTCGTGCCGGCGGATTACATTCAGCTTTGTCACTCGGCGTCGCCCTACAATCCGCACACGCCATGGAGCCTGCAGTTCGAGCAAAACTCGGACGGCCACGTGCTCGGCGCGCCGCGGGATGCGTTTTTCAAATCGGGTGCCGGCGGCTTCGGCATCTTCATCGTGCCGTCGCTCGATCTCGTGATCTACAAGCTCGGCGGCAAGGACGGGCAATACGACCCGGCGCTGACCGGCCTGCCGCAGCCGGCGCAGAGCAGCGCGCGCGACGGCTGGCAGCCGATTCCGAAGACGAGCTACAACGAAGGCAGCCTGAGCGGTGACGACGGGCTGCGCCGGGTGCTGGAGCTTGTCTGCGCGGCGGTGCGGGACTGAGGGGGGAGGGAAAAAAACCTGTCATCCTGAGCGGAGTTCCTCGGGGGCCGAGGCGGCGGCGTCCGGGACAAGTGGGGGCCGGTGAAGGGGCGAGCAGGCGGGGAGGAACGGAGTCGAAGGACCTCTTACTTCCTGCGGGCGGTGGCGATGCGGAGCGCTACGTTTGGAACCCGCCAATGGAGAAGTTTGAGGTCCTTCGACTCCGCGCCGCCCCGCTCGCCCCGCCTCCACCTCTCCCCCCGCCACTCCTCCGCGCGGCGCTCCGCTCAGGATGACAGGGTGGGAAAGGGGTCCGCGCCGCGGGGAAACTTAGCGGACGCGCGGCTTGCGTGACCTTGCGTGGCAGCTTATCCATTCCGTCCCTCTCGCCCAAACCATGATTAACTGGCTGCTGAAAAAGCTCATCGGATCGAAGAATACCCGGATGCTGAAACGCATGCGGCCCGTGGTGGCGCGCATCAATGAGCTGGAGGCCGAATACCAAAAGCTCAGCGACGAACAGCTCCGCGCGAAGGTGGCCGAATGGAAGGCTCGCATCTCGGCGATGGACGACATCGACGCCCAGAAGGCGGCCTTGGAGGAGGTGCTGCCGGAGATGTTTGCCGCGGTGAAGAATGCGGCGCGCCGGCTCTGCGGCCAGACGTGGACGGTGTGCGACCAGCCCTATACCTGGAACATGGTGCACTTCGACGTGCAGCTCCTCGGCGGCATGTGCCTGCATCGTGGGATGATCTCGGAAATGGCGACCGGCGAAGGCAAGACGCTCGTGGCCACGCTGCCGCTCGCCCTCAATGCGCTGACCAGCCGCGGCGCGCATCTCGTCACCACGAACGACTACCTCGCCCGCCGCGACGGCGAGACGATGGGCCAGCTATATAGTTTCCTCGGTCTGACGACGGGCATCCTCCAGCACGACCAGTATCCCGACGACCGCCGCGCGCAGTATGCCTGTGACATCTGCTACGGGATGAATTCGGAGTTCGGCTTCGACTACCTGCGCGACAATGGCATGGCGACTTCGAAGGAGCAGCAGGTGCAGCGCGGCTACTACTACGCGATCGTGGATGAGGTGGACTCGATCCTGATCGACGAGGCCCGCACGCCGCTCATCATCAGCGGGCCGTCGACCGTTTCGACGCACCAGTACGACAAGTTCAAGCCGCTAGTCGATCAACTCGTCAAGAAGCAGACGATGCTGTGCAACCGGCTCGTGACCGAATCCGAAGAGCTGTGGAACGCGAACAAGCTGGACGAATACGGCGTGATGATGGTGAAGGTGAAGCTCGGCATGCCGAGGAACAAGGGCTTCCTCCGTGCGATGGAGGATGCCGACAAGCGCCGCGCGATCAACAAGGCGGAACTGAGCTTTTTCACCGACTCGCGGAAAGACGAACTCTTCGGGCTCAAGGAGGAACTGTTCTTCACCGTGGAAGAACGCCAGCACGAGGCCGATCTCAGCGAGCAGGGCCGCGAATTTCTCAACCCGGATGATCCCGATGCATTCGTGCTCCCGGACCTGATCACGCAGTTCGCGGAAATCGACCAGACGCGCACGCTGACCGACGCCGAGAAGATCGACGAGAAGTCGAAGCGGCAGGCCTTCTGCGATCACCAGAGCGAGCGCATTCACAACATCTCGCAGCTCCTGCGCGCGTATTGCTTGTACGAAAAGGACGTCCAATACGTCGTGGAAGAAGGCAAGGTGGTGATCGTCGATGAATTCACCGGGCGCAAGATGACCGGGCGCCGCTGGAGCGACGGCCTGCATCAGGCGGTGGAAGCCAAGGAAGGTGTGCAGATCGATCGCGAGACGCAGACGCTGGCCACGATCACGATTCAGAATTACTTCCGCCTTTATCAGAAACTCGGCGGCATGACCGGAACGGCGGAGACGGAGGCGAATGAATTCTGGGACGTTTACAAGTTGCACGTCGCGGTCATTCCCACGAACCAGCCCTGCATCCGCAAGGATCTCAACGACTTCATCTACAAGACGCGCCGCGAGAAATTCAACGCGGTGGTGAAAGAGATCGGCGCCGCGCACGCCAAGGGCCAGCCGGTGCTGGTCGGCACGGTGAGTGTCGAGGCGAGCGAGGTGTTGAGCCGCATGCTCAAGCGGGAAAAAATCCCGCACGCCGTGCTGAACGCGAAGTATCACATGCAGGAGGCGGAGATCATTTCGCGCGCCGGCCAGCCGGGCGTCGTGACCATTTCCACGAACATGGCGGGCCGCGGCACCGACATTAAGCTCGGGACGGGCGTGGTCGAAGCGGGTGGCCTCTACGTGATCGCCACCGAGCGGCACGAATCGCGCCGCATTGATCGCCAGCTTCGCGGCCGATGCGCGCGTCAGGGCGATCCCGGGTTGTCGCGGTTCTACGTCAGCTTTGAAGACGACCTCATGCGCAACTTCGGCGCGGCCGATCGCATGACGAAAATGATGGAGCGCTTCGGCCTCGAGGAAGGCCAGGAACTCGAGCATCCGTGGCTGAATCGATCGGTCGAAACCGCGCAGAAGCGCGTGGAGCAGCGGAACTACCAGATCCGGAAACGCTCGCTGGATTTCGACGACGTGATGAACAAGCAGCGCGAAGTCGTCTACGGCTGGCGCAACGAGGCGATCGGCACCGAGGAGCCGCGGCCGATGCTCTTCGAGGTGATCGACGAAATCCTGCCCGCGAAGGTGATCGAGTATCTGCCCGACACCGACGACCGCAACGAGCAGGGTCTGCTCAACTGGCTGAACACGAACTTCCCGCTCGGCCTCACCGCCGAAGCGATCGGCTTGAAAGACAAGTCGCCGGAGGAAATCGGCGATCTGCTGGTCAAGAAAATCAAGCAGAGCTACGAGCTCAAGTGTTCGCACGAACTGCCCGAAGCCGTGCGGCACATCGAGCGTTACACGATCCTCAACGCGATCGACCGGCTCTGGCAGGAGCACCTCTACGCCATGGATTCGCTGCGCGAGGCTGTCTACCTCCGTGCCTATGGCCAAAAGGACCCGCTCATCGAATACAAGAACGAGGCTTACGAGATGTTCTCCCTGCTGATGGACAGCATGAAGGGAGAGGTGCTGCACAATCTCTTCCGCTCGACGTCGAACATCGAAGCCTTCGGCGCATTCCTGCAAAATCTGCCACAGTTCCTCACCCACGCTGACGAAACCGGTGCGGAGACGCATGAAACCGGCGGCGGCACGGCATTGGCGACGCGGTCGCGTGCTGCGGCCATGGCCGATGCTGAACCTGAGGCGTCTTTGGATGACGTCTTCAGCCAGCGGGTGACCGAGGCTCCCGACGTTCTGAAAGTCGGGCGCAACGACCCGTGCCCGTGTGGCAGCGGAAAGAAGTTCAAGAACTGCTGCGGGCGCAGCGCCTGATCGGCGGCGCCTCGCTCGGCGGGGGGCTTGTTCGTAGTCGGTCCGAGGGCTCGCGGGTGGAGCGCGACTTCTCGCGGGGTTTGGTGTTACGCGGCGGCAATTGCCAAATGCGGCATTTTTTCCAATTCCTCCAGATTCCGCGCACATGAAATCAACTTCCGAGGAGCCGGTCTGGATCGGGATCGATCTCGGAACGCAAAGTGTCCGCGTGGTGGCACTCTCGGCGGCCGGTCGGGTGGCCGGAGCGGGGAGCGCGCCGCTGAGCAGTCAGCGCGACGAAGGGCGGCACGAGCAGCATCCCGAGGAATGGTGGAACGCCGTGTCGGTCGCCGCGCGCGAGGCGCTCGAGGACGTGGCGCCGGAGACGATCCGCGGGCTCGCCGTGGATGGGACATCCGGCACGATCCTGCTCACCGATGCGGAAGGGAGGCCGCTGACCGCGGGGTTGATGTATGACGATGCGCGGGCCGCTGCCGAAGTGCAGCAGGTCAATCGCGTGGGATCCTCCGCGTGGGCGAAGTCCGGCTACCATCGCATGCAGGCGTCGTGGGGCCTGCCGAAGCTGCTCTGGCTTCTCGATCGCCAGCCGAAGCCGCTCGGCGCGCACCTGCGGGTCGCACACCAGACCGATTTCATCAATGGACGCCTCGCGGGTTCTCCGGTCGCCACGGACACGAGCAATGCCTTGAAAACGGGAGCGAGCCCGGTTGACGAAACGTGGCCGTTCGCCGTGTTCGAAGAGCTTGGCGTACCCCGTTCGCTCCTCCCGCCGCTCGTTCGAGCCGGTTCGCCGCTCGGCAAAGTCTGCGCCGCGGCGGCTGCGGAGACGGGCATTCCCGCGGGCACGCCGATCTTTGCCGGGATGACCGACGGATGTGCGGCGCAGATCGCGGCGGGCGCGTTGTCGCCGGGAAGCTGGAACTCGGTGCTCGGCACCACGCTGGTCTTGAAGGGCGTGACACCATTGCCGATTCAGGATCCGAGCGGCGTCGTGTATTCGCACCGTTCGCCCGACGGGCATTGGTTGCCCGGCGGTGCCTCGAGTGCCGGCGCCGGTGTGCTTTCGCAGGAGTTTCCCAGCCGTAATCTCGACCTGCTCACCCAACAGGCCGCTGCGCGTGAGCCCACGCAGGTCGTGGCGTATCCACTCAGCGGGCAGGGTGAACGGTTTCCCTTCCATGCTCCCGAGGCGACGGGGTTCGTCCTCGGATTGCCCCGCGATGACGGTGAGCGCTTTGCCGCGATGCTCCAAGGCGTGGCCTTCCTCGAGCGGCTCGCGTTCGATTACCTCGATCTGCTCGGCGCACCGATCGGCGGGGAACTGCGCCTGACCGGCGGGGCGACGCGAAACCGCTACTGGTCGCAACTCCGGGCCGACGCCCTCGGGCGGCCCGTCACTCTGCCGGAAAATGCGGAGCCTGCGTGCGGCATGGCGATTCTCGCCGCGGCGTCCGGGCGGTCGCTGGCCGAGACCGCGCGGGAGATGGTGGATGTGCGCGAAGTCATCGAGCCCCGCGCCGGACAAGCGGAGCGGCTCATGGAGTCTTACCTGCGGTTGGTGGACGAGCTTTCCTGCCGGACGTGGATTCCGTCGCTGCTCGTCCGGCACGCGCGGCGCCGGGCGGGTTGAAGCGACCGGACTTTCCTTGCGCGGTGTGGGGAATTCCGTGCAGCCTCAGGGCGGATCGAGGAATCATGAAACACCACGGAATCGTTAGCATCGTCGCGGCCGGCCTGGCCGTTTGCCTCATCGTTCCCACAGCGAAAGGAGCCGACCCTTTCGAGAAATTCGGCAACACCGGTCTCGATCGGAAGAAGCCGGGACCGACGACGCCCTCGCCGTTTCGGCGGACGCCGCCTGCCGCAACGCAACCGGCTGCCACGCCGACGGGGAGTAGAGGCATCGCGCTCGCCAATGACTGGGCTGGCCATCTCGCGGAGAGCGCGGGCGGGCAGACGATGAAGATCGACGACCTGCGCGCGCTCCTTTCCCCCTACGGCCCCGCCGAAGCGGATCTCGCAGCGCATCCGGAGGTGACGATCTACGAAGGTTCCCGCCCCGGCGCGCCGGCGGAAACCTGTCGGATCACCTATCTCATGCCCCTCGATCGGGCGGAAAAGCTGCTTTTCAACAGCATCGGAATCGTGACCAGTGCGCGGATCGTGGCTCCGGGATTTCCCGACGGGCTTTTTATCCGGACCTACGACATCAAGGCCGGAATCTACAACCACCTGACCCTCGTGATCGACAGCGCCAAGCCGGTCGCGCAGGTGGTCGCGCTCCAGTTCAAAGCGGAAGGCGTGTGGTGGTATTCGCCCACGCCCTTCAAAAAAATCCCGCGCGACTGGCATGTGTTCGACTACATCGGCGCAGCGAATCGTGGCCAATCTGGAATCGCGATCGACACGCGGGTGAATGACACATCACGGGGCCGCGGCTACCTCGTCGTCAATGTCACTGGTGGTGTGAAACCGGACCAACTTCCCCCGCCCGGCATCGTGATCAAACCGGCTCCGAACACGCCGAAGCAGACGGTGACCTGGTATGCGCCGGTCCCGCTCGTGAAGCTGATCCTCTACTGCCTCGCGCGCCAAGGCGGGGGGTGATCGGAGACGGCGGGGAATCCGTTTGACCGGACCCGCGCTTCGCTGTCGATTCCTCCCGCGCTTCCCCGCCGCCCCCTCCAGTGCCGAAACCTCTTTGCCCGTCGATTTCCGCGCTGTGGTTCGCGTGTGCGTTGCCGCTTTTTGCCGCGGAACCGCGGGCGCTGGAACTACGACTGGCGGCGCCGGGGACGAAGTTCGAAGACGTGGCGGCGGAACTCCGCGGGCGGACGGTGGCGACGTCGGAGCTTTTCGATGCGGGC
The DNA here is from genome assembly GCA_031424375.1 of Chthoniobacter sp. Taxonomy (GTDB): domain Bacteria; phylum Verrucomicrobiota; class Verrucomicrobiia; order Chthoniobacterales; family Chthoniobacteraceae; genus Chthoniobacter. The sequence goes on along the minus strand of JANPHH010000277.1, from coordinate 10,188 downwards.
GATGAATATGCCGTGCCGGGGGCGGGTATGGTGAAGTTGCTGCGTTCCCGCGATGAGGTCGCGGTGCAATTTGCGAACGGCGTGGCGCCGGAGACGGGCCTCCGCCGCTTGCGGGATCTGCGGGGAGCGCCGCCGCAGGCGGCGGTGGGGCGCGCGGATTTCAAAGGGCGCGGGCGGATCGATTTCATTCGCGGCACGGATCGCGCCCGCGGCCTGGATGCGAAGACGCTGCGCGGTTCGAGCGCTGTGGATTACGCCTATCCCGTTCTCTTCGACCCGAAGACGAAGCGCCGCATGACGTCGACCGATGAGGTACTGGTGAGCGTGGTCCCGGCGATGACGAAGGCGCAGGTGCAGGCCCTGGCCGCGCGAGCCGGGCTGCGGGTGCTCGGTCGGTCGGGGGCGGAGAGCATGGGGGTCTGGCGATTGCGGCTGACGAGCCCGAAACGCAACGACCCGTTCGCGGTCACACGGCGCCTTTCGGCCGAGGCTGGGGTGCGCTGGGCGCAGCCAAATTTCCTACGCGAGATCCGACCGATGTTTACGCCGCCCAATTCCCTTTTCGCGGCGCAGCAGTCTTTGCGGAATACCGGTCAGAATGGCGGCGTGCCTGGCGCCGATGCGAAGCTCCCGGCGGCGTGGGATCTCTCGATGGGAAGCAGTTCCGTGGTCGTGGCGATCATCGATGACGGCGTGGACACCGCGCATCCGGGATTGCGGATCTACACCAATCCCGGCGAGAGCGGAAATGGTCGCGAGACCGATGGAATCGACAACGACGGCAATGGGCTGATCGACGACGTGAGCGGCTGGGATTTCGCAAATGGCGATGCGAATGCGAGCCCGGTCGGAGGCAATGGCCACGGGACGGGTTGCGCGGGAATCGCAGCCGGGATTTTCAGCGCGCAAGTCGCGACGGCCGGGGTGGCGCAGGGCTGCCGCATCCTGCCGGTGAAGATCGCCGACGACACGGGCACATTCACGACCGACGCGGCGATCGGCGACGCGCTCGTCTACGCCGCGGATCACGCGGACATCTTGAGCAATAGCTGGGGCGGTGGCAGCGAGAGCCCGTTCATCAATGCGGCGATCGACTACGCGGTGACGCAAGGACGGGGCGGCAAAGGTTGCCCGTCGTTCTTTGCCACCGGCAACAACGCCAGCACCTGGCTGCAGGGTGGCGGACGTTTTCGCATCGGGCTCACGGGGTTGAGCGGCGACTATTTCTTCTCGTTCGTGTTCGTGGGCGGCGCGCTTTCCGCCGGAGAAAATCGGGCGCGGGTGGACAATGTGTGTTTCCTCGGCGCGGATGGTTACACGCATCTGCCGATGCTGTTGCCGGATCAGGATTTCGAGTTCTTCAATCCCGACCTCGTGCGCTGGTGGCTCTTTGCCGGCGCGGGTGCCGGGTTCTGGTCGGTCACGGCGGACAATGCGCTGACCGGCACGGGCGGGGCCGTTTCCGCCGAGTCGCCGCTCCTCGGCACAGACCAGATTTCGTGGCTGTTCGCGCCGCGCGTCACGATCACCGGGGCGGAGACTTTCACCTTCTCCGCCTCACTTTCCATGGCCACCGACGCGGGTCTTTACATGGCCGTCTATCGGCCCGAGACGAATGGCGACCTGACCTACGTCGGCGCGGTGGGGCCGCTCACGGATACGCCCGAGCCCGATGTCGACGTGACCTATCCCGCCAGCCACGTGAATGCGATCGCGGTGGGGGCGAGCACGGATTGCGATCTGCGCAGCGATTACAGCCAGTTCCACGGCAAGATCGACTTTGTCGCGCCGAGCAACGGCGGCTGGAACGACATCGCGACGCTGGATCCGGTGGGCGCGGTGGGATGGACGGCGGAGGACTACAAAATGATGTTCGGTGGAACGTCAGCCGCCACGCCGGTCGCGGCCGGCATCGCCGCGCTGATGATCTCGCGCAATCCTGCGCTCACCGCGGCGGCCGTGCGCAAGCTGATGCAGAGCACGTGCGACCAGATTGGGTTCGATCCTTACGTGAATGGACGGGCCGAGCACTACGGCTACGGGCGGGTGAATGCAGAGCGCGCGGTCGCGGCGGCGGCGCCGGCGGTATCGGTGCAGGATGTGACGATGAGTGAAGTGGCGGCCGGCACGACCGCGACGGCGAACGTCTCCATCACGCTCGATGCGCCCACGGTGATCGATGTCACAGTGGCCTACTCGACGACGAATGAGAGCGCGATCGCCGGCACTCACTACACGGCCACGGGCGGAACGATCACGATCCCGGCGGGCGCGACCAGCGCTTCCATTCCGATCACGATCCAAGGCGAGACGCTCGCGCGACCAAACCGTGCCTTTCTCTGTCACCTCTCCGCACCGGTGAATGCGGTGCTGGCGCGGGACACGGCGGTCGTGCTGATCACCGCGCGCGATTCCGATGGCGACGGGATGGCGGATTATTGGGAAACGGCGAACGGCTTCGACCCGAACAGCGCGCTCGATGGCGCGCTGGATGCCGACGGCGATGGGCGGACCAATGCGGGGGAATTCTCCGCGAGCACCTTGCCCTCGGATGCGTCGGACAATCTGCGGATCCATGCGGTCGAGGTGAGCGGCGGCGGGACGATGCGCATTCGATTCAAGACTTCTGCGGAGCGGGTCTACCGCGTGGAGCGGACCCCGGCGATCGATGCGCCGGTGTGGAGCACGGTGAGTGATCTCGCGGGCACGGGCAGCGAGGTCACCGTGGATGACGTGGGCGTGGCGCTGACGAGCGCGACGCAGTTCTACCGCGTGAGAGTTCTGCGGTGAGGGTCCGCGCGGCGAGTGCCGCACGAGAAAAAGAAAACCCGCGCTGCGCGCAAATTTGGGGGGCGCGCAGCGCGGGTCTCGAGGAGGAAAGCGACTCGCTTTCGCGGAAAATGAAACGAGCCGAAGGCTCTTAGCGCTTGCTGAACTGGAAGCGCTTGCGGGCGCCGGGCTGGCCGGGCTTCTTGCGCTCCTTCATCCGCGGATCGCGGGTGAGGAGGCCTTCGGGCTTGAGCAGCGCGCGAAATTCGGGGTTTGCTTCGGTGAGCGCGCGGGCGACGGCGAGGCGGACGGCTCCGGCCTGGCCATTCGGGCCACCGCCGTGGGCGTTCACGCTCACGTCGAACTGATTGATGACCTTCACCGTTTCAAACGGCTGGAGCACGGCATTCTGCAGGTTCGTGGTCTTGAAATATTCTTCGAACGGACGGCCGTTCACTTCGATCTTGCCCGTGCCGGGCGACATACGGATGCGGGCGACGGCGTTTTTGCGGCGGCCGGTGGCGATGAATTCCTGGGACATGATCTTTTAGAGGGAGGGGATCAAACGATCTCGGTGACCGGCGAGGGGTTCTGCGCGGCGTGCGGGTGCTCGGCACCAGCGTAGACTTTGAGTTTGGTGAAAGTGGCGCGGCCGAGGCGGTTGTGCGGGATCATGCCCTTGACGGCTTTTTCGATGAGCAACTCCGGATGGCGGGCGCGGCGGGATTTGACACTCTCGCTCTTGTGGCCGCCGACGTAGCCGGAAAAGCTCATGTAGCTCTTCTGCTCTTCCTTCTTGCCGGTGACGCGGACTTTCTGGGCGTTGATGACAATGACGAAGTCGCCGGTGTCGCAGTGCGGGGTGTAGATGGCCTTCTCCTTGCCGCGCAGCAAGGTGGCGGCTTTGACGGCGACGCGGCCGAGCACCTGATCGGCGGCATCGATGACCCACCACTGGCGTTTCACTTCGTTGGCTTTTGCGGAAAATGTTTTCATGTCTCGGTTTACCCTCTGGAAAAGGGCGGGCAAACTAGGGGCCTGTGTTTTGGGTGTCAACGGTTTATTCGACGACTTTGCACCTGCGTCGCCGAGGGGAGTCGCCGCTTGACCCCGCGCGGCAGGATCGGGAGCTTCCCCGCCGACATGGAACCCGCCATCCGGCTCCCACGGAAAACCAAACCGACGCCCGCAACCCGCTGGCACGAGGTTTATGCGCCGGATGGCACCACTCGCCCGCTTTTTTCCAAGCTGGCGAGCGATCTCGCCGACCTCGCGCCGGCTGATCTGCGCGTGCTCGACGATCGCATGGAAGCCACGCTGCGCGAGATGGGTGTCACCTTCGACATCACCCGCAACGATCCGTGGGGCCAGCAGCCATGGACGTGTGATTTGCTCCCACAGATGTTTGCGAGCGAGGATTGGGCGTTCCTCGTGGCGGGGATCCGCCAGCGGCTGCGGGCGTTCGAGTGTTTCCTCCAGGATATCTACGACCGCCGCGAAATCCTGCGCGCCGGCGTGGTCCCGATTCACGCGGTGCTGGGCAGTCCGCATTACCAGAATGCCGCGATCGGATTGCTCCGGCCGCGCGATTCTTTTCTCCACCTCAGCGGCGTCTGCATCTCGCGCGATGCCCGCGGGCTGTGGCAGGTGAAGCATCATCATTTCAGCCACGCGACCGGCATCAGCTACATGATGCAAAATCGCCGCGCGCTGGCGCGGGTGATCCCCGAGCTGTTTCAAGACACGCCCGTGCAATCGCTCGCGGAAGTGCCGCTGATCATCCTCGAGCGATTGCGCGAGACGGCGGCGGCGTTCGGTGGCGATCCCACCGTGGTGCTGCTCTCGCCCGGCGCCGGGCGCACGCTCTCCACGGAGCAGAGCTTCCTCGCCCGGCGGATGGGCATTCCCATGGTGCAGGGAGGCGATTTGCTCGTGCTGAATGACTGTGTGTATCTCAAGACCGTGCGCGGCCTCGAGCGTGTGGAAGTTATCTATAATCGGGTGGCTGATGCGTGGCTCGACCCGCTGGTGTTTCGCCGCGACTCGATGCTCGGCGTGCCCGGTCTCGTCCACTGCCTGCGCAAGGGTACCGTGGCGCTCGTCAACGCCGTGGGCGCGCAGCTCGCGGACGATCGCAGCCTGCTCGCCTTCGCGCCGCAGATCATCCGCTTCTACCTCGGCGAGGCACCGCTGCTACCCACCTCGCCCACGAACTGGCTGGGCGACATCGACCAGCGCGAGATGGTGCTGGAGAATCTCGACGACTACCGCATCCGCCCGATCTTTCGTGAGAATACGAGCGGCTCGTGGGAACGCGCGCTCCCCGCCGACGAGGCGAGCCTCCGCGCGGAGCTCCGCAGAGCGCCGGCGAACTACGTGGCGCAACCGCATGACGAAGGCGCGACCACGGTGTGCTACGAGCGGGGAAAAATGGTCGAACATCCGCAGGATCACATCGTCTTCGCGGTCCGCAACGGTGCGGAGTTCGACGTCTTTCCGGGGGCGCTCACCCGCGTTCATTCGCAGCAGGCGGCATCGGGCGATTTCGGCTTCGGTTGGACGAGCAAGGATTCGTGGGTGCGCAGCGACGCGCTCACCGAGCCGCTGCTGCCGGCACTATCTTTCCGGGTGCCGGATGCCACGCTGCCCTCTCGGCACGCCACGAGCCGCGTCGCGGAAGCGTTCTTCTGGATGGGACGCTACCTCGAGCGGGCGCACCATCAGGCGTACCTGATCAGCGTCGTCGAGACGCTCGAGACCGAGGAACTCAACTCCGCCGAGCGCAAGCACTACCGCCCGATGTGGAACCGTCTGCTTCCCCCGCTGGAAAAAAGCGCGGGCACGAGCCGCCGCAGCATCGCGAATCTTCGCGACCGCTACCGCCTCGTCCTCGCGCCGGAACCCGGCTCGGTGGTGAGCACCTTTCTCCGCGCCGTGCGCAATGCCGAGAGCGTGCAGGACAGCCTCAGCCCGGAAGCCTGGGCTACGATCAGCAATCTGCGCACGCGCTTTCAGCGCACCCGCTTTCGCGAAGAACTCTCCGAGACCGAGGCCGTGCGCACCACGCGGCGCATGGCGGATTTCGTCACGCAGCTCATCCCGCAGTTCTTTGCGGTCTCCGCGAATACGATGCTCGCCGACGATGGCTGGCGCTTCTGCGAGATGGGGCAGATGCTCGAGCGCGCGATCATCACCGCGAACTCGATCGTCTCGATCAGCAAGTCGCTCGACTGGACACCCGCCGCAAATGCCGCCCACGGAGCGGAGATCGAGCTCAGCGCCTTCCTCCGCCTGCTGGGCTCGCGCGATGCCTACCGCCGCATCTATCAGATGCGCGCCGAGCCGATCCCCGCGCTCGAGATGCTCTGGCAGAATCCGCAGGTCCCGCGCTCCGTCGTGCGCTGCCTCGTGCATTGCGCCCGGTGCCTCCGCGAATCGATCGCTCCCGAACTCCTCGCCACCTCCGGCGCGCCGGCGGCGATCGATGCGCTGATCCAGCGCATCCAGCGCATCGACTGGCGCGCCTTCGTCCGCCCGCCGCAGGAGGAAGATCAGCCGGCCCTCCGGGTGAGCCAACTCGGGGCTCCGGCGCCGGAGGATCTCGAGCCATTGCTCGATTCGCTGCTCGGGGGAACGATGGGCATTCACGACGTGATCGCTGACAGCTTTCTCAATCACCAGGCGCGCATCGCCGAGGTTTCACAGCCGCGCATGCATGGTTTTTGAGCGGGAGCACCAGTTGAAAGGGCGGAATGGCTTGTTCGTGGCCATGCTCTCCATAGTATCCTCCCTAGGCGATCCGCCGGATATGTCATCGATTCCCGCATTTTTACTGGAAAGCCAGAGCCCGCACGCCGGAACGCGCGTTCCATCCGGGGCCGCGAATCTCTCCTTTCACCCGCCGCTTCCACGTCATGCCGTATAAATTCCGCGAACGAAAAATCAAAGGTGAGCCGCGCAAGTCCTACCTGCCGCACATCATCGGTATCGTCCTCCTCGTGACTCTGGCTGTGTCGACCCCCTACATCATCGGGCGGTATCAGGCCCGGAGCGAGCGGCTGCGGATCGGGCGCGCCCAGCAGGCGCTCTCGCAAGGCGACGCGAAGACGGCGCTGCTCGAGGCGCGTGCCGTCCTCGATCGGAACCCGAAACAGATGCTCGCGAAAGAAATCGTGGAGAAGGCGAGCGAGATCATGAGCGCGCGGGATGCGCTTTCCTGGCGGAACACCTCCGCCGCAATGGACAGCGGAGATACTGACCGCCTGCTGGCGCTCGCCGAGGGCTTCATTGCGGCGCAGGACTACACCACGGCGGAGCGGGCTTTGCAGAAGGTGCGTGAAGACCAGCGCCACAGCGCCAAATACGAAGATCTGCTCGGCAACGTCGCCGCCGGCCGCAACGACGCGGTGGGCGCCCGGAAGCACTGGGAAGAAGCCGCGCGGATCGAACCGACAAACGACACCTTTCGCGTCAAGCCAATCGCGATGCGCCTCGTGACCAATGATTCCGCGGAACGTGCCGACGCGCTGCGCGAGTTGGAAGAGATCAAGAAAACCGCCACCGGGGCGATCCCCGTGCAGCGGGCGCTGATTGCCGATGGGCGGCGCCGCGGAGATCTGGCTGGAGTTCGGGATCTGGCGGTCGAACTCGCCGCCCTGCCGGGTGCGGAGTTTTGGGACAAGCTCACCCTGCTCAACAGCCTCTGGTCGCTCCGGGCGAAGCGAAATGACGAATTCAACGCAAGCCTCGCCGAAATGCAGAAGATTGCGGCGGCGAATCCCCAGGATGTCCTCACGATGGGGAACTGGATGATCGAACACGACCTCGCCTATCTCGTCATCGAATGGGCGGCGGAATTGCCACCGGATTTTTTCAGCCAGTTTCCCGCCGCTCCGGCGCTGGCCCAGGCTTATGTGCAGATGGCCGAGTGGAAGAAGTTGAAGACCCTCGTCGACTCGGCCAACTGGGGCGAGGAAGACTACATGCGGCTCGCGTTTTTCGCCTACTCCCTCGACCGGCAGGGCAATCGAAATGCTTCCGAGACGCTCTGGAAAGATGCCTTCTCAGCGGCTCAAGTTTCGCCCGATCGCCTCGAGCGGCTGGCCCGCCTCTGCAATATCTGGGGATGGCGCGAACCCGCGGAACAGGTGCTCTGGAAGCTCGGCGCCAGCGAATGGTGCCCCCGCTGGGTCATGGATACCCTTTGGGCGAAGTCGCTCGCCCGCAATGACACCGCCAAGCTTCAGGAGGTGGCCAAAATGCGCCTCCGCATGGATCCGAAAAGCGTCGTCATGCGCAACAATCAGGCGACCTTCGCGATGCTCCTTGGCGAGGCCGATGACGCAATCCATCGCGAAGCCCGGGCGGTCCATGAGGAAAAGCCGGAAAGCGCCGCCGTCGCTGCGACCTATGCCTACTCCCTCTTTTTGCAGGGTCGAGCGTCCGAGGCGGTGAAGGTCATGGAGGGCTACCCGTCTGCCGAGTTGCGGGTGCCGGTGGTCGCGCTTTACTACGGGGCCTTCCTCGCTGCCGCGGGTGACACGGTTCGCGCCCCGGAGTTTCTTCGCCTCGCCGATGCGGCGTCGAAATTGCCCGAGGAAGCGTCGCTGCAGCGGGTCTTTGCCGCCGTGTGCGAGGCGCACACCCTCGAGATGCGTGCCGATTACGAGGGTGCGCTGGCGGCATGGACCGAGGCTTTGCGGAAAAGTGAACGCCAGCCCGCGTGGCTCGATCTTCTCGCCAAGACCGCTATCTCCTGGAAATGGGAGGCGGGTGCCGATGCCGCCCTGCTCAAACTCGCGGTCGAAGATCGCTGCCCGCCGGGAGCCGAGGAGAGCCTCTGGGCGGCCGCGGTGAAGACCGGCAACGGATTGCAAATCTACCGCGCGAGCCGGCTTCTCGCGCGGGTCAAGCCGAACGATCCAGCCGTGCGGAGCCGCTACGTGCTCCTGGCCGCGCTGGGTCAGCGGAGCAAGGAACCGCCGGTCGCGCTCGCCGAGCAACTTGCGCGGGATTTTCCCGCATCGCCCGAAGCGACCACCGCCCTCGTGCTCGCCCTCGTCCAGCAGGGCAGGATCGAACGCGCCGTCCAACTCATCTCCGCGATGCCGCCGGCACAGCGGAAAGACCCGCGAACCGCCCTCTACGCCGGAATTGCCTTCGCCGCAGCGGGGCAGACCGCCGACGCGGAGCGAGAGATCGAAGCGGGCGCACCCAGCGCAATTTATGAGGAGGAAAAAGCGCTCGTGTCGATGATCCGCACGACCTTTGCCGCCGCGAAAAGCGAACAGCGGCGCGAACCAAGCGACTCAGACCGGCACTGGGCCCAGGCTTTGCAGATTGCCGGCGATCGTTTGGATTGGGTGGAGATCCTCGCCAGAATCGCCATCGCCGGCTCGAACTCCCGCCACGCCGACGCGGCGCTGTGGAAGCTGGCTGCCGGGGAGAACTGTCCCCCTTGGGCAGCTGCGGCACTATGGGCATCGGCATCCGAAAAAGGCACATCGACCGAACGTTACCGGGCGAGCAAGCTGATCGCAAAATCCGACCCGAAGAACCTCGATGCCCGCTGCACGTGGATCGTGCTCGGTCTGCTCACCAACCAGGAACTCGACGCACCGCACCGCGAAGCCAAGGCGATCTACGCGACCAATGTCACTGATCCCGGATCGGCGGTCGCCTACGCGCTCTCGCTTTACCTCCAGAAACAACGGGAGGAGGCTTTGAAGATTCTCAGCACCTTGACCCCTGCCCAAATCGCCGAGCCGCGCGTCTCATTCTATTACGGAGTTTTTCTCGGGGTGGGAGGAGACACGGAAAACGCCGCGAACTACCTTCGCGGAGCTGCTGGCGCAAAGCTTTTTCCGGAGGAGCGAGCCCTCGCCGAAGGTGCGATCACGGTCGAGCCACTGAAGGCGATCGTTCACACGCTGTTTACGGCCTCCCGTTAACCGGCCCCGCGATTTCCGCACGGGTTGGTCGGCACTTAGGGAGACGCTGAATAAAGCGGGGGTTGAAAATGCGCCTGCTTTTCAGTCGGCCTGAAGATTTTTTGCCGTCTTTTTCGAGGCGGCCTTGCGGCTGGATTGAGGTTTTGTGGGTGCGGTTTGAGTTTGGTGTCGCCGAGGGGTGTTGTCCGTGGGTGTTTTGCGGCGCGTTTGGTTGCTTGGGTTCGCCCCCAGGTGCTTAGCGGTCGCTCAGCAGATGCTTCTTGGCGATGACCAGGTTGGCCAGGGCAAAGAGGGTGTGCAGTTGCGCCGTGTTCTTCTTCATCCCGCGCTAGGCAGTGTTCACGAATTATAAAATGTACGAATGAACACAGAGGTGATTGAAACTCGGGATGCCCAATCATCCCGTGCGAAAACTCATCAGTGATCAAGTGTGGAAAGAGCTGGAGGCAGCGGTGCAAGCCGCCAAGCA
>JANPHH010000276.1:0-8193 GCA_031424375.1 Chthoniobacter sp. | reverse complement strand
CACGGCCGACCCTTTCAAAGACCCGACTGCGACGAAATACGACCGGATCACGTACAGCGAAGCGCTTTCGAAGCGGCTGTCCGTGATGGATTCGACCGCCTTCAGCCTCTGCATGGACAACAAGAAACCGATCATCGTCTTCGACATGATGAAGTCCGACAACATCAAGAAAGTGGTGCTCGGCAAGGCTGTCGGAACGCTCGTTACCACGTAAGCTCACACCCATGGACCCCGACGAAATTCTCCTCAACACCGAAGAAGCCATGGAAAAGGCTTTCGAATACATGCAGCACGAATTTTCCGCCGTGCGCACCGGCAAAGCCTCGCCCGCGCTGGTGGAAAACATCGACGTGGAAGCCTACGGCTCGGCGATGAAGCTGAAGCAACTCGCGCTGATCACCACGCCCGAACCTCGATTGCTAGTCATTCAGCCCTTCGATGCGAGCACGACGAAGGAAATCGAAAAGGCGATCAAGGAATCGAAGCTCGGCATCAATCCCGCCGTCGACGGCAAGATCATCCGCCTGCCGATCCCGGCGCTGAGCGAAGAGCGGCGCAAGGATCTCGTGAAGGGCATCAAGCAGATGGCCGAAGAAGCGCGAGTCCGGATGCGCTCCGCGCGGCGCGACGGCATCGATGGACTCAAGAAAGGTCAAAAGGACGGCAAAATCACCGAGGACGATCTTGAAAGCTACGAGAAGGAAATCCAGAAACTGACCGACGGCTTCGTGAAGAAGATCGACGAGTCGTTCACCGCCAAAGAAGCCGACATCCTGAAAGTTTGAACCCCATGCGCTCTGCCCTCATCACCCTGCTCGCCCTCCTGTTCGCCGCTTCCGCCGATGCCGCCGTCGTCAATCGCGCGCCGGATTTCAGCATCCTCAGCGCGGGCGAAAAATCGCGCAGCCTGCGCAGCTTCAAGGGCCAGCCAGTGGTCTTGGTCATCGCCGACTCGGCGAAGAGCAAGGATCTGAAAAAGCAGCTCAAACTGCTCGAAGAAATCTACCAGCAGCTCGCGAGCAAAGGCGTTCTCATCGTCGCCGCGATCGCGACGGACGACGGCCCGATTCCCTCGAACGTCCCCGTGGCTGTAGCCCGCGATGGCGCGGGAGTGGCCGCTGCGTACGGCGTGCAGAAGGGTTTCCAGATCGCAATCATCGGCCGCGACGGAAATCTCGACTACCAGACCGGGAAAGTGCAGGCCGCCGAGCGGGTGCGCGACGTGATCCAGAATTCCTTCGAGGTACAGACGAGCGCGCGGAAAGGAAACTGAAGACGGCGGTGACGACGGAAGGATGAGTGGAGTCTGCCGCCCGGCTCCCCATCGGCTCAGGCGCACTGCTCTTCATCCTTCCGCCTTCATCCTTTTCGCTGATGCGCATCGCCGTTCTCTCGGACACCCACGACCGGATGCCGGCGACGCTCGCGGGAAAGTTCGTCGGCGCCGATGAGATCTGGCATCTCGGCGACGTTTGCGTGCCCGGCATTCTCGATATCCTGCGCGCGGTCGGGCCGCTGCTGCGCTTCGTCCGGGGAAATTGCGATCCCTTCGAGGAATGGCCCCTGACGCTCGATTTCGAACTGGAAGGCTTCCGCATTCACCTCGAACACATCCCGCCTCCGGTCGCACCAGCGGGCGTCGATCTCGTGCTGCACGGCCACACTCACGTCCCGCGGCATCAAAAGGTGGGCCACGCGATTTTTCTCAATCCAGGATGCATCACCCGCCCGAATCGCGGCGCTCCGCCGAGTTGGGCCTGGCTCGATCTACGGCGAGGCCAGGCCGTCGGATGGGAACTCGTGGGTTTGCCCAAATAGACGCCAAAACACCGGCCGCACCGGACGCGTTTCGGAGCGCTTGTGAAATTTTTCACAAAATCACCTTGCGACCGTGTCACCCGCTTCCCATTCTCCACTCCACCTGTGCATCGCATGCCCGCCAGCCTGCTTCATCTCCTGCCTCTCGCCGCTCTCGCCGGCTGTGGACAGACGGTGACAAACCAGAACATCGCGGCCGTGAATCAGCAGTTCGAAGCGGTCGAGAAAGCGGGGAAATCGCTCTCGATCAAGGAGGTGGAAGCGATCCTCGGCCCGCCGAAGCGGGTGGAAAACTCCCGGATCGAAATGCAAACAGTGAAGGAACTGCCCGTCGTACGCTATTACTACCAGGAGGGTGACCAATCGGTGGAATTGCACTTCGTCGACAATCGCCTCATTCGCCGCGTCCTGAAATTTGGCGAGCGCCCCGCTGAAGAGAAGGACATGCCCGGCAACAAAATCCCGATTCCGCCCGCGCCGGTCATTTCCACCGCGCCCAAGAACGTGCCACCGACGAACCAAGATCGATGAATATCCCGAACGACCTGCTCGCGAAAATCGACGAGGCGATCACGCACTACCCTGTCTCGAAGCGCTCCGCTTCGCTCCCACTTCTCCACCTCTGGCAGGAGCACTTTGGTTTTGTCTCGGATGAAGGGGTGGCCTGGATCGCGGCGAAGCTGGAACTCCAACCGATCAACATTCTTGAGTTGGTCACGTTCTACCCGATGTTCCGCCGCGTGCCTGCCGGGACGCGGCATATCAGGGTTTGCCGGACGCTTTCCTGCCAGATGGCTGGCTCGTATCAGCTCAAGGAAGAGATCGCCAAGGCGGCCGGAATCGACCTCGCAAAGTGGAAGCGCGAATACTACGGCGGCGAACACGGTGACAACGAACACGGCCAGGAGCATCACGTTCACAATGCCGGCCACGGCAATCCCGTCGCGGTGTCACCGGATGGAAAGTTCAGCGTGGAGTTCGTGGAATGTCTCGCGAGTTGCGGCAGCGCGCCGGTCGCGATGGTCGGTGATCTCATCCAGGAAAACATCGCGATCGCTGACGCATCGAAGCTGCTCACGGAGCAGACATCCGACGCGACCCTGCCGAAAGTATTGCCGCCGCATCCGCGTGAGAAGCGGCTCGTCTTCAAGAACATCGACCGCGAAGGCTGGACGAACGATCTGAAGTGCTACGTGAAGGATGGCGGTTACGCGGACCTGAAAAAAGCGCTGAAGATGAAGCCGGAGGACATCGTGGAGGAGGTGAAGAAAAGCGGGCTGCGTGGACGTGGCGGCGCGGGTTTTCCGTGCGGGGTGAAGTGGAGTTTCATCAAGCGTGGCGGACCGAAACCGACGTATCTCATCTGCAACGCGGACGAGTCCGAACCCGGCACCTTTAAGGATCGTTACATCATTCACCAGGACCCGCATCAGCTCATTGAGGGCATGATCATCTCGTGTTTCGCGGTCGATGCGCACCTCGCTTATATCTATGTCCGCGGCGAATTTCCGGAAGGCGCGCAGATCCTGGAAACCGCGCTCGCCGAAGCGCGCGCGAAGGGATTCCTCGGCAAGAACATCCTCAAGAGCGGTTTCGATCTTGAGATCTATGTGCACCGCGGCGCGGGTGCCTACATTTGCGGTGAAGAGACCGGCCTGATCGAATCACTCGAAGGCAAACGCGCCTACCCGCGGATCAAGCCGCCTTACTTCCCCGCCGTGCTCGGCCTCTACATGTGCCCCACGATCGTGAACAACGTGGAGACGCTCTGCGATGTGAAGCACATCATCGCGATGAGCGGCTCGGAATTCGCGAAGCTTGGCAAACCGGGCAACACCGGCACCCGCATCCTCTGCGTGAGCGGCGACGTCGTTCGGCCCGGCTACTACGAGGTGGAAGTGGGCCACGTCACGATGGGCGAACTCATCAACGACCTCTGCGGCGGCATGAAGGAAGGCCGCAAGCTGAAGGCGGTCATCCCCGGCGGTTCCTCGGCCAAGGTGCTCAAGGCGGGCGAGAAATACAAAATCAAGGACCGCGAAATCACGCTGGAAGAACTCCCGATGGACTTCGACACACTCGCCGCGGCGGGTTCGATGGCCGGGTCCGGCGGCGTTATCGTCATGGATGATTCGCGCGACATGGTCGCGACGCTGAATAACATCAACGAATTCTACGCCCATGAGTCGTGCGGCCAGTGCACACCCTGCCGCGAGGGTGCCCAGTGGATGCGCAAGATCACCGACCGCGTCCTCGCCGGTGGCGGCACCGACAAAGACCCCGACACGCTCAAGACCGTGGCCGACAACATCGCTGGCAAGACGATCTGTGCCTTCGGCGAAGCCTGCTCGTGGCCCACCCAGTCTTTCATCGCCAAGTTCCGCGACGAATTTACCGCCCGGGCGAAAAAGCCCACGCCACCCCCGATGCCACCGGAATACAATTCCGACGAATTGATCGCCGACGCACCGATCGAAACCATTCGCGGCCCGCGCGGCAACGGCAGCGAAATCATGGCGCCTGCTGCGACGAAGTAACTTCTGATGAGCACCGAAACCGCCGCTCCCGCCGTCCCGCTGATTAACGTCCAGATCGACGGCGTCTGGCATCAATTTCCGAAAGGCACCCGCGTCATCGAAGCGTGCGGCCAGGCCGGGAAATTCGTCCCACGCTACTGTTATCACCCGAAGCTTTCGTCGCCTGGCAACTGCCGCATGTGTCTCGTGGAAATGGGCGGCCCGAAGATGACGCCCGACCGCAAACCGGTCGTCGGCGCCGATGGCAAACCCGAAATCGCCTGGATCCCGCGCGCGCAGATTTGTTGCTCGCAGGATGTCAGTGAAGGCATGGCCGTACGGACGGATTCGTCGATGGTGAAGGAGTGCCGGCAGGGCGTGATGGAGTTCCTGCTCATCAATCATCCGCTCGACTGCCCGATTTGCGACCAGGCCGGCGAGTGCCGCCTCCAGGAGTTTTCGGTCGAGTACGGCAACGCCCAATCGCGCTTCCTCGAGAACAAGGTCAAGAAGCCGAAGAACGTGGAACTCGGGCCCCGCGTCACGCTCGACGCCGAGCGCTGCATCCTTTGCACGCGCTGCATTCGCTTCATGAAGGAAGTGGCGAATGACGACGTGCTCGGCATCGTCGACCGCGGCAGCTTCAACTCGATCGCCTGCCACCCGGATCGCATCCTCGATAACAACTACTCGCTCAACACCGTCGACATCTGCCCCGTCGGCGCGCTGACTTCGAGCGACTTCCGCTTCAAGATGCGCGTCTGGTTCCTCAAGGAAACCAAGACGATCGATGTCAATTGCGGCACTGGCTCGAACATCACGATCGGCTCGCGCGAAAACGTCATCTACCGCATCACCCCGCGGGAGAACAACGACGTCAACGGCGTGTGGATTCCCGATTCGCACCGGCTCAATTTCAAATACGTCAACGACGAGCGCCGCCTCAAGCAGCCAACGGTGAAAGGGCAGCCCGTCGAGTGGCGCACCGCGGTCGGCATCGCGTCGGAAATCCTCAAGTCGAAGACCAGTGACCAACTTTGGCTCGTCGCCTCCGGACGCGCGACCAACGAAGAACTCTTCCTCACCACGCGTCTCGCCGCCGCGCTCGGCATTGAGAAGCAGCACGACATCATCCCGCGGACGGGTGAACCCGACGGCCTGCTCATCGCCGCCGATCGCAACCCCAACACCACCGGCGCCAAGCTGCTCGGGGTTTGCACCAGCAAGCCGGGCGGCCGCCTGAAGAAGTTCGTCGACGGTGTCCGCAGCGGCACCATCAAAGTCGTGATCACGCTCGGCGAAGATCTCACCCAGACCGGACTCACCACCGAAGATCTCCTCAAACTCGAGGCCATCATCGCAGTCGGCATTCTGCCCGACGCCACGACTCCCTACGCGACCGTGCTCCTGCCTTCCAGCGCCTGGGTGGAAAAACGCGGCTCGATGTTCAATCTCAAAGGCCGCCTCCAGCGCCTCAACCGCGCCGTTTCCGCACCCGGCGATGCTCATGACGACTGGGAAATCCTCCGCGACCTGATCCTCGCAGTTTCCGGATCAAATGGTCTCTACGCCATCGAAGACGTCTTCAAAGTCATGGCCGCCGAAGTGCCGGAACTCGCCAATCTCAGCCTGAGCAAAATCGGCGACCTCGGCGTTCAAGTGATCACCGAGAAACCTGCCGCGCTCGAACCCGTCGCAGCCGACAAGTAACCGCCGATGGACTTCCTCGATCTTCCCTGGTTCCTGATCTTCACCTCGCTGGCGAAGACGATTTTCCTCATCTTCCTCGTGGTGCTGCCGATGGTCAGCTACACCGTTTACGCTGAGCGCCGAGTCAGCGCGCTGATTCAGGACCGCACCGGCCCGAACCGCACCGGCTTTCCGCTCTCGCTGTTCGGATTCAAGAACGACTTCTCGCCTTTCCTCGGCGGTCTGGGTCAACCCGTCGCCGACGCGGTGAAGTTCCTGCTTAAAGAGGATTTCGTCCCCGGTCACGTCAACAAGTTCTACTTCTGGATCGCTCCAGCGCTCGCAATGATGCCCGCCATCGTCACGCTCGCGGCCATCCCATTCGGCAGCGAGTTCCTCGGCGTGAAAATGGTCGTCGCGGATATCAATGTCGGCCTGCTCTTCATGTTCGCGATTTCGAGCATCGGCGTTTACGGCATCGTCCTCGCCGGCTGGTCGTCGAACTCGAAGTATCCTTTCCTCGGCGGCATTCGCAGCACCTCGCAGATGATCAGTTACGAGCTCTGCATGGGCCTTAGCGCCGTGCCCGTGCTGCTCATCGCCAGTTCGTCCGGTCTGAGCAGCATCGTGAATTATCAAGTCGGCTACGGCTGGCTGATTCTCCCGTTCACCGACGGCCATCTCTCATTCCGCGAGATCCTTCTGTGGATTCCGGTCATCATCGCGTTCATCACCTTCACCATCTCGATGTTCGCGGAGACGAACCGTCTCCCATTCGATCTTCCTGAATCCGAATCCGAACTCATCTCCGGCTACCACACCGAGTATTCGTCGATGAAGTTCGCCCTCTTCTTCCTCGGCGAATACACCGCGATGATCGCCGGCAGCGCGCTCATCGTCGTCCTCTTCTTCGGCGGCTGGCACCTGCCGTTCATTCCTTACCTGAAAGACAATGTCGTCACCGGCGGATTCGCTTTCCTTCACGGCATCCCTGGCTGGATTTGGGGCATCGTGAATATCAGCGTCCTCTTCGGCAAAGTCGCCGTCCTGCTCTTCGTCTTCATCTGGGTGCGCTGGACCCTCCCCCGTTTCCGCTACGATCAGCTCATGAAACTCGGCTGGCTCTACCTCTTCGAAATCGCGCTGGTGAACATCTTCCTCACCGCCGGCATCCTCGCCTTCACCAAGTAACGCGTCATGGCCTACACCGTTCAACGCCCCAACCTGACCTGGAAGGAGAAGATCTATCTCCCCTCCATCGTCGCCGGCCTCGCGATCACCTTTAAGCACATCCGCCGCATGCTCAGCGGCGAGACCAAGGTGCTCATGCAATATCCCGAGGAAAAGTGGGACAAAAGCATGCCCGAGCACTACCGCGGCGCGCCCACCCTCGTGACGGACGAGCATGGCCGCGAACGCTGCGTCGCCTGCCAGCTCTGCGAATTCATCTGCCCGCCGCGCGCGATCACCATCAAGCCGGAGGAAATCCCCGCCGATAACCAGTTCGCCAAGGTTGAAAAGCGCCCGCGCGAGTTCGACATCGACATGATCCGCTGCATCTACTGTGGCCTCTGCGAAGAAGTTTGCCCCGAGCAGGCGATTTATCTCCGGAAAGACTACGCCATCACCGGCCTCTCGCGCGCCGAGATGGTCCACCACAAGGCAAAGCTCTACGAACTCGGCGGCGTTTTCGACGGCCTCGTGCACAAGTGGAACCCGAAGAAATAGCCTGATGTCCCCCATCCTTTTCTATCTCTTCGCCGCGCTCACGCTGATCTTCGGCATCGCCGTCGTCGCCAATCGCAACCCCGTCGCCAGTGCCCTCTCGCTCGTCGTGAGCTTCCTCGGACTCGCCGCGCTCTTCGTCGGGCTTGACGCCTACTTCATCGCGGTCATCCAGGTGCTGGTCTACGCCGGCGCGGTGATGGTGCTCTTCCTCTTCATCATCATGCTCCTCGATCTGCGCACCGAGGCGCGACGCAAGATCAACCTCGTCGCCTATGCCGGCGGCGGCGTCGTCACCCTCGCCTTTGCCGTCCAAATCTATCTCGTCCTGCAAAAATTCGACGGCGGCAAGGTCCCCTTCCCTGCGCTCACCGCGCGCAATGTCGACGACGTGCACAACGTCGGCATGACCCTCGTCTCCACGCACAACCAGCCCTTTCAGGTC
>JANPHH010000275.1:0-5772 GCA_031424375.1 Chthoniobacter sp. | reverse complement strand
TGCTTGGCGGCTTGCACCGCTGCCTCCAGCTCTTTCCACACTTGATCACTGATGAGTTTTCGCACGGGATGATTGGGCATCCCGAGTTTCAATCACCTCTGTGTTCATTCGTACATTTTATAATTCGTGAACACTGCCTAGGGCGTTTTCACGAATTCTGCCCCACTTGTAGCGGCGGTCTGTGACCGCCGCATTTTTCCGCAGGCGGAGGTGGCGCGGAGCGAGCACGACGAATGCAAAGGCCACGTCCCCGGAGCGAAATTGGCGACGGTCATAGACCGCCGCTACAGCGTGGATTGCTCCTGCTGCGCAATTCGTGAGCACAACCTAAGGAGCCGCTGATCAATGCCCGCGAAATACGCGAAAGATCGCGAAAGTGATCCCGCTCCTCTGACCGCATTTTGTTTTTCGCGTCCTTTCGCGTATTTCGCGGGCCATCCTCGATTTAATCAGCGGTTCCCTAACCGACCGGCGGTCGACGAAAAACTCCGGAACGCCGTCCGCCACGTCCGCCGCTTTGCGATGGTGAAGGTTTGTTCCCGGATACGAGGACTGTCCCAAGTCGTGACGAACGCCCTTCGAGCAGGCGCGAGACGCTGGTGAAAGTTTCGCTTGCCACAACTAGACGACTGGTCTATTTACTCATCACTCCCGATGAGCACTGCCACCGCCAACGCCGCCCCGACCACCAAGGAGCGCATCCTCGAAGCCGCCGAGGAGATCATGCTCCAGAAGAGCTTTCACTCGGTGGGGCTGAACGAAATCCTGTCTGCGGTGAAGGTGCCGAAGGGTTCGTTTTACCATTACTTTCAGTCGAAGGAGCAGTTCGGCGTCGAGCTCCTCAAGCACTACGTCGCCGACGCCTCCGCCTTCAAACGCCGGGCGCTGCTCAGCCCCGAACTCGCCGAAGATCCGTTCGGGCGCCTGATGGGCTACCTCGACCTTTGCATCGGCAAACTCTTCGAGAATGGCTGCCAATGCTCCTGTCTCGTGGTGAAACTCGCCAGCGAGGTCGCCACATTCAGCGACGACATGCGCGCTGTGCTGGCCGATGGTATGAGGGAGTGGCGCGGCTACCTCGAGAAGTTGATCATCGAAGGCCAGGAAAAGGGCGTCTTTCGCAAAGACCTCGATCCCCTGCCGACGGCGACGATGATCCAGGATCTCTGGATGGGCGCCAGCCAGCGCGTGCAGATCGAACGCAACGTCGCCCCACTGCGCTCAGCCGCGACCTTCCTGCGCAAATACCTCTCTCCCGCCTGATTTTCCATACCAGCCATTAGACGACTGGTCTATTTCACCCAACTGTAACCTTCCGCACTTCATGAATCGCCACGTTCGCTCCCACCTCCAACGGCCCACCGCTCTAGACTCGCTCACTCCCCTCACCGGCATCCTGAAGCGCACCGTCACCGCGCGTCTCAGCCGGGAATTCGGCGACCTGCTGCCCGTGCCACTCGTCCGCCGCGTGGTCGAGGAGGCGGAGTATGTGGCGCACGAGACGGGGTTCACGGATCTGTTCTTTCCCGCCGTGGCCGAGGAGAAAGTGCGGCTCGTCGCTGCGGCGCTAGGGGACAGTCCCTTCAACCGCCAGCGCGCCCGCCTCCGCACCGCCGCCTGAAAATCTTTCACCAAAAAATAAACATGAGTACCGCCATCCATCTCGACGCCGCCACCTTCACCAGCGAAGTCCTCCACTCCGACAAGCCCGTGCTCGTCGACCTTTGGGCTCCCTGGTGCGGGCCGTGCAAACAAATCGCCCCGCTGATCGACGAGATCGCCACGGAGAATGCCGACCGATTCAAGGTCACGAAGCTCGACGTCGAACAACACCCGGAGATCGCCAGCCAGTTCGGTATCCGCGGCATTCCGACGCTGCTCTTTTTCAAAGGTGGAAAAGTCAGCGACCAGATCACCGGCACGGCATCGAAGAAGGCGATCCTCGCCAAACTCGAAGCCCTCGCGGCCTAACCAAATCGCGCCGCGCTCGTGACTCCGGAAGCTCACGCCCACCTCGCAAAACGCTGCAAGGTCATGCGTCGTCTGATCAAGACGCACGGCCCATGCGCGCTCGTGCCGGAGACGAATCGCTCGCCATTCCAGTCACTCGTCAGCGCCGTCGCGCATCAGCAACTCAACGGCACTGCCGCGGAAACGATCCTCGGCCGCTTCCGCGCGCTGTTTCCGGGCCGGCGCTTCCCCACCGCCGCGCAGCTCGCGACCGTGGACGACGACGCCCTGCGCGCGACCGGCTTCTCCCGCGCGAAGATCGCGGCGATCCGCGACATCGCGGCCAAAACCCTCGACGGCACGATCCCCACCAGCCGGGCGATTCGCGCGATGCCGGATGCCGAGATCATCGAGCGGCTCGTCACCGTGCGCGGCGTCGGTCGCTGGACGGTCGAGATGCTCCTCATCTTCAAGCTCGGCCGCCCCGACGTTTTCCCCGCCGACGACTTCGGCGTCCGCAATGGCTTTCGCATCGCCCACGGCCTCGACGAAATGCCAAAACCCAAAGATCTGCTACTCCATGCAGAGCTGTGGCGTCCCTACGCCACCACCGCCGCGTGGTATCTCTGGCGCGCCGCCGATGCGGCCAAGGAGAAGCAGCCGATCGCCGGAGTGAACGCGTAATTTCCCAAACCCAAAACCACAAACGACATGAGCACCATCAAAGCCCTCGCCGCCACCGGACCAAAGTCGCCCTTGACCCCATTCGAATACGAACCCGGCCCGCTCGGCGACGAGCAGGTGGACATCGCCGTGGACTACTGCGGCGTCTGCCATTCCGATCTCTCGATGCTCGACAATGAGTGGGGCATGTCCGCCTACCCGCTGATCGCCGGGCACGAAGTCATCGGCAAAATCACCGCCACCGGCGACCACGTGAAGAACCTCAAGGTCGGCCAGACCGTCGGTCTCGGCTGGTATTCCGGGAGTTGCATGTCCTGCCCGCAGTGCATGGGCGGCGATCAAAATCTCTGCACCACCGCAGAGGGCACGATCGTCCAGCGGCACGGCGGATTCGCCACCAGTGTCCGCTCGCACTGGGCCTGGGCCACTCCGCTGCCCGCGGGCTTGGATCCGGCGAAAGCGGGACCGCTTTTCTGCGGCGGCATCACGGTTTTCAATCCCATCATCCAGCTCGGCATCAAACCGACCGACCGCGTGGGTGTGATCGGCATCGGCGGGCTCGGCCACATGGCGCTGAAGTTTCTCCGCGCCTGGGGTTGTGAAGTCATCGCCTTCACCTCCAGCGAGTCGAAGCGCGAGGAAGCGCTCAGCCTCGGCGCGCATCGCGTGGTCAATTCGCGCAACGCCGACGACCTCGCCAAACTCGCCGGCTCGCTCCACGCCATTATCTCCACGGTCAACGTCACCCTCGACTGGCAGTCGCTGATTGGCGCGCTCGCGCCGAAAGGAAAACTTCACACCGTGGGCGCGGTGCTCGAGCCGATCAGCCTCGCGGCTTTCCCGCTCATCATGGGCCAGAAGTCGCTCTCCGGCTCGCCGCTCGGCAGCCCCACCACCGTGGCCACCATGCTCGACTTCGCCGCCCGGCACGACATCGCGCCGACCACCGAACTGTTTCCCATGTCGAAAATCAACGACGCCCTCGAACATCTTCGCTGCGGCAAAGCGCGCTATCGCATCGTCCTCCAAAACGATCTCAACTAACCCGTCATGAGCACCACCAAGAAGATCGCCCTCATCACCGGCGCTAACAAAGGCCTCGGCTTCGAAATCTGCCGCCAGCTCGGCAAGCACGGCATGACCATCCTCGTCGGCACGCGCGATAAAAAGCGCGGCTCCACCGCGGTGGATAAACTGAAAGCCGAAGGCATCGACGCGCACTCGACCATCTTCGACGTCACGCACGAACCATCGGTCGATCGCGCCGCGGAATTCATCGAGCAGGAATACCAGCGGCTCGACATTCTCGTGAACAACGCGGGCATCATGGAAAACCCGACCCACAAGGCGAGCACCACGCCGCATGACATTCTGCGCGATGTCTTCGAAACGAACTTTTTCGGTGCCGTGACCGTCACGCAGGCCATGCTGCCCCTTCTCGCGAAGAGCGACGCGGGCCGCATCGTGAACGTCTCCAGTTCCCTCGGCTCACTCACCATGGCCTCCGATCCGGCGAGCCCGTATGCCGACGTAAAGATCTTCGACTACGACGCCTCGAAAGCCGCGCTCAATTCGTTCACCATCCACCTCGCCGCGGAGCTGCGCGACACCCCCATCAAGGTCAACTCCGCCTGCCCCGGCTGGATCAAGACCGACCTCGGCGGTGAAAACGCGCCGGGCACCGTGGAGCAGGGAGCCGACACGCCCGTGTGGCTCGCCACTCTTCCCGCCGACGGCCCCAGCGGCGGCTTCTTCAACTCCCGCCAGCCGGTTCCCTGGTAACTCGCGGTCCGCACCACTCCTTCTTTGTCATGCTCATTCGCACTTCCTTCATTGCTGCTGCCCTCATCCTGTCCGCACGCGCGGAAACCCTGTGGCCGCAATTTCGCGGATCCGCCGGCTCGTCCATCGCCAGCGGCACCGCACTCCCCGCTTCCCTCGATGCCACGAAAGACCAGCTCTGGCGGGTCGAAGTGCCGGGCGGTTCGTCGTCGCCAGTCATCGTCGGCGACCGCGTTTTCGTCACCGGTTTTCACGATGGCCAGCTCTCGACCCTCGCGCTGAAACGCAGTGACGGCAGCCACCTCTGGCGGCACGACCTCAAGCCCGATCAGATCGAGTCTTTCATGGAAAAGCTCGGCTCACCCGCAGCCTCGACCTGCGCGACGGACGGCGAGCGCATCGTCAGTTACTTTGGTTCGTATGGCCTGCTCACCTTCGACCTCACAGGCAAGCTGCTCTGGGAGGCGAAGCTGCCGCTGATCCAGACCAAGGACGGCTTCGGCAGCGGCACTTCGCCGATCATTCATCAGGGCACGGTCTATCTCGTCCGCGACGAAGACGGCCCGGGCAACGGCCTCTACGCCTTCGATCTGAAAACCGGCGCGCAAAAGTGGAAACAATCGCGGAAGGAATTCCGCGTCAGCTTCGGCACGCCAGTGGTCTGGAACGACTCGCTCGTCATCCTTGGCGACACCCGCGCCAAAGGCTACGACCTCGCGACCGGTGAAGAACGCTGGATCGTCCGCGGACTCTCCGCTTACCCCTGCACCACGCCGACGGTCGGTACCGATGGTAATCTATATATCGCCACCTGGAGTCCCGGCGGCAGCGCCGACGAACAGATGCCGGGCTACGATGTCTTCCTCGGCATGATGGATAAGGACAAGGACGGCAAAATCTCCCGCGCCGAATCCGTCGGCACCCCGCTGCAAGACTTCTTCTCCGTGCAAGACAAGGACAAGAGCGGATTCATGGAGCGCGCCGAATGGGAGACGAACCTCGACTGGATGAAGCGCGGCAAAAACGTTGTGCTCGGCATCAAGCCCGGCGGGCGTGGCGACATCACCGAATCGCACGTCCTCTGGACCAACGACAAGGGCGCGCCGTATGTCGCTTCGCCGCTCTTCTACGACGGCAAGCTTTTCATCGTGAAGGACGGCGGCCTCGCCACACTCTACGAAGCCGCGACCGGCAAGTTGCTCTACACCAAGGAACGCCTCGGCACACCCGGTGACTACTACGTTTCACCGACCCTCGCCGGCGACCGTATCCTCCTCGGTGCCACCTCCGGCACGCTGCTCATCCTCGATGCCAAAGCGACCGACAAGCCCAGCATCCTCGGAAAGCTCGACTTCG
>JANPHH010000274.1:0-1890 GCA_031424375.1 Chthoniobacter sp. | reverse complement strand
CCGAGGCCGCCACTCGCGCCAAGAACGAGCGCGGTCTTATCATTAATTCCAAGATCCATAAGTGACTGCATTTCCTTGATGAGCACGTTGAAGGATTCCGGCGTGCCGGCTTCCAGGGAGTTGTCGCCCTTGACGATGGATTCGTAGATGCGGGTGCGGCCGGCCACGTCGTCGGACTTCACGGTCAGGAGTTCCTGCAACGTGTAAGCCGCGCCGTAGGCTTCGAGCGCCCACACTTCCATCTCGCCGAAGCGCTGTCCGCCGTACTGCGCCTTGCCGCCCAGCGGTTGCTGGGTGACGAGCGAGTAAGGTCCGACCGCACGGGCGTGGATCTTGTCCGCGACCAAGTGACCGAGCTTCAACATATAGATATAGCCGACGACGATTGGCTGATCGAACGAGTCGCCAGTGCGGCCGTCGTAGACCATTGCTTTGCCGGTTTCGTTGATCCAGGTGAAGCCTTCGACCTTCTTCGCATCACGGAGATACTCGAAGATCTTCGCTTCCGGAATCCCATCGAAGACGGGTGTCGCGACGGTGAAACCGAGCGCCTTGGCGGCGATGCCAAGATGAGTCTCGAGCACCTGTCCGACATTCATACGGGAAGGCACGCCGAGCGGGTTCAGGCAGATTTCGACGGGGGTGCCATCCGCGAGGAACGGCATGTCTTCTTCCGGCACGATGCGGGCAACGACGCCCTTGTTTCCGTGACGGCCCGCCATCTTGTCACCGACCGAGAGCTTGCGCTTCGAGGCGACGTAGACCTTCACCTGCTTGATGATACCGGGATCGACGTCATCGCCGCTCTCGACTTTGTCCATCGAGCGCTCGTGCTCGAGCTCCAGTTCGGCAAACTTGTGCTCAAACTGGCCGATGATTTCGCGGATCTTGTTGCGGATCGGCGACGGGTCGATGTCCACGTGATCGTAAACGCCGGCCAGCTTGCGGAGCAACGTCTTGGTGATCTTGCGGTTCGCCGGGATGATGATTTCACCGGTCTGCGCGTTGACCACGTCGAGCGGGATTTTTTCGCCGAGGAGGATGTTGGAGAGCGCTTCGGTGAGCTGTTCGTGCAGCTCGTCCTTCCGCTTCGCGTGATTCTCTTCGATCTCCTTGGCCTGCTTCTTCGACTCGATGGGCGATAACTTCACGCGGGCGATTTCCTTCCGCGCAGAGACTTTCACATCCATGACGATGCCGTAGGTGCCGGAGGGCACGGTCAGCGAGGTATCCTTCACGTCCGCCGCCTTCTCACCGAAGATGGCGCGCAGCAGGCGCTCTTCCGGGGCGAGTTCGGTTTCGGATTTCGGAGTGATCTTGCCGACGAGAATGTCGCCGGGCTTCACTTCCGCACCGACGCGGATGACGCCATCCGGGCCGAGGTGGCGGAGCGCTTCTTCCGAGACGTTCGGAATGTCGCGAGTGATTTCCTCGGGTCCGAGCTTGGTGTCGCGGGCGCCGATCTCGAACTCGTCGATGTGGATGGAAGTATAGATATCTTCCTTCACCACCTTCTCGGAAATCGTGATGGCGTCTTCGAAGTTATAGCCGTTCCAAGGCATGAACGCGACGAGCACATTCCTGCCGAGTGCTAACTCGCCTTGCTCACAGTTAGGTCCGTCGGCAATAACCTGGCCCTTCTTTACTTTCTGGCCTTTGGTCACGATCGGCTTCTGGTTCACGCAAGTGCCCGCGTTCGAGCGCATGAATTTCCGCAGATCGTAGAAGTAGATGCCTTCTTCCGGGTCGTGCTTGAGCTTCTTTTTGCCTTCGGGCAGATCGCCATCCTTCGTGATGATGATGAGGTCCGCAGTGACGCTGGCGACTTTACCATCAGCTTCGGCGATGAGAACGGCCTTGGAGTCGCGGGCGACTTTGGCTTCCATGCCG
>JANPHH010000273.1:0-12918 GCA_031424375.1 Chthoniobacter sp. | reverse complement strand
TGGCAAAGGTCACGCGGTCGCGGCGGCGGATGTCGCCCTGGAACGCGCGCTTCAGGAACGAACCCATGAGGTGGAGCGTGAGGGCGTGGCCGTCCACGTCTTCGACGAGCGCTTCAAACTCGCTGAGCATTTCACTGCGCTCGTCGCCGTCCTTGAGCGGGAGGTTCGGGCGGTCGCTGCCGGTGACGCCGTGGGCCTTGAGCAATAACACACCGGCGGCGCGCGCGAGGCGGGTGAGTTTTTCCTCGCGCACGGTTTTGCCGTAGAAGGCGCGCAGGTCGGGCAGGGCAAAGCGGGTGGTGACGACGCACAGGCCGTGGCTGGTGGCGGCGAGGGCTTTGAGCAGGGCGGCGAGGCCCTGGTCCTTGAGTTCGCCGGGCGTGGGCGAGGTGGGGGCGTATTGCAGCGGCTCGAGGCCATCGAGGATGAGGAGCGCGCGCCGCTCGCCGACGAGCCGGGCCAGCCGCCGGCCTTTGTCGAACGCGCCGGCCGCGCTCTTCGCCATCGCCTCATCGCCGAAGAAGGTGAGGGCCTCGGCGAGAAACAAGTCGGAGGAGACGGCGGTCTGCTCGCGCGTGCCCTGGCTGTAGAAGGACCACGCGAAGACGGCGTCGCAGCCGGGCCAGTCCTGCGCCGCGAGGTCGGCGGCCCACTTGGCGACGAGCGAGGTCTTCCCCTCGCCGCCGAGGGCGACGAAGGTGAGGACGTGGGGGCGGCCTTTTTCGATGCGAAGGACTTTTTGCCACGCGTCATTTAGGAGACTCGTCTCGTCCTCGCGCCCGATGAGTTCCACTGGCGCGTATTTGAAAATGCGGCTGATGTCGATTTTGCGCTCTGCCCGGATGCGCGGACGAAAGTCGATGACATCGCGGCTTTTGAGGTAGGCGGGAACCTCGCAGTCTTCGATCCAGACAGGGATGAGTTTCTTGGAAAGGCTGAGGGCGTATTCGACTTCGCGTCTCACCCAATCCGAAGCATTGGACGCAGCCGTGATGACGACGACCAAAGTATCGGCGTTCGCAATGCCCTTCTCGATCTCCGGCCAAAATTCGGCGCCGGGCGGGATGGAACGGACATCGTTGAATACCTCGTCATAGCCCGCCCCGCAGAGAAACGATTCCATTTCCGCGACATAACGGTCATCGACTGTGCTGTGGGAGACGAAGGCGCGGCGCATCTGATGACGGGGTTAATCAGGGGTTGATCGCGTTTTCCACCGCATCGCGGAACGAACCGAACTCCTGGGAGACGCCGCTGAGGAAGAGAGTGGGCCTGGCCTTCATCGCGCCGTGAGTAAAGCGGCCCGCAGACTGCGATGTCGAGCGGATCGGCGGAGCGGCGCCACTTTCTGCGTGAGAATCAGGAATCCTCGCCGCAAGGTGCCGCGTATTTGACTTAGACGTGTCAACTCCTACTCTCCGCCCGGTGAATCCCGCCTCGCAGCTCGAACCCACTTCTGACAAAACCGCCGCCCTCAAGGCCACCTTCGAGCTGATCAACTCGCAGCTCTACTCCGTGGAAGAGCGCATCCGCCAGCAGGCGCGCGCCTTCGACCCGGCCGTGGAGCCCTACGTCGCCTACGCGATCGAGAGCCACGGCAAACGTCTCCGCCCGGCGCTCGCGCTCCTCGCCGGCGGCGCGACGGGCAACATCGGGCCGAGCCACTTCGACCTCGCCGTGGTGGTGGAACTGATCCACGCCGCCACGCTCGTGCACGACGACATCCTCGACGGCGCCGACAAGCGCCGCGGCCAGCCGACGGCGAATGCGAAGTGGGGCAATGCGATCAGTGTGCTGCTCGGCGATTGCCTGTTCGCCCACGCGCTCAAGCTCTCGACCAGCTTTCAGAATGGCGAGATCGGCCGCCGGATCGCGCACGCGGCGAGCGAGGTGTGCAGCGGCGAGATCATCCAGACCCAGCGCCGCTTCGATCTCAAGCTGAGCGTGCCGGATTACTACAAGATCATCGAGATGAAGACCGGCGCGCTCTTTGCCGCGGCGTGCGAACTCGGCGCCTTCATCAACGAAGCCTCGCCCGAAGTGATCAGCGCCCTGCGCACCTTCGGCCTGCGCCTTGGTACCGCTTATCAGATCTACGACGACGTGCTCGACCTCGCCGGTGACGAATGCAAAGCCGGGAAAACTCTCGGGAGCGATCTCCGCAAGGGCAAGCTCACGCTCCCCATCCTGCACCTGCTCCAGACGAGCGACGAAAGCGAACGCCAGCGGTTGAGCGAGATCATTCTCCATGGCGACGACGACGCGGTCTACCAACTCGCGGATAAAGCCATCGCCGCCGGCGCGGTGAAGTCCGCCGTGGCCACCGGGCGGAAAATGCTGCGGGAAGCGGCGACGCTGCTGGAAGTAGTGCCCGCGAACAAACATCGCGACGCGCTGGGCAATCTGATCACGACGCTGGATCTGATGATCCAGCAGTTCAGTGCCTGAGGAACAGGGGTATGATTCAAAGGGGGGCAGGGTGCCTCCGGGTGCGATTGATCGTAATTCAACGCGTGATGTGCGATGCGTGGTGCGCCTGATGTCCTAGAGGCGTGATGCGCGCGGTGTCCCGGAGGCGCGAAGCGCCCGATGTCCCGGAGGAACGATGGAATTTAGCCGGTGGCGTCAGCCACCGGATCGCGAAAAAAGATGAAGTCGCCCCGGCAGGGGCGTTGGAATTCACGCGGCGACGGTTCCGCCGCCCCTCCGGGGCGGGTCCGCTCGGCGTGCGGTTCCGCTGGCTAACGCCACCGGCTAATTTCCGCAGTCCCTCCGGGACTACAGACTCCGTTGCACTGCGACCCAACACACCTGAGCGGCCGCGCGATTTCGTCCACTGATCGCCGGAGGTTGGGCTTTCCGTGGTGCGATCGCCCGGGGTAGAGTGTCCGCGTGAGAATTGTTTCGTTCCTGCTCTTCGCGCTCATTGTTTCTGGATTGGCCTTTGACTCCTCGATCACGGCTGAAAACAAGAGCCGGCCCACTTCCTTCGTCGGAGTGCCGTGGGGCGCGAGCAGGGAAGACACGGCCCGCATTCTCAGTGCCCGCGCCGGCGCTCTCGCCCCTGACCCGCTGCCCGACGACCCCGCGAAACTCGAACTGACCGGCGGCACCTTCTCCGGCCAGGCGGTCGAGCGCTGGATGCTCGAATTCGTCAATCGCCGTCTCGCCGCGGCGAGCGTCGTCTTGAAAAACGATGCGCCGGCGAACAACCGCTACCGCGATCTCCGGCAGCAGCTCACGGCGAAATACGGCCCGCCCGTCCGCGACGGCAAACCACCGCTCGCCGCCAGCACTGAAGACAAAAAAGAGCGCCGCACGCAGCAACGGACCAATCCCGACCAGAAGCTGTTTGGCGCCCTCACGCAGTGGAAATTCACGCCCACGCTCGCCGACAAGGAACCGAAAACTATCGAGCTGATCCTCGGCGCCCCCGGCGGCATTCTCGCGACCGACGAGGGCCATCTCGTCGTCACGGTTCGTTACGTGAACGAGGTCTTCGCGAGTCCCGCCAACCGCCCCGCGAGCACGCCGAAGCCCTCGGCTCCCGATGACCTGTGAGCACGCTACGGATTCAGGAGCTCCCGGAAAACGATCGTCCGCGCGAAAAGCTCGCGGCGCTCGGTGCGAGCGCGCTGACCGATAGCGAACTCATCGCGATCCTGCTCCGCACGGGGCTCCCCGGTGCGAATGCGGTCGACGTCGCCCGCCAGCTCCTGCGCGAATTCAAAAACCTCAACGGTCTCGCCCGCTGCACGGTGGCCGAACTCTCACGCATCAAAGGCGTGGGGCCGGCCAAGGCCGTGCAGCTCGCCGCCGCCTTCGGTCTCGCGTCGCGGCTCGCACGGGAAAATCTCGATCGGCAGGCGATCAGCACCCCAGCTCACGTCTACGACCTCCTCGGCGCCGAACTCCGAGCGCTGAGCCGCGAGACGCTCCGCGTGGTCCTGCTCGACACGAAGCTCCAGCTCATCCGTGTCGAAGAGGTCTCGAATGGCACGCTCAACGAAACGACCGCGCACCCGCGCGAGATCCTCCGCCCCGCGCTGCTCTACGCCGCCTACGCGTTCGTGCTCGTCCACAATCATCCGTCCGGCGATCCCTCCCCGAGCGACGCCGACCGCCGCCTCACCGCACGCCTCGCCGAAGCCGCGCGCCTTTTGCAGATCGGATTCCACGACCATGTGATCGTGGGCGCGGAGGGGAATGGGAGGCATCCGTGGTTCAGCTTCCGCGAGCATGGGATGATGGGGTGAGGTTGGAATGACGAATGACGAAATTCGAATGACGAATGAATGACGAATCCCCAATGACGGAATGACGAAAAGGGGCGATTCGCCGGGCGGCTCACCTGCGCGGAGGTTTCGTCATTCGACATTCGTCATTGAAACATTCGTGGGAAGCGCGCACTTGGATTGAGAATTTGCCGGCGACGCTATTGCCGAAACCACTCAGCGATGGAAAACGGCGCGCCTTCCAGGTAGCTGACCAAATACCAACGTCCGTCCGGAGTACGCGCGCTGTACATCGAGTCCTTCGGCAAACCCGTCCGCGCTTTGACATCAGTCACCCGCACCGGGAAACCCCACTGGGCAAACGCCTCTCCCAGCGCCGGCGCGCTGGTTTCCACGGCGGACTCGCCCGTAGCCGCACTCTTGGCCGGCCATGCGAGAAGATACAAGCCGCCTGGTTCCACAGCAGGCGCGCTGAGCGCGAATGAGCGGCACGCGGCGAGGAATTCCGACACCTCCTCACCGGACGCACGACTTGAACCCGTCACCGTGAAGCGCGGATGCACGATCAGAAAAAAACTTTCCCCTGCGAGTCGGTCCCGCGTCGCCGCCAAAGTCGACCGTTTCGCCCCCGCCTCGACCGCCGCGAGCGCGCGCTGCAGTGGAACGGGAAACGCCGCGTCACCGCGCCGATCGATTCGCCCCCCGTGGCTCACCACCGCTTCGGCCTTTCCGCCAACGACGCGCAGGGCGAAAAACTGCGACTCGAAATTGAAGCACACGCGCAGGCCATCGCCCTCGGCGGCCTTTATCGTCGTCACAGTTGCGAAAACCGCGAAACTGAACCGGCCGAAGTCAAGGAACCACCGAATCTTTAAAAGGATCTTTGCGAACATAGTGGCGGTCCAAAAAAAGGCGCACGTCGAGCGCGGTCTGCTCGTTGAGGCCCCCATTCTTCAACTGAGTTTCGAGTTCGCGCTCCACATTGTCGTCGCGTTGCACCTGCAACGAAAGCAGCGCGTGGGAACGCACCTCTTCGTCCGCATCGCTGAGCGCCTGACCGAGTGCCGCCGCAATCTCCCTTCCCTTGTAGAGTTCGAGAGCCGAGGCGGCTGCCGCTCGCACGGTCGGTTCCGGGTCGTTTTGCAGCAAATGGACAATCGCCGCGACGAACCGCCGGTCTTCGGAAAAGCCCAGTTCCTCCACCGCCTCGGCACGGTCGGTAGCGCGCGCCGAAGTGAGCGCTCCCACGAACCTGCCCAAGGTCGGCGGGTTTAAGGAAGGGTCGTCCTTCAGCCGCAACACGAAGTCCGCGAGATCCAGCTTCGGCCGGGCGTCGCGCAGCCCGGCTTGCGGCTGCGGCGGGTTCGGCGAGGGGGACGGCGCCACCGGCACCGCTGCCGGCGGGGCCGTCGGTCGATCGACGAGCAGCGCACGGCCTTCACGCTCGACTGCGGGCGGCGCAGATCCCGGTCTGACGGTCACCTTCTCTGGTTCCCGGCTCAGATAGATCGCCGCGACAATGATGATCGCAACCGCGCCCATTCCAGCCACGCGCCAAAACCAGCGGGATACAGTCATGGAACAAGATCGCATTCAGTGCCGCGTTACGCTTGGACAGATCACCGTTAGGTTAGAATTTGAAGCTACTCGCACCCTTCCTGGCCTTCTCGCTCAGCACGATCAGATTCGCTTGATTGAACGAGCCCGCCGTCACCCGGACGATGACGCTCGAAGTAAGGCCCTGCCCGATGTTCAGCTTCGAACCTTTCACCGATAGCACGCCGGAATCGAGGTCCAGCGCGATCCTCACGACTCCGCCACTGATGTTTAGCGTGCCCTTGGCGCTGTCCCCCTTCTTT
Source organism: Chthoniobacter sp. (assembly GCA_031424375.1). Taxonomy (GTDB): domain Bacteria; phylum Verrucomicrobiota; class Verrucomicrobiia; order Chthoniobacterales; family Chthoniobacteraceae; genus Chthoniobacter. The sequence goes on along the minus strand of JANPHH010000273.1, from coordinate 6,824 downwards.
TGCAAAGTGTTCGGCGGAACCGTAATGATGAACCCGCCGATGTCGATGGTGAGCGTTCCAACCGCCGGATCGTAGTTGAGCGGACCGTCGAGCGTCGCCGCGAACCGGAAGCTGTCCCGGCCATCCTGATCGGCGTCCACCTTCCCCTGAATTCCGTCCACGTAGAGCACCGACGAATTGAGGAAATCCTTCCTCGCATTGTAAGTAATGCCCTTGCCGCGCGGATTGACGATGGTCTTCAACGAAACCGTTTCGTCAAAGGTTGCAAAGGTCACGCGCGCGTTGGTTGGCGAGGTAAATCCAAAACCGCCGACAGACACCTTGGGATGCGTTATCACCAACTCGCTCCGACTAGTCCCGCCGACGAACGTTTTTAGACTACCCTTGATTCCGGTGGCTTTGTCTTGAATTGCAAAGACGCCCGGCTTTTTGACCTTGAAAACGCTTGCCGGGATGGTCGCGGTCGCCACTCCGTTCAAGCTAATCGTCAAGGGAGTTTGCGTCGGCGTGAATAGTCCAGCCGGTGAGTTGAGAGTCAGCGATGCCTTCAGTGTCCCCGTGTTGGCATCTTTGTTTTGATTAAAGGCGAGCGCGTTCACTCGTGCCCACTGGCGGTCCACCGCGGGCACGCCGGAAACCGAGACGTTGGTCGTCGCCTCCCGCGAAAACGCGGCAATTGATTTCTTCGGAATCGGCAGTTCGTTCTTCTCCGGATTGGCAATGCCGGTGACTCCCTTACGGTTCACAACTTGCACGGTGAACGAATAGTTTCCCGAGGCCGGGAAGGCGGAGTAATAGGCCGAATAAAGGCCGTCTCCCGCCTCTTCGTCGCCGTGAATTGCCAAACCATCGTCGAAGAGGGTCGCCGTTCCCAACACCCCATCCGGGCCCGAAACCTCCGCCGTGACCGACGCGCCGGTTACCGGGTCGCCCGCTGTCACCTGGCAGGTGAGGAGCACTCGCTCGGGGTATGTATAGGTCGCCTTGCCGGTTGCAGCGGTCACGCTCACCTGGGCATTGGACGAGTTGGTGATGAAGCTATATTGATACGTCGTGCCTGTATTGGTATCCGGGCTCTTGATCTTCACCTTCCACCTTCCGGGCATCGGATTGGACACGCGGAAATGCAGCTCGCTTCCTTCGCTTTCATAAAGGACTCCATCCGCCGCTACCGTACCGGTATAGGTAATGTTTTTCGGCGAGGTGATCTCGAGAACGAATCCGGGATCCGGACTCGCGATCGAGAAAGTCGCCTCCTGCGTGTAGGGATCCACATCGATGGTCCGCGTAGTGTCTGTCGCTTCAAACGACAGATCACTGAGTGCCTCGATCAATCCGCCACCGCGGAGGTCGCCATAAATGCGCGTATAGATATCGACGAGACCCAGGGAATTGGCCGCGGCGTAAAACTTGCCGCCAGTCGTCGTCGCCATCGATGCCAGCGTGGCCCCATCCGCACTGGCTCCCAGCGCGATGGTGTAGATCTTTACGCCCCGTGCCTTGGCGTTGGCCGCTGCTGTCGCGGGATCCGAGCCCGAGTTGGTCTGCCCATCGCTGAGCAGGATGATCGCCTCCTGGGTCACCTTGTCGCCGAGCGCCGTGATCAGGTCCAGCGACTGCTGGGCCCCGTCGCCGATCGCCGTGCTGCCGCGCGGCGAGAGCCCGGTGATCGCCGTCTTCGCGGCATTCTTCGCCGTTCCGGCCTTGTCCACCTCGGTCATGGGGAAGGTCGTGGTGACCCTGTCGTCAAAATCCACCACGCCGAGCGTGTCGCCTTCAAAGACGACCTTCTCCTCGTCGTCCGTGCCTGCGAAGAGCGTAAAGTCGTGCTTTTCCTCAGTGAGGCTGGTCAGGATTCGGGCGCCCAGGATTGCTAATTGCATGCGATTTTCCGAAGCCATGCTTCCCGAACGATCGATGCACAACACGAGCCGGCTGAGGGTTGGCACCACCTCCCACGTCACATCCGTGGCACCCGCTGGCAAGGCCGTATCCGATGCTCCCGCCGGCACCGTCGGGAACACATTCACTCCACCAAATTTGAACTTCCTCATCGTTTCCCAGCAGCTTTCACGATTCACGATCCACTGCTTGTTCATCCACCACTTGTTCCTTTCGCGGACGCCCTTCACGACATTGGTCGCTGTGTCGAATTCCGTCCGGGTGTTTTTGGAGCCGCCGCCGCCATCCATGATCGAGGCCGTGACGTCATTGCTGGAAATGGAATAAACGAACGGCGAGTCGGTTGTGTAACCGCTGAGATCAGCGTCCGTGAAGGTGTCTTTCTTGGCGAATGGAACATTGGCGCCGAGATACTCGTCATAGCAGCCGAAGACATAGTGTCCCATCTCGTGGACGATACTGAATCCACCTGATATGTCGCGCTGGTGCTGCGATGGGTGTCTTGGTAAAAGGTCATCCGATTTCCTGCTACGCCGAGCTTGCCCACGCCGTTCGCGTAGGCTGTCCCCGGTCCCTTCAGAATCCACACGTCCGCCGAATCCTTCTTATTGAAAGCCCGTCGATAGACCGTGACCTTCCCGATCTTGAGCTGACCATTGGTGGCATTCCAGAGCCGGGACGAAGCGTCGTTGAAAACCTGCCGCCAATCGGGACTGATCGCGGCGCTATCCAGATTATCGTCGCTTTCCTGGTAGGAGAAAAGCACGCTGAGGTCGATTGTCTTATTCGCGGTGTCGATCGTCCCGTCGCCCGCGCGCACGAAATTCGCGAGAGCGAGGCATGCACTGCCGAAAAGCAGCGCCGGGAGGGGATTGCGCCGAGCGGGCGCGAGGTGTTTAAAGGATTTCATATTTTTTATGGGAAGGATGCCCGAACTGTTGTCCGCTGGCCGAGGTTTGTTGATACTGGTTATGACCACTGCGCGTTCCTCGCTCGATTAGTTAAACGCGCCGACATCCAGATTCTTGCAAGAAAAATTCACGGCAGTTTATTTCATCGCCGGGCCTGTTAAGGGGGATGACGAATCACCAACGACCCAGTGGCGAAACCGATTGCTCCAACGGTCGCGCACCGGCGGGCATCGTTTCGTCATTCGACATTCGTCATTGAAACATTCATTCGTCATTCGGATTTCGTCATTCGTCATTCCCCGCCATGCTCCACCCCACCGCGATCATTCACCCCGACGCCCGCCTCGGCTCTCACGTCACCGTCGGCCCCGGTGCCGTCATCGAGGCCGGGGCGCGCATCGGCGACGGCTGCACGATTCACGCGCACGCCATCATCACCGCGCACGTCTCGATGGGAAATGACAACGTCATCGGCCACGGCGCATTCATCGGTGGGGAGCCGCAGGACTTTGCTTTCCGGCCCGATGTGGACAGCTCCGTAGAGATCGGGAGTGGCAACAAGATCCGCGAGTACGCCACCATCCACCGCGGCAGCAGCAATGGCAGCGCGACGGTGATCGGGAGCCATTGCTTCCTCATGGGCGGTGCGCACGTCGCGCATAATTGCCGCCTCGGCGACCGCGTGATCCTGGCGAATAACGTCCTGCTCGGTGGCCACGTCATCCTCGAAGACCGCGTCTTCATCGGAGGCGGCAGCGTGTTCCACCAGCACATCCGCGTGGGGCAGCTCGCCATCTGCCAGGGAGCGTCCGCTTTCAGCAAAGACATCCCGCCCTTCGTCATCGCCGCGGAGCGCACCGGCGTCGCCGGGCTGAATGTGGTGGGCCTCCGCCGCGCGGACCTCACCGGGGCCGAGCGCGCCGACATCAAGGCGGCGTTCGCGCTGCTCTACCGGAGCGGCTTCAATGTCGGGCAGGCGCTCGCCGCCGCACAGGAACGCACCTGGGGACCGCATGCGAATGCGTTTTGGAGCTTCGTCACCGCCGCCGGAAAGCGCGGCCTCTGCGATCTGCTCGCTTCGCGCACGGGCGGCGGGTCGGATTCCGACGAGTAGAAGCGGGCTGGGGGCGCCTGTAGGGCGTTTCTGCGAAACGCCGGGGTTGGTCTTCGGGCGGGTTCCCCCGCCGGCGTCTGGCACAGACGCCCTACAGTTGGCACAGGCGCTCTACAGTTGGCACAGACGCCCTACAGATCGCCGCCGGTGACGAGCGCGTTTGGCTGGCTCCACCGGATGCGGGCGAGTTGGAGTTCGCCGCTGTTGCCGGTCTTCGGGCACCATGAACCGTCGGTGACCCATGATTCGTTGGCGCTGACGTTGGCGACGCCGAAGTTGCCCATCATGGGGACGAGGTCGGCGTGGTTTACCCCATCGCCGATGAGCGGGAGCACGATGCGCTCGGTGGCGCGGAGGAGCCGCAGCGAGGCGACATCCACCTGGGCGACCCAGAGCGGCGCGCGCCAGCGCATCACGTTGGCATTGCTGGCGTCCTTGCGCGTGTAGACGAGGAAGAGCGCGCCGGAATGCGTGAGCCAGTGCTGCTGGGTGGTGGACATGGTGAGCGGCTCGCCGTCGTCCCAGGCCCACGGTTGCTGGGGCGAGAAGTGGAGGCCGTCGTCGCTCACGGCGACATAGCCGCGGTCGTCCTCGGCGCGGATGGTGAGGTAGAAGCGGCCGCCGAACCGCGTGAGCGAGGGCTCGAGGAGGCCGCGGCCCTTGGGGTTGGTGAGCGCGGGGCCGGTTTCCTGGACGCGCAGTTCGCGGCCATCGAAAGAGCAGCGCACGCCGCAGACCGAGCGCGGCTGATCCTTCACGCCGAAGGTGAAGCTCAGCATGACATCGCCATTCGGGAGGACGACGCGCTGGCCGCAGTTGTTTGAATAGATGTAGCTGCCGCGCGGATCGTCCCACTCGAGCTTTTGGCGTGGGCCCCAGGCGCCGTCTTTCCAAACGGCGTAGATGGGCCAGCGGGCGGGTTGGTTGCGTTCGAAGCGGGCGGTCTTGTAAAAGACATTGTGACCGAGGGCTAGGACGGTGCCCGTCTGCGGATGAAATTCGGGGGTGACATCGCACACGCCCTCGTGCCCGCCGGACTCGATTGGGACCCAGCCGAGTGGCGGCACGGGCTGGAAGGGGCTCCAGGTCTTTCCCAGATCATCCGACGTGGTCCAGTGCACGGGGCCGAAAAAATCGGTGCCCTTGATCTCCTGGACCGTCATGAAAGCGGTGTGCCCGGCCAGACAGGCGCGCGGATGAAACCAAGTGCCGCCCACCACCGGCGGCGCGGGGAGGACGACCTTTTCGATGGACTCGATGAGCGGCGGCTCAGCGGCAAAAGCAGGCGTGCGGAGATGAAGGAGCGCGAGGCTCGCGGTCTGGAGGAAGTGACGTCGGGTGAGGTGCATGGGTTTGGTTTAGGGTTCCGGGCGCTTTTCGTAGAAGCGCAGCGCCTCAATGCGGCTGCCGAATTCGCGCAGGGGATACAGCCCTTTCGCCGCGCCCGAGCCGGGATCGCGGGTGAGGTAGTCGAAGCCCTGCTTGCCGGCGATGACGACGAAGTGGGTGATGCGCGAGGGCAGGCGCAGGCGGACGATGACGGGGTTGCCGCGGGCGAGATTGGCGTCGATGAGGTCGTAGCTCGGGAGGTCTTCGTAGACGTGGCGGACGCGGGGGCCGGCGATCTCGGCGGCCTTTTCCCAGTAGAGCCAGCCTTGCGGGGTGAAGCCGCCGTTGGTTTTCAGGAAGGCGTTGAGCCGCTGCGGGTCGGTGTCGGTGCCGTAGCTGGCGAGGACCATCGCGGCCGAGGCCACGGCGCAGCCCTCGGCGCCGAGGGTGCCGCGGGTGGGGCCGAGGAGGTCGTGCCGCCAGCGGTCGTCAGCCTGGCGAAACGGCGGGACGGGGAGTTCGACGCGCTGGAAGAAATAGCGTCCGCCGCTCGGCTCGATGATGCCCTTTCGCCCCCAGCTCTCGTAGATGCGGGCGCAGAGAATGAGCGAGGTGAGCGTGCCGAAAAGGAGAAAGAGCAGTGCGGCCTGGCGGAGCGGATGGCGGGGTGACGTCACGGGAGACTTTTCGGTGAAATCGCCGCGGAGGTCCACGAAAGACACGAAAGGCATTTCTCCATTTCGTGTCCTTTCGTGTTTTTCGTGGACTCGATCGCGCGGGTTCTTTTCACCCCTGTCGGGACAAACACGCTGACAATTTTCTCCCCGACTCTACGATGCGCGCCGTGCCGAATACGACTCACACACCGATCGCCCAAAGGCTGCACAGCGGATCGCAACTCGCGGTGGTCGGCATCGCGATCAATGCTTTGCTCGCCGCAGTGAAGATCGCCGCGGGGATCATCGGCAACTGCTACGCGCTGATCGCGGATGGGATCGAATCCACGCTGGATATTTTCGGCTCGCTGGCGATCTGGTTCGGGCTGCGCGTGGCGGCGGAACCGCCGGATGACAATCACCCCTACGGCCACGGCAAGGCCGAGGCGCTCGCCGCGATCGTCGTGGCGCTCATCGTCATCGCGGCGGCGGTGGGCCTCGCCGTGCAGAGCGTGCGTGAGATCGTCACGCCGCACCACGCGCCCGCGCCGTTCACGCTCGTGGTGCTGGTGCTCGTCATTCTGGTGAAGGAGACGCTCTTTCGCAAAGTGATCCACGCCGCGGATGAGATCGGGAGCACGGCGGTGAAGACGGATGCCTGGCACCACCGGTCGGACGCGATCACGTCGGCGGCGGCATTCGTGGGAATCTCGATCGCGCTGATCGGCGGTCCGGGATGGGAACCGGCGGACGATTGGGCGGCGCTCTTCGCCTGCGGGCTTATCGGCTTCAATGGCTGGCGGCTGCTCATCCCCGCGCTGCAAGAAACGATGGACATGGCTGCCCCGGTGGAACTGCACAACGACGTGGTGCATCTCGCGCTCACCGTACCCGGCGTGGCTGACATCGAAA
>JANPHH010000272.1:0-2407 GCA_031424375.1 Chthoniobacter sp. | reverse complement strand
GCGGTCTCGTAGTCCCAGAGCTTCACCGAGCCGTCGGCGGAACCGGTGACGAGCACGGGCCGCTGCGGATGGAAGGCGAGCGCGGTGATCTCGGCATCGTGCGCGCGGAAGTGGAAGCGTTCCTCCAGCGTGTCGGCATCGAGCACGCGGACGATCATCTCGGCCCCACCGATGGCCACGAGCCGGCGATCGGGCGAGACGGCGAGCGCGCTGAGCCGCTGGTGAAAGGGCACATTCTTGAGCGGTTGGCCGGTCTGCGCGTCGAGGAGGGTAAGGTCGTCCTGCACGTCATCGGCATCGCTTTTCCTCGAAATAATCGCGGCGACGTGCCCGCCGGCGCCGGCGAAGACCGCCTGGGTGATCCTCTGCGGCAGCTTCAAGCGCGTCTCGCCCGTGCGCGCATCGAGAATGACTGCGCCCGGATCGACTCCGACCGCGAGCAGCCGTTCGCCCGCGGGATCCACATCCATCTGCTCGATCCGCATCGCGGCGGGGAGGTCCCGCTTCTCGACCAGCCCGCCGCCCTCGGCAGCGTAGATCTTGATGCCCGGCGGAGCATTGCGGGACCGCCTCGCCATGGCGACCCATCCACCGGGCCAGTAGGAGGCGACGGAGACGCTGCCCTTGGGGGAAGGCTGCGGCGGTTCCTTCGGAGCGCGCGGGTTCGTTACGTCAAAGCAACTCAGCCCGAATTCCTTGCGGGCGAGCAGCAGCGTGTCGCTGACGAAAGTGGTGGCCCGGCCGCGTTCGGCCTTGCTGGCGGTGAAGCGCGCCGCCTCGATGCCGGCCGGGATGCGCCACCGGCGCGGCGGATTCCCGCCCATGAGCAGGTAACCGCTCTCGGGATCGAAATCCCACCCGGCGCCGCTCGTGCCTCGCTCGAGGCCGAAGTAGGTGCCGCGCGCCAGAAAGCCCTCCGGCTCCCAGAGCCGCATCACGCTCCTTCCCCGGCCCTCTTCGCCCTCGCCTCCCACGCTGATGAGCTGATTGCCCGCCGCCCACGCGAGGCCGCTGACCGTGCTGCGGTGCAGGCGGGCGCGCTGCGTCTCCAGACCGGTCGCCACGTCGATGAGCACCGCTTCGCCCCAGTGCAGTCCCACCGCCAGGCGACGTCCGTCGCGGCTCATCGCCATGGTGCTGAAATTAACGTCCTGTCGGCGGATCACATCCCCCTTCTCGACGCCGATCACGGCAAACTGCCGCTTCAGCCCGCCGCCAGCGAAGAGCCGGAGGCCATCCGGGCTGAAGAGCGTCTCATCGAAAATATCCCGCACCATCCAGCGCACCGCGCCGGCGCGCGCGTCCACCAGAGAAAGCCTTCCCTGTTTCGGCGAACGATCGAGCACCGCGAGCAGGCTGCCGTCCGGCGAGAACGTGAGGTGCGTCACGGAGCTGCCCGGTGCGGGCACGGACCCATCGCGCTGGCCGTCGGCCACGCGGAAGAAGTGAATTGCGGGCGCGCCCGGCTCCGTCACCGCGAGCCGGGAGCCATCGGCCGTGATCGCGAGGGCCACATCGCCGCGCAGGTCCGTGGTGATGCTCCGCAGCGTCTTGCCGGTCTGTGCATTCACGATCAGGATGACGCCTCGCCCATCGGCGAGGGCAAACTGCGCGGCATGCCCCGGGATCGCCGCGATGGCCTTGATTTTCCGCAGCCCTCCGACGGGGAATTCGCCGAGCGAGGAGTCGCGCTTTGCCGCGAGATAGTCCCAGAGTTGGTCGCGCAAATCCGCCGGCACCGCGTCGAGCGCCTGCACCATGCCCGGCAGATCCGCGCTGCGAAACGCCGCCTCGGCCAGCGCCACCTGCGCCGCGGCGGCCGACCGTCGGGCGGCTTCCTTTTCCACCAGCGCCGTCTGCTCACCCGCCACCGCGCGCTGCTCCTTCGCCCGCAGATTGATGATGAACCACACGCCGAGCGCCGTGATGAGCAGCCACGCCGCGGCCGCGGTGGTGAAGATGCCGCGGTGGCGACGGACGAGCAGCACGAGTTGCTTCCCCAGCCCCGCCTGCTCGGCATTGGTCGCGAAGCCGGCCTGGTACTTCTCCACGTCCGCGCTGAACTCCGCGACGGTCTGGTAGCGCTCCGCCTTGTCGAGCCGCAGCGCCTTCATCACCACCGCCGAGAGCGCGGCGGGGACGCGCCCGCCCGGGACGTGCGGCAGCGGCTTGACGGCTTTCGCATCGAGCACCTCGCCCTTCGCCCCCGTCCTGCCTTTGGCCGCCGTGCTGCCAAAGGCCGACGGCGAGGTGATTTCCCCACTGGTGACCTTCTGCAAAATCTCATCGAGCTTCCGGCCCTCGATCGGCGCCCGCAGCGTGAGGATCGCGTAGAGAATGCCGCCGAGGGAAAAGAGATCCGAGCGTTCATCGAGCGAGTCGATCTCCCCCCGCGCCTGCTCGGGAG
>JANPHH010000271.1:0-2662 GCA_031424375.1 Chthoniobacter sp. | reverse complement strand
TGATTATGTTGCATACCAGCCCGGTAACGGCGGATATCTCTGAAACGTGAGCGTGGCACACTGGGCCCGCAAACTAGGCGTGGGAAAGGCTCTTTAAGAGGCCTTCTTTCAGGCAATGCGAGCCGACGCTGTGTTGACCGGTGAACGATTACCGTTCGTGGTGTGGGAAAGCCATCGGCCGGAACCCGGCGACGCCGATCAGAACATCTGGCAGGCCCGCACGCGCCTCTTCGACCGTGTCGGCGGCCTGTGGGTGGAAGGCGTCGATTTCCTCGCGCCGAACTTCTCGGACGGCGAGGAAGCGCCGCCTGTGACACTACAACTGTTCGTGAAGCCCGAGGAGGAACCCACGGCGAACTTCACACCGCAGCGATTGCGCGAGCTGATCGCCGGCCTGCACGACCGCGTCTACCGCAACGAGCCCGGCGAGGCACTCTACGACGGTACGCTCACTCCGGGTTGCGAACCGCAGTTGGTATCGGCACTGTTGAGCACTGCCAGCTTCGTGAGTGTTTAGTGTTTAGTGTTTAGTGTTTAGTGTTTAGTGTTTCGGTGAAATCACTCTGTATTTACTGGCTCTTCGTGATTTCGTGTGGGTACTTTTAGCCCTCTGACGCCCTGGAAACACTACCTTTCCAGGGCGTTTTTGCTCTTTTCTGGCTTCGCAAAACTCGTCACGATGGGTGCATGGCCAACTTCACCCAACTCCGCGACCTTTACGCCTTCCCGGGATTCGTTCCCAACACACTCATCCACGGCGTCTTCGGCGATCCCTATGCCGTCGTCATTCCGCTCCGACGGCTCCGAAAAAAACACGCTGCGGACAGTGCGGCACCAGCCATCGCGTCTTCTACGATCAAACCTCTCGCAAGGTCCGCGATCTCGACTGCGGTGGGCGACGCGTCTACCTGGAGATCCCCATCCGCCGCGTTTCGTGTCGGCGGTGTGGTGCCGTGAAACGCGAACGACTCGACTGGCTCGCCGACAATCCGCACTTCACCCATCGCTTCGCCATCCGCGTCGGACGCTACTGCCGGCTCGCCACCATCAAGGATGTCGCCGAGGACTTCCACCTCGACTGGCACACCGTCAAGGAACTCGACAAGCAATACATGGGCGAGCAACTGGCCCGCATCGGCCAACCCGGCCCCGAGGTCATCGGCATCGACGAAATTTCCATCGGTCCGGGCCACACCTACCGCATCGTCGTCAGCGATCTCATCCGTCGCCGGCCCATTTGGTTCGGAGGTCTGGATCGCTCCGAAGCCAGCCTCGATGCCTTCTATGCCTGGCTCGGACCCAAGAAATCCCGGCGAATTCGCCTCGTCGTCCTCGACATGTGGAAGGCCTTTCGCAACTCGACTCTCAAGCCCGGCCACGCGCCGCAGGCCCAACTCATCTACGACAAGTTCCACGTCATGAAGCACCTCGGCCAGGCGCTCGACACCGTCCGCAAATCCGAGTACGCCCGGCTCACCGGAGCGGATCGTCGCTTCATCAAGGGGCAGAAGTACAACCTCCTGTCACGCTGGGAGAACCTACATCAGAAGGGCCGCGACGCCCTGAAGCTGCTCCTCGCCGCCAACAAGCGACTCAACACCGCCTACGTTCTCAAGGAATCCTTCGGGCAGTTGTGGGACTACCACACGCCCGGCTGGGCCCGACGCTTCTTCGACAACTGGCGCGACTCGCTCAAGTGGCAGCGACTACGCCCCTACGAGAAGTTCGCCGACCTGGTCGAACGCCACTGGGACGGCATCGTCTCGTACTGCCAGGAGGACAACAAAGTCGCGCTCGGCTTCGTCGAAGGACTCAACAACAAGATCCGCGTCATCCAGCGCAAGGCCTACGGCTTCCGAGACGAGGAGTACTTCCGCCTCAAGGTACTCACCTGTACACTGCCAAAACGCTAAAAAGCACCCACACTATTCCGCGAAGAGCCTAATTTAGTAATGCCGCTTGGCGACGGATCAGCGAAAGTGCGTGAATAACGAAGAACCGCACATGAAGGTGACGATTACTTACTTTTCCGAGTGACTCAAAACCGCGTTATCGTGAAGCGATCCCTTCTCTCCCCGGTGTTGCGATGGGCATGATCGAGGACTGGTACGACGAGGAAAACGCGAAAGAGGCGAAGCACGCCGAACAGAGAAGGGCCGAGGCAGCAGCAGATGCCGATGCCAGGGCGAGCGGTATCTTTATGTCCGTCCTCTTCTTCCCCTGCATCGTCATCTTCTTCTGGAAAATCGTGAGCGGCTCGTTCCCGTTCGGAGGGGAGGTTGGAGACCAGTCCACGCTATCTCAAGTCATGATCGGGATGTACATTTTCGGAGCGATTGGCACAGCGTTCCTGGGACTGATACTTGCGATCTTCGTGAGCGCATTCGTCTTCTCACGCCTCCAAAAGCAGAGGTGATAGCATCGTGGTGCGTACGGCCGGCAACGGACATCCTGAGCGCGATGCACCCGCCGGACTTGGCGAGGTTGTTCGTTTCTGGCTCGCATCCCGCGAATTCTTCAACGATTCGGATTGGGTGTATGTACACCCGGTGTGTACCGTTTTGGCCCGTTTAACCCGGTTTTGACCGGATGCTGTCGATGTGCATTTCGTGCTGAGAATTCAAGCGTTTTCTGCGATTTGAAGGGCGGAATAGAATCGTTC
>JANPHH010000270.1:0-27822 GCA_031424375.1 Chthoniobacter sp. | reverse complement strand
CGGGCGCAGTAGCCGATCTCAAGGCCGAGCGCGAGGATCTGCGCGCCGACTGCGTCCTCCACTGCCGACTCACCGAGGCCCGCGATGCGGTAGGTGCGCATTTCGGCCCGCGCTCCCGGCGGGAGCAGGTTTGCCAAGATCGGCAAAACAGAGCCGGTGACCATCGGCGCGAGTTCCCGGGGAGGACCGGGGAGCAGAAAGAGGTGCGGCGTCCCCTTCCCCACGTCTGCGGGAAAGTAGAGACCCGGCGCGGTGCCATGGTCGTTGTGCAGGACGGTGGCTTCGCGTGGCCGCAGCGCCTGGAGCTTGATGCGCTCGCTCATCTTCAAGCTGCGCCGGGCGAATCGCGCGGTGATTGCCGCCATGATCGCTTCGTCGTGGATCAGTTCGAAGCCGAGCAGTTCGGCGGCGATGTCACGGGTCAGGTCGTCGGTCGTCGGACCCAGCCCACCGGTGACGAAGACGATCTCCGCCCGCGCAAATGACTCGACCAGCGCTTCGCGGATCGCGTCGCCATCCGGCACCGTGACCTGCCGGGCGATGCGCAGGCCGAGCGGGAAGATCGCCTGCGCGAAGAGCCGGAGGTGCGTGTTGATCACTGTCCCGAGGAGCAACTCGGTGCCGGTGTTGATAACCTCGACGCGCATCACGTCACCCGCGCGAGGGATTCACCGAGCCGAGTTCGCCTGGTTCACACGAGACCGCGAGTTCGATGGGGCGGCAGCAAACCGCGCAGTCTTCGATCGTGCAGTGATCGCCCTGTGAGGTGTCGATCGTGGTCGGATAGATTTCGCCGCACCACGGGCACTGGACTTCAGCTTCGATCAGGTAAGACATGGGGAGTGGAAATCCGAAACCATTTCGAATGAGAAGGAATGGGCAAAAAATTAAACCTGCGGCGGACAGCTCAGCCGTTTCGTTTTTTAGCCTTTGGCTTCTGGATCTCCTCGGGTGTCAGCGTGAGGCGCGGAGCGTCGCCCCAGAGATCTTCGAGGCTGTAGTAGGCGCGCTTATTTTCGTGGAAGATATGTATGACCACGTCCGAGTAATCGGCCACGATCCACTGGCTGAGCGGGAAGCCGTCGATGGCCATCGGTGTGACGCGGTGCTCATCCTTGAGGCGGTCGTGCAGATCGCCTGCGATCGCTTTCAAATGCGGTTCGGAAGTGCCGGAACAAAGGACGAAGAAATCCGTGAAGTTCGAAATTCCGCGCAGGTCGATGGCGACGACGTCGAGGGCTTTTTTGTCGGCGACGATCGAGGCGCAGAAGCGGGCGAGGGATTCAGATTTGATGGGATGGGTCCTGGTAAAGTTGATGCCGGGCGATGAATTCGCGGACAGCTTCGGGAACGAGATAGCGGATGGACTGCCCGCGTGCAACCCGCGCGCGGATTTCCGTAGCCGAGATGTCGATGCGGCGGGTCAGCCGAGGGAAGTCATGTTCGGCCGCGCTTTGACCCCGGCCGAAGACCACGAACTGCGCGAGGCGGCGCAACTCGTCGATCCGGCGCCAGGTGTGCAGCGCGGCGATGTTGTCTTCGCCGATGAAATAGAAAAGCTCGGCCGCCGGGTGCGCGGTGCGGACGTGCTCCACGGTGTCGATGGTGAAGCTGGGGCCAGCCCGGTGAATCTCGGAATCGTCCAGGATGAAGCGCGGCTCGCCGGCGATCGCGGCGGCAACCATGTCGCGGCGCAGGGTGGGCGTCACCGGGCGGGTGGCGAGCTTGTGGGGCGAAAGCGCGGCGGGGATGAAGAGGACGCGATCCAGCGAAAACTGCTCGATGGCGTCGCGGGCGAGGATGAGGTGGCCGTGGTGAATCGGGTCGAAGGTTCCGCCGTAGAGGCCGAGGCGGAGAGCGGGCGGATGATTCGTCGCAGGATTCACGTGCTCCGCCTTATCCCGCATCGTGCGGCCCGCCGCCAGCATGGAGTATCCGGCCCTGAATGGAGCAACGCGGGACTTTCCGTGGCGAACGGCTTCACATAACGATGCGGGGATGTCGCTATCTTCTCTCGGCCAACTCCTCATGACCGGCGTCCCCGGCCCCGTGCTCGATCCCGAAACGGCCGCCACCTTCCGCCGCGTGCAGCCGGGAGCCTTCATCCTCTTCGGCCGCAATATCCAGACGCCGACACAACTCCGAAAGCTGATCGACGACTTGCGCGACCTCAGCGAGGTGGAGCCGATCATCACGATCGATCAGGAAGGCGGGCGCGTGTCGCGGCTGAAGCTGGTGGGCAACGAACCGCCGAACGCGAACCAACTGCGTGATAAAGACGACGCGGGCCTCATCGAGCGCCACGGACGCATCACCGGTCGCCTGCTCCGCGTCTTTGGCTTCAATCTGGATCTTTGCCCGGTGCTCGACATTTCCTTCGACGACGAGGCGGATAACTCGCTGCGCGGCCGCTGCTACGGCAACGACGTCGCCCAGGTGATTCAGAACGCGGGTGCCTTCAATCGCGGGCTGCGCGCCGAGGGCGTGCGAAGCTGCGGGAAACATTTCCCCGGATATTCCCGGGCGAGCATCGATGCCCATCACGAGTTGCCGACGATCGATCTCTCCCGTGCCGAACTGGAAGCGCACGAACTCGGCGTGTTCCGCCATTTTTCCACCACCGAACGGGCCGCTGGTAATGAGGTCGACTCGATGATGATCGGCCATGCGTTCTACCCCGCTCTCGATGACAGCGGAGTGCCTTCGTCGCTCTCGCGGCGGGTGATCACCGATCTCCTGCGTGGGGAACTAGGGTTCCGTGGACTCGTGATGACGGACGACCTCGACATGGGCGCGATTCTTGAGCCGTACGGAAAAGGAGACAGCGGCCTGGAGAAGGTCATCCACACAGCGATCGCCGCCGGGAACGATCTCGCGATGATCTGTCACCGTGTGGAGATGGTGGAACGGGCATTTCATTTTCTCGAAGGCGCGCCCCGGGAGGAATTGAATCGCGCCCTCACAAGCGTCGCCGCGTTCAAGACAAAGCTGGTGCCGCCCGATGTGTTTTCGGAGGAGGAGTTTCGCCGCCGCGATCAAGAGGTGTGGGACCTGCGGGTGGCGACGCTCGGGGCCGAGCAAGCCGCGCAGCGCAGCGCGGAGGATGGGAAGCGGTCGCCGGTGGAGATTTACTGAGTGGAGATGATCGGTGGACGCGACATGGCCCCTCGGTTACACGAGGTCATGAGAGTTCTTCAAACATCTTGCGCCGCCCTGCTCCTTTCCGTTTTTGCCGCCACTGCCCAGAACGAGAATTTACTTCAGAACGCGAGCTTTGAAGATCCGAAGATCGAAGGGCGGGTCGACGCCATGAAAGGTGGTATGCCGGCACGTTTGCAGGACGGGACTTCGTGGACGTTCTACCAATCAACGGACGAGACGGGCGCGGTCTCTGCGGGCTTGACCAACGAACTCGCCCGGACTGGCAAGCAGTCGATCTATATCGATTTCAAAAAGGCGGGGAAATCACCCGACGCATTCCTCATGACCGAACTTCTTCCGATCAAAGGAGAGGAAACCTATCGCATTTCGATCTGGGGACGTTTGGACCGAAAACGTCCGCTGACGGTCATCAATTCGCGGCCGCTGCTGCGTGTCGAAGCTGAGTTCTACCAAGCTGATCTCGAAACGCAGGTCGGGGACACTGCGTATCGGACGCATCAAATTCCGGGTAGCCCTGGCCGAATTCTTTTCGAGTCCGAGAAATGGAGCGAGTATTTCACCGAGGTGAAGACGCCCGAAGATGCTGCGTTTATGAAGGTGACTTTTCGTTGGCAAGCGACCGGCGAGGGAGGTGAGGCGGACGGACTCGTCTACTTCGATGACGCCATCGTGCAAGGGCCAGCGGGAACCCCCGCCGCGAAGGAGGTTCCGGATCAAACGCCCAAAGACGCCGCGGTTCCGGCAGCAAAGTAGCTCACGGCTTCCCGATCTTGCGGGAGGATCGGAAGCTGGGGGCGGAATTGCCGAAACGCTGATGAACTGCTGAATGGCTGGCAGGAGGGAAATGCGGGTGGTAGCAGCAATCAATTCTCCCGGCTGATTGATCGCTCGGTCAGAAGCCTCACACCGTTGATTATACGAAGGAAATGTGGGGCCGATCCACGTACAAAAAAAGAGCCACGCTTTCGCGTGGCTCTTTTCGGAGAGGTAACGAGCCTTAGAAGCTCCGGGTATTCGTTTCCGGATCGGTCAAACCAACACCACCGGCCCCGTTCGTGAGAAGGACCGTGCCGTTTTCGAATCGAGTGCCAGCAAGCGTGGCCGCGCTGAACAATGCGGTGAGGGTAGATTCCGTCAATCCAGCCTTCCCGTCGAGACCAGCGAGTCCCTTCAGATTCTTCACCGTATTGAGGTCCGTCAAAGCTTGGGTGACCCCCGCTCCCACTGGGGGGACAGCCGCTAGCCCTTTAAGCGTGAGAACAACGCTACCGTAAACATAGCTGAGAACCGCCGAAAGGTCGGGCGCAGGGGTTCCTGCTTTCTTGGCTTGCGCCAAGCTAAGCTTTGCGCTCTTCACGATCGAAGAAATGATTCCGAACGCCAGCTTCGAACCCTTCTTGGCATCTGCGAAATCGGCCAGACCCTTTGCAGCGTTAAGGCTGTATGCGGCAAGCTCGCCAAATTCATCCACCTTGTTCGAGAGACGATTCCGGTAGCTAGGGTCATTTGGATTGCCGCTGCCATCCACCGTTGTGTCCGTGAGCGAACCAAGCATCGTAGTGGGCTTGGACGCGATCGCCTTACCCAGCGCCGCGGTAACCTGAAGCAGCGCCGAACTCTTCGTGACCACGCTCGCGAGGGCTTCCCCGACTTTTTGCACTTGCTCGATATCGATAACCGCTCCTACGCCTTTAGCGAACAGTGCAGCCTTGGATGCAACCAAGGACTTGGAACCCTGCACAATTTCCCCCGCTCGGGTCGGGTTTCCCGCGCTAGTCCCTACCACGATTTTGACCGCGTTCTTGGAGTCAGCCGTAGCTCCCAAGTTGGCAAACGTCACGGGATTGAGCGCCGTGGCACCCACGAACTGGGCGATTTGCTGAACCGCAGGAAGCAGCTTTCTGTTCGAATTGAGAAGCGTAAGTCTGTCCGCATCAGTCACCGCAGCACCGAGGGCATATCCCCCGAGGACGGCTCCGGCACCCGCCTTGGACGATCTTACCGCCTCCGCTAGTGAAATCGACTTGACCTTATCTCCGCCAGTAAACGCTTGAGCAAATTTCGGAACATTCGTCAGATTCGGAGCCTTGCCAGAACCGGTAGTCTTGATCGCCACGGAGGCAATCGTTGGGTCGGTTCCTGCCACGGAAGCGAGGCCTGCTCCGACATCTTGCGCGGCGTTTCGGAGTGCTTCGCCGAGGAAAACTCCTTTGGGCTTCGTGCCGGCTGCGGCATTTACCGCTGCGGCAAGCTGGGCGGCCGTCGCGGTCACGTAGGTGACGCCGGCGGGAAGTGCTGCGCGAACCGCGTCAGCCTCCCTCGTTCCGGCAAAACCCGAGTTGGTGGTGGAGAAAAGGGCGACAGTCGCAACTAGGCCACAGACTGCTGACCTGAAAATTGGGACGAACCGCGAGGACTGAACATTAATCATAGCTGGTTGCATGGGTTTGGTTGGGTTCTTGGATTACCTTCGTGACGTTGACTGGAATTCTGTAGGGAGCAACAACTTTCTGAGGCTTTTATTGAGAAAGTGCATCGGGGGATGGTGCGATGGGCGCGCTGCTGGGAACGGTCCCGGCTGAAATCTCCGCGGCCCGACGGAGTTGGGCCTCGGCGAGATCGGGTTCGCCGGTCGCGCGCAGGTGGGCGGCGTAGTAGGAATGGATGACCATGAGATTGGGATCGAGGTAAAGGGCGGTGGTGTAAGCGGTTCGCGCCTCCCGATAGTCCCCAAGCAGGTCGCAGGCCTGAGCCATGCGGACCCAGAAGGATTCTTCCTGGGGAAACAGCCGGATGGCATTGCGATAGGCGGCGATGGAGGCGCGCAGGCCCGGTTCGCGGAGGACGCGGATGGGCATTTGCTCGGCGAGGAGGCGCCGGGCCTGTCCGACGTAGGCGAACACAAAGGGGTTGCGCTGTTCGACGGCGAGAGCGCGGGCGCTGAAGGCGAGGGAGTCCTCGTACTGGCGATTGCGCAGGGCAACGCGAGCCTTTTCCGCCCAATACTCCCCGGGCAATTTCGCGACGCCGGAGATGAGCATCCACAGGCCGAGCGCAGGGAGGGCGAGGCGGGCGAGGAGGAAGCCGCGTGGCTCGGCCGTGCTCGGCGGCGTTTCGGTAACGGGGTTGGCGGTGAGGCCGAAGATAAAGGCGAAGATGAGGGCGTGGCCGGGGATGTGGAGATTGAAGTCGGTGATCGAGTGAACGAGATAGGCTGAAATCGCGGTGAGGGCGCCGATCTGGAAGGCGAGACGATTGTCGCGGAATGGGAGATACGGATCGCCGGGGGCTTTCTTCACCACCACGCCGACCGCACGAAAGCTGTGGTGCAGATGGATGAAGAGGAACGCGACCATGCCACAGAAGCCGATCAGGCCGTATTCGCTGAGGAGTTCGAGGTAGTCGCTGTGGGCGTGCTCGGGGTCGGCTTGGATTTGAATCCGGCGGAAGAAGCGACCGAAATAAAGGTGGGTGCCCGCGCCGGTGCCAAACCACGGGGAGAGCCGCCACTGGTCGATGGCTGCGAGCCAGTTATACCATCGCACGTCGTGAGATCCGATCATGGCGAGGCGCTGCTGGAGCAGCGCACTTTTCTGCATGAGGAAAATGCTCACGCCAACGCCGACCGCGAGCAGCACGACGGTGATCGCCGTCGTCCGCAAAAAACGTCCGGGATTGACCCGGCTGCGGACCCAGATGGTGAGGACGGCGAGCGCGACCAACGACGCGGCGCTGCTGACGTAGCCACCGCGGCTGCCGGTGATAGCGACGCCCGCGTAGCAGCAGAGAGCGCCGTAGGCCAGCCCGATGCGAGCCCAGCCCGGCCATTGGGCCCAGACTGCGAGACTCAGCGCGAAGATGCCCACGACCTCGAGATAGCCGGCGAGCGTGATCGAACTGATGAAAGTCCCGCTCGCCCGTGAGCCGTAGGGCGAGCGGATGAACCCGAACGGCATCCATTCATCGGCAAGACGAAACTGCCGGAGGCCGATGAAAAGCTCCACGACTGCCAGGGCGAGCAGCGCCACGATCACCGCGGTGCGCAAGCGGGTCTGGGTGAGGTAGAGCGCGGTGAGCAGGTAGACCGAGAGGCAGGCGATCACCATGTAGAAATCCGGCCAGGCCAGGTAGGGCACCGGCGAGTAGGCGGCGCGGGCCAGGATGTAGGTGAAAAAGAGCGCGGTCACGGTGAGGCAGGCGCCACTGGGCCGGGCGATGGGCTGCCGCAGTGAGGCGAGCGAGAGCAGCGCGGCGACGGCGATAACCGCAAACGCCGGCAGGCTGTGGATCAGGCGGGTTCCACCGAGCACGGTCTCGATCCCGAGCACGGCGACGATGAGTAAGGAAGTATAGACCAGCTTCAAGCGGCGCAGCGTATGAGGAAACGCGGTTCTGACAACTGCGATTCGTGGGAGAAAGTTGCGCATCTATTGACACTCAAAGACGGGGCTGGAATTCTCCGCCGCGTTCGGGGTGCCGCTTTCCCCGCTCGCGTCCTCCACATCCAACCACCGCCGTCCTTTGCGAGTGTATCGCTCCTTTCCGTCCCGCCTCGCGCCGCGCATCCGCGCGGCAATGCAACGTTGTTTTCGGGCTGGTCGGGCACTCGTCCTCACCGCCCTTTTCAGCGGGCTTGCGGCAGAGCGCCTGGTGGCGAATGAAGCGGAGTTTTTCGCCAGGCGGCCGAACTTGCAACTGCTCGAACAGCGCCTGCCCTCGGGCAGCACGCTGGTCGTCCCCGTGGCCTCGGAGGGGCCGGCGCACCTTGCGAGCGATCCTGTCGTCGAGGAGACGCTGCGCGCTTTGCTCGCCGATTTTCTGGCGCCACCGGCCACCTTCGCCGCCAAGTGCAGCGGCGTCGTCGAAGAACTCTGCCAGGTGCGGCCCGGGCACGCAGCCGAGTGGGTGGGTGCCGCGTGCGACATTTACCTCGCCTACGGCCTCGACGGTGCCGACGAGCAAGTGGTGCGCGCCGTGACCTCCGGCGCCACGGCGGACCCCGGTTCCACGCCGAAAATCGTCCGCGCCGCCCTCGCCAGCATCAACTTCGCCACCGAGGCGCGCAGCCACTGGGGGCCGCCGCTCCCGCTCGCCGCCGCCGCTGCCATCATGAATCGTGCAGTCGCCGGCGGCATCGCCGCGGTCCGGACCCGCGCCGACGCTCCGGCGCTGACCTTCGGGATTCTGGGCGAAGCTTTGCGCCTGTCCCGCGCGGTGCAATCGCCCGCTATGCTCGTCGAATCGATCGCCGCCACGGTGATCGGCGGGAAGGGGCTGGAGCGGGTCACTCCCGGTGACATCGCGCGCTTTTCCTTTTCGGAAGCAGCTTCGAGCCGGGACTACGCCGGGCTCGTCTGCGCAGCCGTGTTGCGCAGCGCCGGGCCGGACGCCACTTCCGCGGTGCGGGATCAGGCCGCCATGACGCTCTCCGTTCCCTTCGCCTCCTTCGTCACGCTCACGAGCAACGCTTTCATCAGCATCTCCGAAGTGCCCGAATCCCCCGGTGAGGCGATCGCCCGCTCCATCACCGTGCGCAACGCCGACTTTATTCCCGCATTCATGATCGGCGCCACGGTGTCCAAGCCGGATGCCGCGGTCGACATTCTGATCGCCGGCTTGAATCGCGATTCCGTGGTGCACGGCCGTTCGACGGTCGGCGATATTCTTTTCGCCAGCCTCCTCTCCGCGCCCGCCCGGAGTGTGGAACTCGCGGCCGCTGCCGTGGGCCGCGGCGATCTCGCCGAAGGGAATGCACCCGCGCTCATCGCCGACGCCATCGCCCGGGGCGTGCCAGCCAGCAGGGTCGACGAGACGCTCGCGGCGCAGACGCGGGCCCAGCCCATCGAGCCCGACTACGTCAAAGCGACCGTCGCAGGTGCGCTTTCGGGTTCCACCATTGCGAGCCGCATGCTCGGGCAGGCGGAGATGACCCGGGCCATCGCCCTCGCCAGCGGTCGCAGTGCCGATGTGCTCGACCAGGCCATCCCTTCCGCACCGCGCCAGGGGCAGCACGTCGCCGTCCTCGGCGTGCTCGCGGCGGACCCGGCCAACGCCCCTGCCCTTCTCGAACGCGCACTCGCCAACCCCGCGCTGGATACGTCCCAAGCCCCGCTGCTGAGCGCCGCGGGTGGATTGGTCATTCAAATTCAGCGCAATCCGGCGGGATTCTTTCCCGCGACGTTGCGCCGGCTGGCCGATCCCGGCAACTCCGCGCCCGAAGCCGTCTCCGCGATCCTGCTGGGCGCGGCCCTCGCCAATCCGCGCGGGGTCCACGCCGTGGCCGCGTCCATCGCGGTGAACCCGGACGGTTTTTCGTCCGAGGCACTCCGGTCCGTGGCTGCGCTTGGAAATCCGGGCATCGCCGCGGCGCTCGAGCCAGCGGTCACGGCCGCGCTGGCCGTTGCAGGTGACGAAGCCGCGACCGGCCGGTTCATCCGGCGCGAGGTTAAGTTGCGGCCGAGCGCGGTCGCGGAACTCACGGCCGGGGCGACCGCGGCGCGGCCCGCGCTCGCGACGCTCATCGGCGAATCTGCCGCGCAAGCCGCCCCGAATTCCGCGCCTGTGATCGTGCGGAGCCTGTTCGCATTCAGCGGCAAGATTCATCCGCACGCGCCCACGAGCGACTCCGCCGAGGCTCACGCAGCGGGATTGATCAGCAGTGTGATCCGCGGCGTCGTTTCCGCGCATCTGGATCCAGCCTCCGAGCACACCGCAGTTTCCGAAGCCGTCGCCACCGCCGTCCGCTGCGTCTTTGCTCTCGCTCGCGACCCTGCGGCTCCGGGCAAGCTGCCTGCCCCATCCGTCCTGGCCGCCGTGATCGAGTCCGCCACCCGCGCGGCGCCGGCCCACGCCCTGGCGATCGCGCGGTCCGCGGCGCTGGCAACGCGCGCTCTCGCCGGGCGGGACACGGCTCCGCTCGTCATCCGCGACGCGGTGCTCGCCGGCCGGGGCGATGCGGATCCCGGGCAAGTGGCGGCCGCGATCGCCGCCGGCATTGAGGAATGGGACCGCTACGTGCCCGCGGCCACCGCCCGGAAGCTGTCCGACTATTCATACGACAACCTGACCGGTCCCGCGCTGACCCGTTACCTCGACCTGTGAAACCCAGTCGCCCGTTTCCGCCCCTCGTCCTGGCGCTCACCGCGACCGGACTCGTCCTCCTCCACGCAGGGATCGGCGGAGCGCGACTCGTCTATGCGCTGCCGGCGTTCATCGTGCTGGGTTTGGCGGGCCTCGCCACACTCGCCCTGCGCAAGTCGGAGCAAGTCGCACCGGATCGATTTTGCCTGATCGCGGCGCTGGCGTTCGGCGGTTACGTCATCGCGCGGGGGCTGGCCTCGCCGGTGACGATGCTGGCGCGGCCGGATGTCATCACCACGCTGGCGGCGCTCGTGGTCTATCTCGCGAGTGCGATTTATCTTGGCGGGGTGCAGCAGCGTTTCACCATCCTCGCCGTGCTGATGAGTTTCGCCGTGCTCCACCTCGGCGTCGGCGTGTGGCAGTTTAAGGATCAGGCGAATTTCACGCCGCTGCCGTGGGTCTTCCGGCCCGACTATGGATACAAGGCCAGCGGGTTTTTCATCAGCCCGAATCATCTCGCCACGCTGCTCAGCATGCTCGGAATCCTTTGCCTGAGCGTCTCGTGCTGGGGTCGTGTCGGGCTGGGGGCGCGCGCCTTTGCCTTCTACGGCTTCGTCGTCTGCCTCACCGGCACGGCGCTCACAGGGAGCCGCGGCGGCTACTACAGCGTCGCCGCGGGACTGCTCCTCTTCGTGGCGCTCAGCATCTTCCTGGCCCGGACCTTTGATCGTCCGCACCTCTTCG
Organism: Chthoniobacter sp.; assembly: GCA_031424375.1. Taxonomy (GTDB): domain Bacteria; phylum Verrucomicrobiota; class Verrucomicrobiia; order Chthoniobacterales; family Chthoniobacteraceae; genus Chthoniobacter. The sequence goes on along the minus strand of JANPHH010000270.1, from coordinate 16,836 downwards.
GGCTGGCGATCGCCACGGCGCTCGTGCTCACCGTCGTGGTGGGGGTGGTCCTGCGCCTCGTGGTGAATAGCGAGATCTATGAGAAGCGGCTCCGGCATGTGAATGATCCGGGCGGAAAGGCGGTGATGCTCGTGCATACCGTGATGGCGCAGCACCGCTTGAATCCCGCCTTCGGCACGGGTGCCGGCACCTATCTCTACTATAGCCGGCAGTTTCGCCACCCATCGATCCAGAGCGAGCCGCAGCACGCGCACAATGATTCCCTCGAACTCCTCGCCGAATACGGTGTAACCGGGGTGGTGCTCGGCGGGCTCTTCCTACTCACGCATCTCAGGGCGGGGCTACGAGGCATCCGGCGGGTGCTCGCCCAGCGGCTCAAACAAGGAGTCTCCGCGGCGAGCAGCGAACTCGCGCTCATCCTCGGCGCCTTCTCCGCCCTGGTCGTCGCCCTCGTCCACTCGCTCGCCGACTTCACCTTCCACCTGCCGGCGATTTCGCTGCTCGCCGCGTTCCTATTTTCCATCCTCGCCAATCCCACGGTGGAGATCGCCGCCCGCCGTGATCACCGCGTGCTCCCGGCGTGGCTAAGCGGTCTGGCACCGGTGGCCGCGTTGCTCCTCGTATTCGTCGCCGCATGGCGCTGGCCGGGCGAGATCCTCGCCGAACGCGCACGGCTCGCGCTGCGCGACCGCGACGAACCGCGCGCGCTCGAACTCGCGCGCCGCGCCGTGGCGCGTGATCCCGCGAATGCCGACGCGCATTACACCGCCGGCGAAGCGCTGCACTACCTCGCCCTGCAAACGGCCGACCCCGCCCAGGCCCGCGAGCGCCGCGAGCAGGCGGCCGCCACCTTCACCGCCGGGCTAGCGCAGTTTCCACAGGACGTGCGGCTGCTGTTGAAGCTCGGGCGCACCCTCGACGATCTCGGGCAGTCCGACGCGGCCGGAGCCGCGTTCGAGAAGGCGCTCGCGGCCGCCCCCGGTTCCGGCCTCGTCCACGCCTGCCTGGGGTTGCATTGGCATCGCCGGGGGGAACTTGGGAAAGCCGCCGAGTATTACCGCACGGCCCAGGCACTCGGCGAAAACCCGCTTGCGGCCGCCGGCTTGGGCGATCTCGAACGCGACGCAGCAGTCGTCCGCGCCGGGGAAGCCTTTGCCGATCTGCTCCCCGATCCACCCGGATCGGTCGCGCCGCCAGATTCTGCGAAATAACGCTAAAGTCGTCGCCGCAGGCAGCCGAATGACGGGGAGATGACCAAACTCTGCGACGCTGCGTGCCTCCCCGGGGGGACGAAATCCTCGAACCGCGGCGTCGGAAAACTCATCATGGTCGTGGAGGACGACCCCGGCCTGATCGCCCTCTACCGTGCGCTCCTTGATGGCAGCGGCTACCGCGTGCTGACGGCCGAGGATGGCGAGGAAGCGGTGATCGCCTTCGAACGCGAGCGTTCCGATATCGACCTGCTCATCGCCGACGTCTGCCTGCCGAAAGTCGGCGCCGTGGAAATGCTCCAGCGAATGCAGGCGGGCGGCGAACTCCCTCCCGTCCTCGTGTGCAGCGGTGCGGTCGAATGCGACATGGAGGGCGAACTGCGCAAGGTCGGCGCGACGTGGTTCCTGCCCAAGCCCTTTCGCAATCGCGAAATCCTTGGTCAGATCAAGCGGATGCTCGATTCCGCGAGCGCGAGCCGGAGCTGAGGCCCCGGCTCTCACGGGCTGGCCGGAGGGCCGCCGGAACGCTACTTCGTCGCGATCACGCGTGCGGCCGGGAGTTCGTCGGCGACCGTGATTTCCTCCACGTAAAAGATCTCGCAGGCCCCGTTGCCATTGTCGCTGCGAGTCGTCGAGGTGTTCCAATGGAATCCGTCCGGGCGGGTCACGTTGACGAGCCGCCCCCGCATATGGACGCACTGCCCGCGCCGCAGGTCTGCGACGGAGGACGCGACTTTGCGATTCGCAGAGATGACGTGGTGATTGGACGCATGACAGACGATCTCGGGCAGCGGGATCGGCGGCTGCTGCGCCCATTGGTAGAAGAAGAAGCGGTTTCCCTGGCTGAATTCGAGCTGATCGAGGACCGCCTGATCGGACATCGGCCGCCAGCCCAGCGCCACGTCATAGGGCACGAGTTTTTGGTGATCCGCCCAGTAGCGCTTCGTGCCGAGCACCCGCGCCGTGATCTCGTAGGTCGCGACCGCGGTGACATCGTAGCCTTGGATTTTCCCGAGCGGCTGGGGTGGGCCGTCGGCCTGGATCGGGTCAGTCTCCACGCGCCGACCCGGGGGCTGCCGGAGTTCGGGCGTGGGGCAGATGAGCCAGATGAGAGCGGCCAGCACGGCGGCAGCCGTCAGAGTTTTCAGAAAGGGCATGGACGTGTTCCTAGCTCCTGAGCAGCCCGCGAGCCCGCAGCCCCCCTTCGCTCGGGTGTGATTAAAAGTGGTGCAGCAAATCTGCGGTCCCGGAGGGACGTTGGAAATGAGCCGGTGGCGTGAGCCACCGGAACCGCACGCCGAGCGCACCCGCCCTGGAGGGACGGTGGAATGGCCCCCCAGGGTTGAATTCCAACGCCCCGCCGGGGCGGATTCATCATTTCCCGTGATCTGTCCCTCCGGGACTACAAAATTCATTGCACCGCATTCAATCACACCCCCTTCGCTCGGTCGGTGGGAATCTCCCCGACGGGTGGCATTGCGACTGCTTTCTGGAAATCCCATGCTCACTTTCGCTTACCAAGCACGCGACGCCTCCGGAAAAATGGTCTCCGGAGTTCAGGAGGCAATGAACGAAGACAACTGCGTCAATACGTTGATGTCCCGCGGGCTCATGGTCCTCTCCCTCCAGCAGAAAGCTTCGTCCAAGGCTCTCCGCAGTGCCGGCAAGATTTCGGAGACCGATCTCGTGCTCTTCACCCGCCAGCTCGCCACCATGGTCGACGCCGGTCTCCCCCTCGTCACCGCCCTCACCGCGCTCTACGAGCAAGCCGATCCGCGCAAGCAGGGCGGCCTGCGCCGCGTCGTCGGCGAAGTCAGCGCCCAGGTCCAGCAGGGCGACGCCTTCAATGAAGCCATCGCCAAGCACCCGCTGGTCTTCAGCCGGCTCTACATCGCGATGGTGAAAGCGGGCGAATCCGGCGGTCTGCTCGCCGAAATCCTCGATCGGCTCGCCAGCTTCCTTGAGTCCAATGCGCGGCTGGTGAAGAAGGTCAAGAGCGCCATGACCTATCCCGTCATCGTCATCTGCATCGCCCTCGCGATCACCACCTTCCTCATCGTCCGCGTCGTCCCGGTCTTCGGTGAAATCTTCGCCGACTTCGGCGCGAATCTGCCCGCTCCCACCCAGTTCCTGCTCGATATCTCCGCCTTCATCCGCTCGAACTGGTGGATCATTATCCTCGTCGTCGGGGGAATCTTCTTCAGCATCCGCACCTTCCTGCGGACCGAGCGCGGCCGGCAGATCTGGGACCGCTACAAGCTCAAGCTGCCCATCTTCGGACCGCTCGTGCACAAGATCTGCATGACCCGCTTTTCCCGCACCTTTGCCCAGCTCATCCGCGCCGGTGTGCCGATCCTCGAGGTCATGGCCATCGTCGGCGATACCTCGGGCAATTACGTGGTGGAGTGCGCGATCAAGGGCGTCTCAGCCGACGTGGAAAAAGGCGATCACCTCACCGCGTCCCTCACCCGTCAGCCCATCTTTCCGCCCATGCTCATCCGCATGGTCAGCGCCGGTGAATCGACCGGCAAGATCGACGTGATGCTCGAGAAGATGGCCGACTTCTGGGATGAGGAAATCGAGGCCATCCTCGACGCCCTTACCTCGCTCATCGAACCGCTCCTCATCGTCGTCCTCGGCGTCATCGTCGGTGGCATCGTCATCGCCATGTTCCTGCCGATCTTCAAGCTGAGCGACGTGGTCTCGCAGGCGAAGTAGGGGGGAGGGTTGAGAGCTGATGGTTGAGAGTTGAGAGGCGTCGGTCATTTTTGCGTCGCCCTTCAACTCTCATCCCTCAACTCTCAACTTTCCTCAATAGCTCATCGGGATCGCGACGAGCAGCGCTCCGTAGGCGAGCCCTGCGAAGGTCGCCAGGCGCCAGCGCGAGTCCGAAGCCGTCACCCACGCGATCTGGTCGCGCAGCGTGTAGGGCATGCCCACCCAGAACAAAGCGAGCGTGATCCACACGTAGACGAGCGTGACCATGAAGAGGCGGCTCATTTCCGGGCGCATGAAGGCGGCCTCGAGCAGCGGCTCCGCAGCGAATAGCACGATCATGCCGAGCGCGCGGACCGCGAGAAACTCGTCCGCATAGAGATACGTGAGGATTGCCGCCACCGGGATGATCACCTTCACGCGGTCCCGCCAGTCGGTGAACTCGCCGAGATCAATCGTCACGATCAACCACCACGCCCACGCAGTCGCCCCGACGAGGAGCAGCGTGCCCATGGCTTTCGAGCGGGGAAAAGTTTTCAGCCAGGCCTTGACCGCCGGGCCTTTGAGCAAAGCAAGCCCGTGGATGGCGAGCAGCCAGAGTCCGACCAGCGTGAGGGCGGTCTCCAGTTTCAGGGAGTAAATCATGAGAGGCGCGAAGACAACGCGGGCCGGTGGCGGGTGTCCAGTGCGGATTGAGCGCCGCCTCCCCGGCGCACCGTGACTCTCACGGCCGGTCGGGCGAAAATATTTCCTCCCCGCAGGCGCGGGCGTTCCGTAACTTCCACGCCCATGCAAAAATCCGACGGAATGAACTACGCCCCCGTGGGCAAACCCGCGCCGGTCGTGGCGAAAGGCGAGTTCCCCTTCGCCGCCATCGCCCTCGATCACGGGCACATCTACGGGCAATGCCGCGGCCTCACCGAAGCGGGCGGCGAACTCAAGTACGTCTATGATCCCGACCCCGCGAAGGTGGAGAAATTCGTCGCCACCTTCCCCGGCGTGCAACCGCTCCGCAGCGAAGCCGAGGTCCTCGAGAAAGACGAACTGAAGCTGATCGCCGGTGCCGCCGTGCCCAGCGAACGCGGTCCGCTCGGCCTGCGCGTCATGGCCGCGGGCAAGGATTACTTCACCGACAAAACGCCTTTCACCACGCTCGACCAACTCGCCGCCGCGCGCGCCGCGGTCGCCGCCACGCGGAAGAAATACATGGTCTACTTCAGCGAGCGGCTCCACGTGGAGTGCGCGGTCCGCGCCGGGCAACTCATCGAGCAGGGGGCAATCGGCCGCGTCGTCCAGGTGCTCGGTCTGGGGCCGCATCGCAGTTCTCCGGCGAGCCGGCCGGATTGGTTTTGGTCGCAGGAGAAAACCGGGGGCATCCTCACCGACATCGGGTCGCATCATTTCGAGCAGTTCCTTTTCTGGACCGGCGCCACGGATGTGAACGTCGTCCACGCCCAGGTCGCAAACTACCATCACAAGCAGTTTCCCGAGTTCGAGGACTGGGGCGAAGCGAACCTCGTGGCGAGCAACGGCGCGACGCACTATCTCCGCGTCGATTGGCTCAACCCTGCCGGTCTCAGCACGTGGGGCGACGGCCGCGCTTTCATCCTCGGCACCGAGGGCTACATCGAACTCCGCAAATATCTCGACGTGGCCCGCGACCCGCAGGGCGACCAGCTCTACCTCGTCGATGGCAAGGGCGAACACCACATCCGCTGCCACGGTGAAGTCGGTTTCCCGTTCTTCGGCGCGCTCATTCTCGACTGCCTGAACCGCACTGAAAACGCCATGACTCAAGATCACGCCTTCCGCGCCGCCGAACTCTGCCTCACCGCGCAGGCGATGGCGAAGCGGCTGGAGTAGATGTCATCCCGAGCGCAATGGAGGGAGCCTGAGCGACCAAAAATCGTGGGACCTCGGATTGCTTGACGATCGATGATTCTCCGCAGGCCGAGGTCCCTCGGCTTCGTTACACTCCGCTCGGGATGACAGGCTTTTTTGTTTCCGCGGTTCAGCAAGCGGCGACACTCCGCTCAGGATGACGGGTTTTCGAAATCGCGGCGCGCCGCTATGCCGCGTTCCACTTCAACAGCCCCTGCGCCGCCGGGTGGATCTCGTCGATCAGCTCATCGCGCAGATCCGCGAGGAGTGGAAGCATCGGCCCGGTCTGAGCGATGCCGGCTTGGGCCACCGCATGATGCAGCACGGGGATCGGCCCGTGGGCATTGCGCAGCGTTTCGAGTGAGTTGAAGCGCTCCCGGATCGCCTCGGCTTTTTCGAATTCCCCCGCGTGCAGCGCGAGCAGCAGCTCCTGCGAACGCCGCGGCGCCACGCACACGCAGCCGCTCGTGAATGCATGCACGCCAAACTTGGTCCAGTGCACGATCGCCGGTTGCTCGCCGATCCCGCTCACGATCAGCGCCGGGTTCACCGTGAGCACCAGTCCGGCGAGCAATTCATCCTGTGCCGGATCTGCGCGCACCACCGCGTATTTGATCCACGAAATCGCGCCCGCATCGACGAGCGACTTAACCACATCGAGCGTCACGTAGCCCGCATCCTTAATATAAAGCACAATCGGCCGGCCAAGTTTTTCCACGAGCTTCAGCACCGCGGTGCGGACTCCTTCCGGCGTGCTGACCGCCACCGTCGGCAGCAGCATCGCCGTCGGAAAATTCCGCTTCGCCAAAATCCCCGCCTGCTCCATTGCCGTCCCAAAGTAAGGCCCCACGCTCGGCACGATCACCGTTTCCGGCCCCGCCGCAGTCTCGAGTTGATCGAGCACCATCTCATACTCGCCCAGCGCGATGTTGTAGAAATTTGCATTCCCACCGTAGAGCATCGTCTTCACCCCGCCCGACTCGATGTGACGAATGATCTTCGCATTCTCCGCCGCGACCGGCCGGAGCGCGGTGTCTCGGGCGAGGGGGGGAACGGCAATGACGGAAGCGTGCAGGTCGGCAGTGGAAAGCGTGGTTTTCATCGGGGTGGCAGCCGACCGTTGCACCGTTTCCGATGCCGCTCGGCAAGCGGGAAGTGGCGGCCATGCGGCCACCGCACCTCGCAGCCACGATGACTGTGCATTCCATGAAATACCTCATCCTGACCGCACTCTCCGTTGCCACCCTCGCCCTGGGCGCCTGCGCCCACCACGACTCGGCGTCGATGTCCACCACCCACTCCACCGCGACCACCGGCTACTCGAAGTAACCCGCGCACGGTTACCACCAGCAAAAAACCCCGGCGCCTCACGGTGCCGGAGTTTTTTTGTTGATCGGAATGGCCGACCCGTCAGCGGAGGTAGAGCAGCTCGTTCGTCTGGAGCACGGTTTGCGTGTAACGCTCCCAGATGTTGAGTTGCTTGCTCGGCAGGCTGGCTTTCAGCGCGATGGCTTTGCGGGCGCGGGTCTTCGCGTCGTCACCCTCGGCGGGCGCGAGCGCGGGATCGGCGATCGGCTCGGGCGGGTCGTTCGAGAGGAAGTCGCGCGCCAGTTCCAGCTCGTGTTCGGTGGGCTGCCGCTGCAGCGCGGTGCGGAAGATGAAGCGCACTTTTTCGGCGTCGATCGCGTCGTCCGGGAACTCCTCGCGGGCGAGCAGGTTCTTCACCTGCTCGACGACGAACGGACTGTTCATCATGAAGAGCGCCTGCTGCGGAACCGTCGTGAGCTGCCGCTCGCCAGTCGTCATGTCGGGGTTGGCGAAGTCGAACGTGCCGAACATGTCCGGCAGCGCGTTGCGGTCGATCATCGCGTAAATCGTGCGGCGGTTCGGGTTCGTCGTCGGCTTCAGCGCGTCGGCCACCATGCCCTTGTAGCGATCGCTATTCGCGGAGCTGATCGTGAAGGGGCGGCCGGCAGTCGCGCGGTCGAGCTTGCCGCCGAGGGTGAGCAGCGTGTCGCGGATCTGCTCGAAATCGAGCCGCTGGATATTCTGCCGCCAGAGCCATTGATTCGTTGGATCGTCGTTCATCCCGCGCTCGTTGGCCCGGCTGTCCTGCTGGTAGGTCGCGGACATGACGATGAACTTGTGCAGCTTCTTGAGCGACCAGCCTTGATCCATGAACCACGTCGCGAGGTAGTCGAGCAGCTCCGGATGCGTGGGCGGTTCCGCGCGGGTGCCGAAGTCGCTCACGGTCCGCACGATCGCCTGGCCGAAGTGCCACTGCCAGACGCGGTTCACGATCACGCGAGCGGTCAGCGGATTGTCGCGATCGGCGATGCGCTGTGCGAGTTCGAGGCGACCGCTGCCATTCTTGAAGGGCTCGTCTTTTCCGTAGGAGAGCACGGTCAGAAATTTGCGCGTCGCGATCGGACCGCGGTTGTTCGCTTCGCCGCGGATAAAGACCGGTGAGTCTTTTGGGTTCGGCTTGTCCACGAGGGTCATCGCGCGGACCGGCGCGCCGGGATGGGCGAAGTCGACGCTCACGCTTTTTGCGCGGATGGCGGTTTCGGGATTGGTAAACTGAACGCCAAGCGCGCGGCTCATCAGCTTTTCATCGGGGATCACCGATGACGCCGTGCTGGCGAAGATGGCCTGGCGCAGCGATTCGAGCGAGCCGTCGAGTTTTGTCTCCACCTTGGAGACCGGAAACTGCGCCTTGCGGCCCGCGCCGCGGTATCCGGTGTAAGCCGGGAGATCGAGTTGCTTGCGGAGGTCGCCGAAGACCTTCGTATAAACCTCCGCCACGTCCTTCAGCGACGTGGGCACGCGGTCCACCAGCGCGGTGCTGAGCGCCGGCTGGGCATCGCCGGCGGTGGCGATTTCGCGGGCGAGGACCGGACCGCGCTCGGAGAATTGTTCGGCAGGAATTTCAGCAAACTTCAGCCACGGACCGAGGATCGGGTCCGTCTTCTTCGCCGCCTTGAGGCGATCCATCCAGATAAACGCGACCTCCGCTTCGAGCCCCTTCTGCCGCGCCGCGAGGCGGAAGTTGTCGCCCTTCTTGCTGGTGTCGATCGCCGTCCCGGCTTCGTGGACCGCGAGCAGATATTCCCCCGCACGATCGATCATCCCCGAGACGAGCCGCGCCGCATTCGCGCGGTGGTATTCGTCGATCTCCTTGTCCACTTTCGCCATCTCGGCGAGGTAGCCTTTGTATTCAGCGCTGTCCTTGTTCGGTTCGACGAGGATCGGCTGCTCTTCGGGCTCCACCGAGCTGTTGAAGACCCCGTGCAGCGAGTAGTAATCCTTGGTCGGGATTGGATCGAACTTATGATCGTGGCAGCGCGCGCACGAAACCGTGAGACCGAGAAAGCCTTTGCCCACCGCGTCGATGCGATCGTCGAGCACGTCCTGCTCATTGCCCATGAAGCGCTTCCCCACGGTGAGGAAGCCCAGCGCCGCGAGCTTCGATTTATCCTGCTGCGCCTCGGGGAGGCGATCCGCTGCGATCTGCTCGCGGATGAACTGATCGTAGGGTAAATCCGCGTTCATCGCGTTGATCACATAGTCGCGATAGGTCCACGCGTAGGGAAAAAGTGGCTGGCGTTTGCCGTTGAGGCGGTCGCCGTTCGTGTCGGCGTAGCGGGCAATGTCAAGCCAGTGGCGAGCCCAGCGTTCGCCGTAAGCCGTTGTCGCGAGCAGGCGATCGACGACCTTCTCATAGGCGGTCGGAGATTTGTCGGCGAGGAAGGCGTCGGCTTCCGCAGCGGTCGGCGGCAGCCCGGTGAGATCGTAGGTGATGCGGCGGAGCAGCGTCGCCTTGTCGGCCTTCGGCGAAGGGGTGAGCTTTTTCTCCCCGAGTTTCGCGAGGACAAAGGAGTCGACCGGATTCCTGATGAATTTCTTCTCGTCCGCGGGCTTCGGCACCGCGGGGTTGGTGATCGCCTTGAATGCCCAGTGCGCCTTCGCAGCCTCCATGTCCCAGCTTGATTTGGCCACGACTTTGCCATCGCGCGGGTCGGGCGCACCCATCTTGATCCACTCGGCGAAGTCCGCGAGCACCTGCTCGGGGAGCATGTCTTTCTTTGGCGGCATCGCGAGATCCTCATCCGGATCTTCATGGCGCATCGTCGTGAGCAGCAGGCTCTTGTTTGGCTTGCCCGGCACCACCGCGGGACCACTGTCGCCGCCCTTCATCACACCTTCGCGGGTGTCGAGGGTCAGGCCACCCTTGATCTTCTTGGCGTCGTTGCTGTGGCACTCATAGCACTCCTGCACGAGCACAGGCCGGATCTTCTTCTCGAAAAAATCGAGCTGCGCGAGGTCGGATGGCGCACCGGCATGAGCGGAAAATGCGGCGCCAAAACCTGCGACCACGGTGAGCGCGCAGGCGCGGGACAAACGGTGACTCATGGTGGAATTAAGCGATGAGATCCTTGACCACGTTGCCGTAGACATCGGTGAGGCGGAAGTCGCGGCCGTTGTAGCGATAGGTCAGCTTCTCGTGATCGAACCCGAGCAGATTCAGGATCGTGGCGTGCTGGTCGTGGACGTGGACTTTGTTCTCCGCCACATCGTAGCCGAACTCATCCGTCGAGCCGTAGACCTGTCCGCCCTTGATCCCGCCGCCGGCCATCCACGAGCAGAACGCGCGGTGATGATGATCACGACCGGGTTCGCCGCGGGCGCCCTTGTCGTGGCGCGGAGTGCGACCGAATTCACCGCCCCAGACGACGAGCGTATCCTCGAGCATCCCGCGTTGCTTGAGATCCTTGAGTAGCGCGCCGATCGGCTGATCGACCGACTCCGCCTGCTTCCGCAGATTGCCTTTCACATCGCTGTGGTGATCCCAACCACCCGCCCAGACCTGCACGAACCGGACGCCATTCTCCACGAGTCGACGGGAGATCAGCATGCGGCGGCCGATCTCGCTGTCGCCATACATGTCGCGGATCTTTTGTGGCTCCTTGGTTACGTCGAATGCATCGGTCGCCTCGGTCTGCATCTTGAAGGCGAGTTCGAAGGATTGGATGCGCGCATCGAGCACGGATTCGCGAGCGAGTTGCGTGGAGTGCAGCTCGTTCATTTCCTTGAGCACATCGAGCTGCCGGCGCTGCTGATTGCGCGTCGCATACTGGCTGCGAATGTTTTCGATGATCTTGTCGGCCGGCGCGCTGACATTGCCGACCAGCGTCCCTTGAAAGGCACCGGGCAGAAAGGCCGAGCGCCAGTTCGAAGCGCCGCCGAGCCCGCCGCCGAGGGCGATGAATCCGGGAAGATTTTGGTTTTCCGCACCCAGACCATAGAGCACCCACGAGCCCATCGATGGCTTCACCAGCCGGCCCGATCCGGTGTTCATCATCAGCGTCGCGAATTCATGCGCCGGGATGTCCGTGGTCATCGAGCGGATCACCGCGATGTCATCGATGCTCTCGCCGATGTGCGGGAAGATCTCGCTGACCTCGGTTCCGCTCTGCCCCATTTTCTTGAAAGCAAACTGCGTCGGCAACGGCACACCGCCGATCAGTTTCACATCCTGCCCCGCGTGCTTGGCCATCTCCGGCTTCGGATCCCACGTGTCGATGTGCGACGGCCCGCCTTGCGTGAAGATATGGATGACTCGCTTTGCCTTGCCGGGAAACATCGGAGCTTTCGGCGCGAGCGGCGAGAGATTCGGCACGGCGTGCGCGGTGGTGCTGAGCGAGTCGCCGAGCAGGCTGGCGAGGCTGAGCGCGCCGAAGCCCAAGCCGAAGCGGTTGAGGAATTGCCGACGCGTCGAACAGAAATCGGCGGCGCTGGGTTGATGCTGAGTGATGTCCATAGGTCGAGGGGCTGAATTGCTGGTGTAAGCGCCGCACGGCGGCGTTCCTTAGTCGGAAAGAATTCCGCCGCGAGGGCGGGATCGACGTGCTCCTAAACCCGCGGCACCCGCCGGAGTTGCGGGAAGCTTCCCTTGGTCCTTCCTCTCCGGGTTCACGTCTCGACTTGCGCCATACGGTTCGTTCTATTCCACCCCATGTCCCTCCGTGTTCTGTTTTGCTTCTTCGCATTGTTGTTCGTCGTCGACCCGCTCGGCGCGGCCACGATTTCCACCGTCGCCGGCAATGGCAGTCCAGGCTCCTCCGGCGAGGGCGGTCCGGCCACGGCGGCACAGATCGACAATCCATTCGGTGTGCAGCGCGGCCCCGATGGCGCGCTCTGGTTCACCCAATACACCGGCCAGAGGATCAGCAAGATCACCTCCGATGGAAAGCTCGTGAACATGGCCGGGACGGGCAAAAAAGGATACACCGGCGACGGCGGTCCCGCGCTCGCTGCGACCTTCAATCTCCCGCACGAAATCCGCTTCGACAAAGCCGGCAACTACTACATCGCCGACATGACCAACCACGCAATTCGCCGCGTGGACGCGAAGACGCAGATCATCACCACCTTCGCCGGCACCGGCCAGCCCGGCTACGGCGGCGATGGCGGACCCGCAGCGCAGGCCCAGCTGAAGCAGCCGCACAGCATCCAGTTCGGTCCGACGGGCGAGCACCTCTACATCTGCGACATCGGGAACAACGTCATCCGCCGCGTGGAGATGAAGACCGGAACGATCAGCACCTTTGCCGGCACCGGCAAACCCGGCGACACGCCCGACCTCGCGCCGATCGCGGGCACGCCGTTGAAGGGACCGCGCTCCATCGACTTCGACGCGAAAGGCGACCTCTGGCTCGTGACCCGCGAGGGCAACCAGGTGTTCCGCTTCGATCTGAAAGCGGGCAACATTCACCTCATCGCCGGCACGGGAAAGAAGGGCTTCACCGGCAACGGCGGCCCGGCGAAAGCGGCGACGCTTTCCGGCCCCAAAGGCATCGCGATCGACGCGGCTGGAAACGCCTGGCTCGCCGACACCGAGAGCCACAGCGTGCGGATGGTGGAGGCGAAAACCGGACACCTTCTCCTCATGGCAGGCACGGGTGAAAAAGGCGACGGCCCGGACGGAGATCCGCTCCAATGCAAGACGGCGCGGTTGCATGGCATCTTCGTCGACAAGGACGGCGCGGTCTACATCGGCGACAGCGAGACGCACCGCGTGCGGGTCCTGCGAAAGTGACCGCAGGCGGCGACCACGGGGGCGCATCCCAACCTGTCAGCCAGCAGGGCTCGGGACAAAGGACGGCCCACGGGTGCGCGGGGGGAGGGAACAAAGTCGAACGATCGCTAGACGACCGCCGACCTGCTCCGCTAAGGGTCGAAAATGTCACCGGTTCCCTATTCCATCATCGAACTCCTCGAGGCGCGCATCGCCCCCGCCGCAGTTTTCGTTTCCCCCACCACCGCGAAATACACCGACCTCGACGGCGACCTCGTGACCGTACGGTTCAGCAAACCGATCCTGACCTCCGCGAATCTCGCCACCATTCTGCTCACCACGGCCAGCGGCGGGAGCGACACGCTCGATCAGATCAAACTCGCCGGCCTCACCGCAGCCAGCGGCACCTCCATCTCCGTCTCCGTGGCGGTGAATGGAGATGGCGACGGTCTTACCACCGTCGGCACGATCGACGCCACGGGCATCGACCTCGGCGCGGTCAATATCAAGGGCGACCTCTCGACGATCATCGCCGGTGACACCACGCTCACCAACGGAGGCCTGAAGAGCCTCACCGTCACCTCCTTCGGCGTCGCCGATACCATCGCGGGCGACATCTCGGTAGGCAGCATCATCACCGGCTCAGCCGGCCCCCTGATCGTGAGGACCGAATTCTCCGGCGCGAGCTTCGAAGTGCAGGCTCCGACCGGCGCCGATGCCAGGCTCGCCAGCATTTTCGTGGGCGGGAGCGTCGTGGCTGGCAGCGGAGCCTCGACGGGAAACATCATTGCCGGCGGCGATGTCGGGAAAGTGACCATCCTCGGTTCACTCAGCGGCAACAAAGCATCGAGCGGCCTCATCGGCAGCGACTTCGGCAAGGTTGGCGCGGTCACGATTCGCGGGTCCATCCTCGGCGGCACCGAGATGAACTCCGGCCAGGTCTTCGGCAATTCCATCGCCTCCATCGTGGTCGGCGGGAACCTTTTCGGCGGCACCGCAAAATTCACCGGCAATATCTTCGGTGGAAAGATCGGCCCGGTCACCATCGGCAATGCCATCTTCGGCGGCGATGGCGAAAGCAGCGGCACGATCAACAGCTCGGGTCCGATCGGGAACCTCAAAGTGGGCACCTACCTCCAGGGCGGCGATGGTGACGATTCCGGCCAGATCTTTGGCGACAGCCTGGGCACGGTCACGCTGGGCTCCTCCCTTATCGGCGGCAAGGGTGATCGCAGCGGCAACATCCTCGGCACCGGCAACATCGGCGCGATCAAGATCGGAGGCAGCCTCAGCGGGGGCGGGACCGATGACACCACCGACGAGTCCGGAGAGATCCGCTCCTTCGAGGGCAACATCGCCAGTGTCACCGTGGCCGGCAACGCTTCGGCCGGATTCAATACTTTCTGCGGCTCGATCCTCGTCGGGGGAACGCTGGGCCCGGTGAAAATCGGCGGAGACATTTTCTCCGGTGGCGGTGGCGATTTCATCATCCGCGCAAAGGGCGCCCCCACCGGCGGCAACGCCATCGTGTCCCTGACCGTCGGCGGCAGTGTGTCGCGGGCGCAGATCCTCGCCGGCTTCGGCGTCGGCAACGTCGCCGAGAATGCCGCCGCGGGCATCGGCGCCGTCAAGGTCGGCGGAAGCTGGAGCGCCAGCAGCATCGTCGCCGGGGTGCGCAATCTCGGCACTGACGACGTGCTCGGTGGCACCGGCGACGGGTTCGACAACTTCAACTTCGGCGATTCCCACGACAACAACTACAGCACGACCCTCATCGTTCCGAAGATCGCCAGCATCACCATCGGCGGCGCGATCCGCGGCAGCACCGGCGGCACCGATCACTACGGCTTTGTCGCCGGCCAGATCGGCAGCCTGAAGATCGACGGCACGCTCATCCCGCTCACTCCCTCCGCCGGCACCGACGACCGCCTCATCGGCCTCACCGGCGACTTCCGTGTCCACGAGGTCTGACGGGGTGGACGATCGGGATCGGACAAGGAGCGGCGAACTCCAGTTCGCCGCAGAACCCCGATACGCCGGAAGCGTCCACGTTTTTGAAGCGGCGCTTTGCGCGGGGGTGGCTCGGCGAAGTGGACTTCGCCGCTCCTTGAGCGCCCGCTCCGAAGCCCACGCTGCCTGCGGCAAAGATCGCGCTCGCGGCGAATGGGAGCGGCCCCGGTCAGGGCAGTGAGATGAGTCATGGAGCGTTCCCGCTGGTACGTGCCGGCGCCGGTGGTGAATCTGATTCTCCGCTGCGTGGGTTCGCGCTGAGCTAGACGAGCGCCGCGAGCACGCGGCGCAGAATCTCCGCGGCTTCGTCGATCTCCGCGCGGCTGACATTCAGCGGTGGCAGCCAGCGGATCGCCTGCGCGCCACTCGGCACGGTGAGCAGACCGGCTTCATGAAGGAGGTCGACGACATAAAGGCTCGCGCCGCGCTGCTTCGCCGCCGGCACACGCTCCGCGAAATCCGCCACCAACTCGAAAGCGAGCATCAACCCCACGCCGCGCACTTCCTTCACCAGCGGGGAGTCGATCGCCCGGATTGCCGCCACCGCATAGGGACCGAGCGCGCGCGCATTCTCCAGCATGCCCTCGTCTTCGATCACGCTCAGGACTTCCAGGGCGCCCGTGCTGACCAGCGGCGTGCCCCCGAACGTCGTGCCGTGCGAACCCGGCCCGAGCAAATCGCAGAGCGGAATGGTCGCGCCCGTCTTGAGCGTCACCGGCCGGTCGCTCACCCAGATCGCCCCAAGCGGAAAACCGCCCGCGATCCCTTTCGCCCAGCTCACCGCATCCGGCATGAGATCGTCGCCAGCGAGCGTCTTCCAGCCGCACCAGTCGCCGGTGCGTCCGAGACCGCATTGCACTTCGTCGAGCATCAGCAGCGCGTGATGCCGATCGCAGAGTTCGCGGGCCAACCGGAGGTATTCCGGCGACGCCGGGTAAATGCCGCGCTCGCCCTGCACCGGCTCGAAAAGCACTGCGGCGATGCCCGGGTTTTGCAACGCGTCGAGGAGAGCGGGGCCGTCGTTGTAATTCACCTGCTCGAAGCCCTCCACCAGCGGTTCGAAGCCCTTTTTCACCTTCTCCTGCCCGGTCGCCGCGATGCCAGCCAGGGTGCGCCCGTGAAACGAGCCGTTCATCGTCAGGACGGTGTGCCGGCAGGCGTCCGAGCGGACCAGTTCGCCTGTGGTGTGCGTGGGCGGCAGGGGCACCCCTTCATTGCCAAACTTCCGCGCCAGCTTGTAGAGCGCCTCGTTCGCCTCCGCGCCGCTATTGCAAAAAAAGACCTTCCCGCGCGGTTCGTCCGGCGCGCAGGTCAGCCGCACGAGCCGTTCGGCCAGCTCGGCCTGCGGGCGGGTGAAATAGAGATTCGACGTGTGAACCAGCGTCGCCATCTGCGCCTGCATCTTCGCGATCACGCGCGGATGACAGTGCCCGATCGACGTCACCGCGATCCCCGCGCCGAAGTCCAGATAACGCTTGCCCGCTTCATCCCACACCTCGCTCCCGAGCCCCCGCGCCAGCTTCAGCTCAAATCGACCGTAAGTCGGGATGACATACCGGTCGTAGAGTTCGCGAGTGGAAGAGGCGGCTGCGTGTGACATGGGGCGGCGAGATTACGCACCGCGCCGGGTTTTGCATCGGGAAAGTGCAGCCGCCGGGCTGCCGATCCGGCGCCGGGAAGTGCGGGAGCTTGCTCCCTGTGACTGCTGGAGCTTGCTCCGTGTGACTGCGGGAGCTTGCTCCGTGTGACTGCGGGAGCTTGCTCCCGCTTTCGCGGTGCGGCGGAGCTTGCTCCGCGGTGGGGGAGCGCATGGCCTGCGGAGACCGCTCCGCGCCACGGGCAGCAAGCTGCCGCCTCCAAAGCTCCAGCAAGCTGGAGCACTCACAGCTCCAGCAACCTGGAGCATTCACGAGCGCATTTTCATCGGAACCTGCGAGTCGG